>JACQBS010000044.1 GCA_016194325.1 Nitrospinota bacterium | reverse complement strand
GCCGCTTGAATCCCTATTATTGCTTTTTTCCTTTTCTTTGTGCTATCCTTCATTTGTGGCTCCTTTCTTTTTATTAGGTATGTGGATTATTCCACATGGGAGCCACTTTTTCAATTTCAACTAAATATAGTATATCCTCAAGATTCTAGTCAACCTGTCCTTTATGTTTTACAACATAATCAACTAAAAAATCCTGAATGGATTCGAATTTGCCGTCTACGGATTTCATGCTATGACCTCCATGATCGGGGAATTTGGTTCGTCGGTTGAGTGAATAAAAGCATAACCTTATAATCTATATAGTTAACAAGTTTTCTCTACATAAACAAAAAGCATAGCGCAAGTCAATCAATGAAAACGTTTGTGTATTAGTAAAGTAAAAATGACAGAAAATGGACTGAATCCCTTAAACATTTAATTATAAATCAACCAGTCTTATTCAGGTAATCAATGATATATTTAGAGAACTTCTCAAAATCTCCAATGTCCTTTTGAAGGTGTCTATGCACTTCTGTCAAATCTATCTTTGCATATTCATGGACGAGGATATTCCTGAAACCAGCCACCGGTGAGAAATAAAATGCAAATTCATCCGGTATAATCCCCGTCTTTCCAAGTATATCTATGCTTTCTTTGTATTCTTCAGGTTTTCTGAGATTAAGCTCCGAAATCATAATCTCGGCAATATCTATAATACATTCGGCAGAAAGATGCAGATACCTTTCCACTGCCCCTCTCAGTGTGGGGTCTCTTTTCAATTCATCTATCGTGCAATTCTGGTAACCCTTCAAATAACCCACATACTCTTGCAGGCTCTCTAATTTTCTGCTTATCTTTTCTTTTATAGTCATGGGGATTGAAATCCTCCTGCCGCTATCTTCTCCAGAGTCAGTTCTGCATGTCTTTTATCATAATATCTTCTATCAAGATATCTGGATAGTATCTCTACCTCCATATCGACCTTAGTCTCTTTATTACTGCAAGATATTAATTTTCCATTCTTTATGATTTCAAAAGAAAGCTGTATGGGTGCATCGTTTAATATAACAAGGTCAACCATTACACCCATGATTGACGATAATTCATTTGATACCCTGAGCCGCAGGTCAAATCGCTCTTCTCTGCTAATGCCTTTATCAATAAACAGGGCAATGTCTATATCGCTTAAAGGACCCGATTTGCCTTTTGCCTCAGACCCAAAGAGGTATGCCAGTATGACAGGATATTTGCCAAGATGCTCGGATAATTTTTTAAGTTTGTTTCTTTCCATAAAATATGTTGATATGTTTACTCATATAATTCTGCGGATAAACTCATTAAAACTAATTATGAAAGGATATGATATTAAAGTCAAGGGTTTGTCGTTATCTTAATCTCCTGACATAAAATTCTGTTGAAATTATTTGCTGGGCATATATAATTAAAAAAAAGTTTCTAAAATTGAACCGACAGAAAGAAAAGACTAAGAAAAATGACTCAACTCCTTCAAATCCTTAAACTCCGCAGCACAATAATCCACAACAGTATTGTATATGGGTTCAGGAAGAAGCTTTTCAAGTTATCTATTCTCTTTACATTAGCCCTTCTATTCGTTATTGGCGATTACATCTTTTTCTATCGGATAATAACTTATCTCTACAGACTGCCGCTTGATGTTGGAGAACTCCTTATAACTCAGTTGCTAAGCATAATATTTCTTACCTTCCTCTCCATGCTCTTATTTTCCAATGTAATCACAGCCATATCTACTATCTATCTATCTTCCGATTTGGAATTGCTCATGTCTTTTCCATTTAAAATATCAACAGTATTCATATCAAAATTCTTACAGACTGCAATAAACAGTTCATGGATGATTCTGATATTCGGCCTTCCAATATTTACTGCATATGGAGTTGTATATAATGCCAGCCTGTCTTATTATCTTCTCCTCATTCCTGTCATATTGCCATTTATTGTAATACCGGCCGCTATTGGTGTTTTAATTACAATGCTTCTCATGAGATTCTTTCCTGCAAAGAAGACATATCAGGTAATGACATTCTTAGGGCTAATCTTCGGTGCTGGACTTGTAATGTTTTTCAGATTTTTAAAACCTGAGGTGCTTCTTGGAAAGGATGTCCCTGATGATGTGATAGTCCAATTTGTTGAGGGTCTTAAGGTTCCAGATTATCCTCTCCTTCCAAGCTCATGGGCTGCGAAGGCAATTATAAATGGTGCTAATGGGATGATTGACTCCTCAATTACTTATATATTCTATTTATTTTTAATAGCCTTCCTATTTTTTGTTTTGGTGGTTTTATCTTCAAAGAAGATATACCATGCAGGCTGGGCATCTGCACATGAATCTTTTAAAACTTCAAAGAGAAGGAGAGAGCCTGTTTTCTATATAGTAATAGAAAGATTTCTCAAAAAGTTATTTACAGTACAGAAGAACCTATTTATGAAGGACATAAAACTATTTTTCAGGGATACTGCCCAGTGGTCGCAGTTGTTCATGCTTGGTGCACTTGTAATTGTCTATGTGTTCAATATAAGAAATTTGCCTTTGGATAGTTTATTCTTGAAAAACCTTACCTCTGTGCTAAATCATGGGCTTGCAGGTGTTGTCCTTTCTGCAATTGCTGTCAGATTCGTTTTCACTGCTGTGAGTCTTGAGGGTAAATATTTCTGGGCTATCTATTCATCGCCAATAGACTTTAAAAAATTTCTGTGGGAGAAATTCTGGATGTATTTTATCCCGCTGCTAATTCTGGCTGAAATTCTGGTAATAGTATCCAACTTATTTTTAGATGCTGATAGTTACATAATGGCAATATCTATAATTTCCATATTCCTCATAACAGCAGGGCTTGTTGGGATGGGGATAGGGATGGGGACAATATATCCTGTCTTTAAATACGAAAATATTGCAGAGGTTGCAATGAGCACTGGCGGAATCCTTTACATGATAATGAGCTTTATCTTCATAGGGGTGATTGTGGTGTTGGAATCAAGGCCTGTATATGTCCATTTCTACAAAAGATTTCTCTTCTATAATATCGGAGGAATAGAGATATACATCTGCTATGCCCTTATATTTCTCCTGTCCCTTGCAGCAACCTTTATACCTATGATTCTGGGAACTAAGGCACTTAAAAAAATGGAACTATAAACTCACCGACAACTTATAACTAACCACAATTAGTTGTTAGTTAAGTGTGGAGGCGCCGCCCGGATTTGAACCGGGGAATAAAGGTTTTGCAGACCTCTGCCTTACCACTTGGCTACGGCGCCCAAAAAAACTTTTTTGCCACAGATTTTCACAGACTGAATCAATAGAAAACAGGCTAATTTGCTTATTCGCTAATTTCTAATTCTCTTTTTAAGTATTTAGTCAGTGAAAGTCTGTGGCAAAATATGGAGCGGGAGACGGGATTTGAACCCGCGACTTTCACCTTGGCAAGGTGACACTCTACCACTGAGTTACTCCCGCTTAACAGATTTTTAAATTATAATTTAAACTGTCTTTCCTGTCAAATTAAATTAAAAAAATGCCTGCAGCCTTATGCCGTATATGAACAATTTGCTGGCATTGGCATTACCGTTAGGGTTAATTACATACTGCATGTCGGGTGAAATATGAAACCCTTTAAAGTGTGCGGCTTCACCGATTGAGATATTATAATAAAGTTCCATATATTGCTCTGTGTCTGAAGAAAAGCCTGTAGAGGAACTCGTTTTATAATCCTTATAGTCTTTTCCCATTGAAGTCATGCCATAACCAAGCCCAATTACATCATTAGGCCTGTTAAATGCATCTCCTGTAATGTTTAAACCTCCACTTATGTGTTTATCAAATTGTGCTACCTTTTCGTTCTGGGTACCTCCCCTTAGCCATATACCGACTGTATCTGTGATTAGCTGTTCAATACTTAGACCCACACCACTATTTTCTTTGTTTATTAAGGTTGCATCATTCGGATTTGCAACATAGGTTAAATCAGGACGTGCCTTTCTGCTCCAGTAATAGACCCTGTAGATTCCGTCTTTATCAAAGGGTTTTATTTTAAAATCAGCCTCTGCCATGAGAAACGGATTTTCAAAGATATCTGCATAATTACCGTCACCTTCAAAAGCAGCAACAGTTATGTCCAGCAGTTCAGCAGGTGAGTAAGTCAGCCTTATGCCTGGTCCATAGAAGTTTTCAGAAGCCCCGAATTCTATCGTGGGGTTGTTTGCAAATTGATTCGCAAGGAAATGCACCCTTTCGTTATTTGCATAGAGGTTGATATCAAAAAAGACTGTAGGGTCTAATTGCCCTACCGATACTACAAGACTTGAAACTATATTGTGCTCGTAATAGAATTGTGCTACATGAAGCTGGTCATTATTAAATGATTCTATATCGTTATTTGCTCCTGTTGTGTTTCCATTAGGTGATGTAAAGAAGGATGGCAGGTTTTGAAGCCCTGCACCTCTCTGAAAATCCAGAACCGAAATCACCCTTCCATCTTTTCCAACCGGTGATTCTATTACAATATCAGCTGATAATGCTCCGGCACCCTTATTGTTTTTATAGTCTGCCCCCTGTGCTGTCATTGTGACCCCGCCGCTTATCTTTAAGCCATAAATACTGTGGATAGGATGGAGTTTATGCCCAAGTTCATCAACCACTTCTCCATCTTTTATCCTTTTTTCAAGTTCTTCAACCCTATGCTTGAGTTCTTCAAACTCACTGCCGTATGTCTGATTTTTTGACCCTGTTTTTTCATCCGCCCAACTGCTCTCATCTGAAAATATTAATGCCGCCGCTGCAAGAATATGAATCAGTCTTTTCAAGTTTTTTCTCCCTTTAAAGAATAGTCTTACTGACTTAATTTTATATTAAATTGATTCCAGAATTTTATAAAGTAGTCTATTCCTGAAACAAGGCTCATGACCATTGCAACCCAAATTGCTATTGTGCCCAAAAGCAAAAAATTTACAAATAAAATTTTATAATTCAGGATTAAAAACATTATTGCAATTATCTCAAACACCATTTTATATTTTCCCCACCAGCTCGCAGCAATTACAATCCCCTGAGACATTGCTACAGTCCTGAGCCCGCTTACGGCAAATTCCCTTCCTATTATTACTACAGCTATCCATGCAGATATTCTGTCAAGTTCAACCAAAGGTATAAGTGCTGCTGTAACAAGTATCTTATCTGCAATCGGGTCTAACAACTTGCCAAGGGTTGTAACCTGCTTGGTGGTCCTTGCAAGATAACCGTCAAGCCAATCTGTAAATGCCGCCACACCAAATATAGAGGCTGCAAATAATGGGCTTATCTTAGCTGAGGATATTAAAAATACTAAAAAGAGGGGAATCAGAAATATTCGTATTATTGTAATCTTATTTGGTAGGTTTAGACGATGCATAAATTATAAAAGCAACCACAGATGAACGCAGATAAACGCAGATAACTTGTAACTTTAATTACTATCTGTGTCCATCTGTGTGAATCTGTGGTTTCATTAGGTTTTTGTCCTTTTCTACAGTCTCGGTACCTGTTTTTTATGATGCTCTATGAGGGACTTAAAAATATTTTTTAATTCAGAAATAGTTTTTGGCTTATTGCTGCTGATCATCTGGTAAAAGTCATTTCTCATGCCAAGAGATAGTTTTTTTGATAACGATTCAATATGGCTATCTACCTCATTAACACCTGTTACAGGCCTTTTTGTGATAGTAGGTTTATCTACAATTAGTTTTTCAGACATGGCGGCTCTTGACAACTATAGTTTAAAATACTATCATAAAAAATAATAAAGTAAAAGCATTCGTTATCTCTTATAAAAAAAAGGGTAATGCAGATAAATTTTGCGGAGGAATAAAGATGGCAGAGATTACAAAAGAAATGAGCATAAATCAGGTAATTGCAAAATATCCGAAGACGGTCGGGGTATTTAATCAGTATAATATAGATTCGTGCTGCGGGGGACATGAGAGTCTTGAGATTGCCGCAAAGAAAAATAATGCAGATATTGCCAGGCTTATGGAATCACTAAACAAATCCGCTGAAGGAAAGTAAGCAATAAAAAACAACCGCCATATTTCCTGCCAATTTTATCGCATCTAAGCCTATAGTTTGTCTTTCAGTTATCATTGCCTTAGTTAATGAAGTTTGCTAACATCTGATGCAATTGGGACTTGTTAGGAATAAATATGAAACCGTGGTATCAGATGACAGAGGGAGAGCTTTATAAGGAGCTCAAGACAGATAGAAACGGACTTTCTGCAGGTGAGGCTCAAAAAAGGATAACTCAATACGGGTATAACAGGCTTGAGGAAAAACCGGGGAAGAGTCCATTTCTTATATTTTTTGAGCAATTTACAAATCTCCTCATTTTAATACTGATAATTGCTGCAGTCATATCTGCCTTCATAGGGGATTTAATAGATACGATAGTAATTCTCGCTATTGTTTTATTGAATGCAGTGATTGGTTTTTTTCAGGAATACAGGGCAGAGAGGGCACTGTCAGCCTTAAAAAAACTTGAGATACCCACCGCAACAATTATAAGAGATGGCAAGCACCACCAGATACCTTCCACTGATATTGTCTCCGGAGATATAGCAGTTCTTACTGCAGGAGAAATAGTGCCTGCGGATATAAGGCTTATTGAGAGTCCAAATCTCATGATAGATGAGTCGCCTCTTACAGGGGAGTCCACACCTGTAGAAAAATCCACAAATATTATAAACGAGGAGACATCTCTTGCAGACCGCAGGAATATGACATTTAAGGGAACTGTAATCACTTACGGCAGAGGGGTAGGGGTTGTAGTAACTACAGGAATGTCCACAGAATTGGGCAGAATTGCGAATCTCCTTCAGGAGACAGAAAAAATTAAAACCCCCCTTCAGATAAAACTTGATGCAATGGGGAAGAGGATTGCAGCGGCGGCACTGCTGATCTGTTTAATAATATTCATTGCAGGTATATGGAGAGGAGAATCACTTCAACTTATGTCACTTACCTCTATAAGTCTGGCAGTAGCCGCAATACCTGAGAGTCTTCCAGCAGTCATTACCATTGTCCTTGCCCTCGGTGCCTACAGGATGTCAAAGGTGAATGCACTTATCCGTAAACTCCCTGCTGTGGAGACACTCGGCTGTGTAACAGCTATCTGCTCAGATAAGACAGGAACACTCACGCAGAATAAGATGAAAGTGGAGTTTATATATGATGGAAGGGAGTTAAAGAAGGAATGGAGTCTTGATACATCGAATATGAATCTCATATTTAAGGCTATAACTTTATGTAATGATGCCTCAATTGATAATGATAGGGGGATTGGAGACCCGACAGAGATTGCCTTACTTAAGGCTGCATCAGAGATTGGCATTCATAAGCATGAACTGGAAAAGAGTTATCCGAGGATAAATGAAATCCCCTTTGACTCCTTTAAAAAGAGGATGACAACCATCCATTCCTCTCCCGACAATCCGAAGATTTATCTGATGTTTATGAAAGGCTCCGTTGACAGTGTGATTGAAATCTGTTCAATAGATAGCAATATGAAAGGACAAATTCTTAAAGAAAATGAAAAGATGGCTGCTGATGGCATAAGGGTTCTTGCAGTGGCATATAAGGAAATTGAAAAGGGGTTATCAATGTCAGATGTTGAAAAGGATTTTATATTCCTTGGTCTTGTTGGGATGATAGACCCCCCAAGAGAAGAGGCTTATGAGGCTGTAAAGATATGTATGAAGGCGGGTATTGTGCCTGTTATGATTACAGGTGACCATCCGATTACAGCACAGGCTATTGCAAAGCGTCTTGGCATAACAAACGAGAACGGGCAGATTATAACAGGCAGAGATATGGAGATATTAGAGACTGCTCATTTCAATAATCTTCTGCCCACTGTAAGGGTATTTGCGAGAGTATCACCTGAAGACAAGATACATATTGTTTCAGCATTGAAGGAAAGAGGGCATATTGTAGCGATGACAGGTGACGGTGTAAATGATGCCCCTGCATTGAAAAAGGCTGACATAGGTATTGCAATGGGGATAACAGGGACAGATGTAAGCAAAGATGCATCTGATATGATATTAAGGGATGATAACTTTGCAACTATTGTTAAGGCAGTTCATGAAGGAAGGGTAATTTATGACAATATAAGAAAATTTATAAGGTATATGCTTTCAACAAATTCAGGGGAGATACTTACAATGTTTTTTGCACTTATGATAGGTATGCCCCTGCCTGTTTTACCTATTCAAATACTATGGATAAATCTGGTAACAGACTCATTTCCAGCACTGGCATTAGGAGTAGAGCCTGCAGAGAAGGATGTAATGAATAGACCACCAAGAGACCCAAAGGAAAGTATTTTTGCAAGGGGATTATGGCAGCATATTATATGGGTTGGACTCTTGATGTCCTTTGGCACACTCGGTGTAATGGAATGGGGACTAAAGCATGATGACCTTGAACATGCGAGGAGCATGGTATTCTTTACCCTTGCAGGTTTCCAGATGTTTCATGTTATGGCTATCCGCTCCGAGAGAGAATCAATATTTACCCTTGGGCTTCTTTCAAATAAGGCACTCCTCAGTGCAGAGGTATTGACATTTTCACTTCAGCTTATGATTACTTATATTCCAATATTGCAGAGGATATTCAAGACAGCTCCCCTAAGTGCAATAGAACTGTTTATTTGCATAACTGTATCATTCAGTGTGTTTATCGCAGTAGAGATAGAAAAGGCGTATTTCCGAAGAAAATCTTCTTTATAATTTTCAGCAAATCGGTTCACTGCCCTCAATTGCCTTGAGAATACCATTCAGAATATCAGCAGGTTTTGGCGGGCAGCCGTGAATATAGACATCTACAGGAATGATTTTACCGATTCCTCCGAGGGATGCGTAACTTTCTCCAAATATACCTCCGTTATAGCCGCACTCTCCGACTGCAATCACGAGCTTTGGATTAGGTGCAGCATTGTATGTTCTTAGAAGGGCTGTCTCCATATTTATGGAAACAGGTCCTGTAACAAGGAGTATGTCCGCAAATCTTGGAGATGCTGTAAAGTGTATGCCGAATCTCTCGCAATTGTAAATCGGATTATTCAGTGCATGAATCTCCAGTTCGCAGCCATTGCATGAGCCTGCATCCACCTCTCTGATAGTAAGACTCCTGTGGAAACGCTTTCTTATAGCATCTTCTAACCTATGCCCTATAAACTCTATCTCAGTCTCTACCGCAGAAGGGAGAGGCTCAGTAACAATACCTGTCCTGAATATCTGATGAAGTATTCTTAACATTTAAAGACTCAATGAAACCACAGATTCACACAGATTTACACAGAAAAAACTTTAATTTTTTTTAAAATCTGTGTTTATCTGCGTTTATCTGTGGTTGCTTTTATGTTTTTACAAATCATGCCCCGAATATGACTGATTAAAACTCTTGTTACAGAGCGGGAAATCGGGGACAATATTTCCATGGATTGCCTCCTCAAGTGCAATCCAGTTTACACTGGATGGATCTCTAACCATGCAGCGGTTTATTCCACCCTTTAGTCCCGACTGAATCCAATAAACAATCTCGCCTCTCCACCCCTCTACAACTGCAAAACCGGACTTATCAGTTGATGGAGGGGTAAGACTTTCTGTAATTTTACCATCAGGAAGACTATTCAATATCTCCCTGATTAATCTAATAGAATCTCTTACCTCCTCAATTCTTACCCACACCCTTGCATGGGCATCCCCTGAATTTAAGACTGTCATCTTCGGAATGATATGGTCATAAGGTGAAAATGGACTCTGGATACGGCAGTCTATACCCTGACCACTTGCCCTTGCTACAAATCCTACAACAGATAATTCCTTTGCCTTTTCAGTGGTAAGCACACCGGTATCTCTTAATCTGTCATCAAGTGAAGAGTTTTCATCATAGATAATGACGAGCCTCTCCAATTCATTTGTAAGCCAATCCATCTCCGATAATATCTCATTTTTGGCATCAGAGTTAATATCAACAGCAACTCCGCCCGGTATAATCTTGTCCATCATAAACCTGTGACCAAAGAGTTTGTAATTTGTGCGGAGGAGTTTTTCTTTAAGTATTGAAAATTGATATAAGAGAAATGCAAAGGCGACATCATTACAGATTGCCCCTATATCTCCGAGATGGTTTGCAATCCTCTCCCTTTCAAGCATCAATGCCCTCAGCCACAATGCCCTTTTAGTCGGATTGCATCCTGTCATTGACTCAATTGACATGCAGTATGCAATAGCATGGGCAACTGTAGAATCACCCGATACCCTCCCTGCAAGTCTTGCCCCTTCCTTCCATGAAATGGATTCAAATCTCTTTTCTATGCCTTTATGGACATAACCAAGTTTTTCTTCAAGATTAAGAATATCCTCACCAACTGCCTGAAATCTGAAATGACCCGGCTCAATAATACCTGCATGGACAGGTCCCACAGGTATCTCATAGACCCCTTCACCCTCTGCTTTTATCCATTGATATTCACCTTTTACTCTTGAGATGGATTTTGAGGCATCAAAGGACTTTCTAAGGGGATAGACATCCTCCTGCCAGTCTTCATGCTTTATCCATGGCCGTGAATCTGGATGTCCCAGAGGGACAACACCCATAAGACTTCTCATCTGTCTTTCAAAACGATAGGCAGGGACAAATTTTTTAGTAAGACTTGGGAATGTCGGGTCTTCAAGAGGTGTGTATGTTTTTAAAATCAGATACTCTGAATCTTTTGCATAACAGGCATAAATGCCAAAGCCTCTGCCAAATGGAGTCTCATCCACAGCCCACTCTGCAACAAGCCTCGCTCCGGAAGTTTTCATTGACTTTGCTGCTTCTGTAAACCGTTCTTTGGGGATTTGATAGAGCGTCACAGTGGCGGGATACTGGCTGTTGTCCTTTCTCGCCTCATTTCCAAATAAAGAAATTATATTGTTCATATAAAGAAATTATAAAATCTTTAGCCGCAGATTTACGCAGATAAAAAAAAACGGCATATCTTGTTTTAAATTTTTTCTGTGTAAATCCGTGTTAATCCGTGGCTAATTAGGTTTTTATTCTTTAGGGTTTCCATATTTTTACTTCAACAACTCCACTGCCGTATGAAACCACTGTGACAGAAAATCGGGCATATATAATCCTATAATAAGAACCAATAACATATGAAGAATGACCGGTATATGGGCTGCTTTTAATGGATGCTGGTTTGCGGGGACTAAGCCTGCAACCATCGGTTGAACCCTTCTGAAAAGGGCTGCGAATGCGACTCCAAGCCCTATCAAGAGCAACGGGGTTAAAAGAGGTGCATCCTTCATCGTTGCAGTCAGTATTAAAAACTCGCTTACAAAAACCCCGAATGGAGGCATGCCCACAATAGCCATGACTCCAAACATCAACCCCCAGCCGACAAGGGGATTTCCCCTGAGAAGTCCTTTGATTTTATCCATCTCCTGTGTTCTGTGCATCTGGGAGGCATGTCCTGCTGTAAAAAATATTGATGACTTTGTCAGGCTATGGACAAGCATGTGCAAAAGTGCGCCAAAGGTGGCTATCTGTCCGCCAAGACCGAATGCAAAGGTTGCTATACCCATATGCTCTATGGATGAATATGCAAACATCCGTTTTACATCCTTCTGCCTCAATAGCGAAAAGGCAGCGACAAGAATAGAGAGAAGCCCAAACCCCATCATTATATAGCCTGCCTGATGAGTGCCTGTGGCACCATCCACAAGGACCTTGCATCTCACCAATGCGTAGAGTGCAATATTAAGCAAAAGGCCTGAAAGGACTGCTGATATAGGTGTGGGTCCTTCGCTATGGGCGTCTGGAAGCCAGTTGTGAAGGGGGGCAAGACCAACCTTTGTGCCGTATCCTACCATCAGAAATACAAAGGCAAGTGAAAGGACAGTCGGCTCAAGCTTATCACTTACCTGGCTTAAGTTTGTCCATAGGAGCGCCTCACCGCCCTCACCTAAAACCTTTTCTGCGGCAAAGTAGAGCAGAACTGTTCCAAATAGAGCCAAGGCAATCCCTACACCGCAGAGGATAAAATATTTCCATGCGGCCTCAATTGCAGTCGGTGTGCGATAGAGTGAAACAAGTAAGACTGTAGAGAGGGTGGCAAGCTCCATTGCTATCCATAAAACACCAACATTGTTTGTCAGGAGTGCCAAGAGCATGGCAAAGATGAAGAGTTGAAACATGGCATGATAGAATCTCATACCCCAATGGCCTACGCGCCCATGTTCCCTTTCCCACCTCATATATCTCCTGCTGAAGACAGCCGTTGTCATAGAGACGAATGATGTAAGGACAGATAGATAGACATTAAAGGCGTCAACGAAAAAGAATTTTCCACCTGCCGTCATTGGTCCATGCATATAGACTTCTATAGCTAGTCCAACCCCTGCAGCAAAAGTTGCTGCAGAGCCAAGAATATTTATCTCAGGTGCAAATTTTCTGTCCCCAACAAAGGCAAGGATAATAGCAGAGAAAAAAGATACACCAAGTAAAATAAGAAGAGTCATAAAAAGATAGTAAGCAGTATGCAGTATGGAGTAAGCAGTAAAAAACCTACTGCCTACTGCTTACTGCCTACTGCCTACTTTGTTAGTCTTCCTCCTTCAATTTTGTCATCTGTTCTACATCCAGACTGTCAAAGGTTGTGCGAATCTGAAAGAAAAATATTCCAAAGATAAATGCAGCTATTAAAATATCCAGCGCTACTCCAAGCTCCACAACCAGAGGCATACCGTAGGTTGCACTTGTAGCAGCAAAGAATAATCCGTTCTCTAACGCCAGAAATCCTATGATTTGTGTGACGGCATGTCTTCTTGTAATCATCATCAGAAGACCGAGCATGACAGTAGCAAGTGCAACTGCAAGGGTAGAGCGGGTTACCAATGTTGAAAGTTCACGAATAGGTGCGGTCAAATAGTATGAAAATATTACAAGTGCAATTCCAATCAGCATAGTGGTGGGAACATTTACAAGCTGCTCTACCTCTTTATGGATATGTAATTGCCTGATGAGGAAGTGCAGAATATATGGTATTAGAACTACTTTTAATGCAAGTGTTAAAATAGACGAGATATACAGGTGATGTGCACCTGATACATACCCTACTATTGCTGTGCTTACAGAGAGAAAGAGCCCCTGCCATGCAAATAAATGGAGAAGCCCATACATCCTTCTCTGGACAAGGAGCCCGAATGCTGTAAGGAGTATAAGTGCTGCCATGATACTATTTATCTGTGCCGCAAGATTTATAGACATATTATTCCAATATAAAATATGAAAGCATGCCCAGAGTAGATAACAAAAATGCGCCTCCTAAAAACTCAGGGACACGAAATATCCTCATCTTCGCCAGACCTGTCTCTATCAATATAAGCCCAATACCTAAAAATCCAAGTTTAAGTATCAGGAAGATGATACCGGCTGATATGCTGATTAAATTTCCTAATCCCCCGATAGCAGCATTCGAGGGCAAGGTTGATATCCCCCATGGGAAAAATGATGCTATCCCGATGGTTGTAAAAAGAAAAAGCTTGATCATCCCTGCCCACTCAATAAGGGCGAGGTGTCTGCCTGAATATTCTAATATCATTGCCTCATGTATCATTGTCAGCTCAAGATGAGTAGCAGGATTATCTACAGGGATTCTTCCTGTCTCTGCAAGCGAAATCAATACGAATGCCAATAGTGCAAATGCCATTGAAGGCCTTAAAATAAACTCTTTATGGATGAGCATATCCGCCATATTAGAGAGGGATGTGGTCTGGCTAATCAATGATACTGTAAAAATTGCCATAAGCATCGCAGGTTCGGCAAGTGAGCCTATCATCATCTCACGGCTTGAACCCATGCCGCCAAAAGCTGTGCCAATATCCATTCCCGCCAATGCAGTAAAAAACCGTACTATAGCAAATAAGGCTACTATTGCAATGACATCAGCTACTGTTGCAAAAGGTAAGCTTAAAGAAAGGATTGGTATAATCCCTCCTGCAAGAACAGTAACACCAAAAACAAGATATGGTGTAAAACGGAAAAGCCATGATGCATTTTCAGCCAATATAACATCTTTATGAAAGAGCTTCACGATGTCCCTGTATGGCTGAAACAATCCTGCAGATGTTCGTCCCTGAAACCAGCACTTTAACATCCTTATCCATCCTACAAATAAAGGTGCAAATAAAAGGACAATAAGAATCTGGATTGCTTCTATTAAGAATGGATAGA
This sequence comes from Nitrospinota bacterium, assembly GCA_016194325.1. GTDB lineage: Bacteria > Nitrospinota > Nitrospinia > UBA9942 > UBA9942 > UBA9942. The sequence goes on along the minus strand of JACQBS010000044.1, from coordinate 36,871 downwards.
GTTCTATCATCTTGCAAATACCAGTAAAATTATAATGGTTATAAAAGAGTAAATCAGGTAAACATGAATATACCCTTGCTGGAGCCTTCCGAACTTTCGTGATATCCAATAACTTGACTCACTTATCGGTTTATATATCCATCCCCAGAAACGATCCCTTATGCGAAGGCGGTAGTATAATCTATTAGGGAAAGAGGGATGGAGTGTAGCATTGCTTAATCTTACCTGTTCCCTGATATTAAAGAGAAATCCAAATATCCTTCTGATAGGCATGGAAAATGAGTTGGCATTATACTGCATTCGCGGGGTAATCTTTTCAAAGCCGCAGTCCCATAATGGAACCCTGTGTATAGCAGTCTTTCGGCTGTGAAGCAAGATATATACCAGCATGACAACAACTATAATCCATAATAAAACAATGGCACCCGAATAGGATGCCCTTTCGTGGGCGACAGGTGTAAGCCATAACCAGCCAAATGCCCCGGCTGTCGTTGCAATCTTTCCACCTACGAGTTCATCTGATATTTTATCCATCCATTCAATTACCATGGTCGGCAAGATACCGAGTATGAGACACATAAGGGCAGGTAGTAGCATGCCTATACGCATTGGCCAGTTCACCTCTAATCCCCCTCTGTGTAAGGGGGGATTATGGAGACCACGCCAATGACCCAAAAATGCTATCCCGAATCCCTTTACAAAGCATGCGGCTACCAGTGCGGCAGTTAATGCAAGGAGGGCGGCACCCATTGGAATTAGCAGGTTCAGTAACGGGCTGTTAAGTGACGGAGAAAGAAGGAATGCCTGGAATATAAGCCACTCCGATATAAATCCGTTAAATGGAGGGAGGGCTGATATAGATATAGAGCCTATGAGAAAAAGCGTGCTTGTCCATGGCATATAGTGGATAAGCCCGCCCATCTCGTCCATATTTTTTTTATGTGTGGCATGGAGCAAGGCACCTGCACCCATAAATAGCAGCCCCTTAAACATGGCGTGATTGATAGAGTGGTAAAATACTGCTGTTAGCGAGAGGGCCGCAAGTACAGGGATATGAAACGATGTAAAGATAATTGCCAATCCGATTCCGATTAGTATGACACCGATATTTTCTACTGATGAATATGCCAGCATTCGTTTAATATCATTTTGCATAATGGCATATAATATTCCCATGATGGCTGTAATAAGACCAAGGACGAGTACCATAGCTCCCCACCACAAGGGAAAGACTTTAATCAGGTCAAAGGTTACACGGATAATGCCGTAAATAGCCGTCTTCAGCATAACACCGCTCATTAATGCAGAGACATTGGAAGGGGCGGCAGGATGAGCTTCAGGCAGCCATACATGAAGCGGAATCACACCTGCCTTTGCAGAAAATCCAAAAAATGCGAGGAGGAATGCAACGGTTGCCCATTTAAGAGGGAACTCTGTCTGTCTCATTGCATCAAATGTATAACCGCTAAAACCCTCAAGGCCGGTTGCGCCTGCCAATACACCGAAAGATAAAAGTATGGCAATAGCTCCGATATGGGCAACTACGAGATATAAAAATGCTGCCCTCCTGTTTTCTATAAGCTCATCCTCAAACATTACCAAGAAATAGGATGCTATAGCCATGAGTTCCCATGAGATTAAAAAGAAGAAGGCGTCGTCTGATAGGACGACAAGAAACATTCCTGCAATAAAAAGAGAGTAAAATATTACAAGGTGAGTTACCGACCGTTTGCCTGCATATCCTTTACAATAACCTGTAGAATAGATGGATACAAAAAAACTCAGAAGTCCGATGACAGTTAGAAAGAAACCTGATAACGGGTCAAGCCTCAAATGAAATGGTAAATCAGGTAAACCAATGGAAAGGATAGTTGATTCTGGAATACCAACTGCCACCGACCATATTCCAGCTATGACAGCAATCGCAGAAGATATTGCCATGAGAGGAAAGGATACATATATAAGGATTTTTTGGTGTCGGGCAAACAGAGGCACCAAAATTAGTGTAAATGCAATGATAAGTATTGAGAGAGATACTAAAACAAAAGGTGATAGAGTCATCATTTGTTTAGAAAAATATATATCCGCAGATTTCGCAGATTATCGCAGATTAAAAAGATTGATAAGAAAGCCGTGAAACCATGAATATTCTTTTAATGGCTTTTCCCCTTCATGTCTTCCTGTTTTCCTAATAATAAATAAAGGTTTTAAAATCTGTGTTAATCTGTGTCAATCTGTGGTTCCAAATTAAGTTTTTGTTCTTTATGGTGCGGGAATCACCAATATAATTATTGCCTCTTTCTTTCCCATGTTTTTCCAATTGTGAGGTTTTGTGGAGTTGAAATATACACTATCCCCTTCTTCCAGCGTATATTCATTCTGTTCAAGTGTGAACTTAACCCTTCCCTGCATAATAATTCCAAACTCCTCTCCATGTCGGGATGAGTATGGGTGCTCTCCGCCCTCTCCACCAACCTCCAGCGTCAGCATAAATGGCTCAATTTTTTTCTTGCTTATCTCATGTGCAAGCGGCTGTATAATTGCCTTTGAGCCTTTGCTGTATATCCTCCTCCTCTCATTCTTTCTCATTACAACACTGTCTGTCTTTTCCGGTTCGTCAAAAAAATATGTGATGTGTATATTTAAGGCAGAGGCAATATTTTCAAGGGATGCAATGGATGGTGACACCTGCCCCAATTCTAACTGGGATAAAAAACTTGCAGATAGACCTACCTTTTCCCCTAAATCCCTGAGGGATAATTTCTGACTTTCTCTTAACGCCTTTAATTTTTCACCAATTGTAATCATGGAGGTAAAATTATGTTTACATTAATAGTTTACATTTGTCAAGTAATAATTTACATCGAAGGTTTCACTTGACAGAATATTTGAAGGTGGTATAATTTTCTCCGTGAATTAATTTATAAACTTAACCCACATCGAACCCTACGAGGAAAATGAGATGCGAGATAAAAAAATATTAACCCAAATTATGCAATTTGTCTTTCAGTCAGCACTTTTTTCTTATAGTAAAAATTTTATGGGAGGGCGAAAGTGCCGGATCAATATAACTCTGGCTCTGATAACACTGTTTGTTCCATGTTTCTTTTTTGATGCCTTTGCAATCTCAGCTCAAACCCTTGAAGAGAACTGGAAGCTGGGTATCACTCCGGATATCAGATTGTCATATAACAGGGCAAATAACACGGGCGACCTGAAAAACAGCGGGGGTGACGAATTGGGCTATTTCTCATACATTTATAATATCCCACTTAAGATTATTTATAAATCAAGGCATCAATTCTTTATTAAAATTACGAGCGAAGGTCCTTCTCATTATGCTGCGCCTCTTAATGAGATTACAACCGCGGTTGAGGGTTCCCGTGTTAAGAAAGGAGGGTCTGATTCAATTTTATATCCATGGATCAGCGAAGTATGGCTAAAGTTTTATCCAACATTAAGTAATAGCATACAGATAGGGCAATCTCCTTATGTGATTGGCAATGGATATGCCCTTGGCGGGCAGTATAATAATTATGGGGCAACCTATTCATATGAAGATATCGTCAGGCTGAGATATTCAATCCTCGATGTTGAAAATGTTAATTCCGAGATAAGGAAAGATACCCATTCCAAGTGGCTGGGGAGGTCTGCCGATAGCGATGCCTATATGGTGGCAGCAGATTTAAAATTAAGACCTGTCAACAACAAAACAGCTATTGTTACACTTCAGCCATATATTGGACTGCTCTATGACAGGACAGCCTTTGAAAAAAGAAAGCAGCATGGATATTTTGCAAATAGTAATACATCCTTCAGGGCTAAAAGAGATGAGATTTACACTTACGGCTTAAGTGCGGTTGTAGATTCTCCCTATTTTACTTTTGAGCTTGAGGCAGCTAAGAATGCGGGTGAGACAAAGGGGGAGGATAATCAGAATTGGGGGGATATAAAACATAAGGGTTATCTTATTCATACAGCGGTAAATGGACATTTTGGGATGTTTACACCGCGGGCGAAGCTGGTCATTGCCTCAGGAAACGAAGTCAGCACAGATGACTATCAAAAATATAATGCAGGCTCATTGAAAAGAACGGAAAATAACGCATTCACGGTCTTTTCTCCACTAAATACAAATCTTGTAGATTCCTTCGCACATATAGCACCCGTTCCTGTGGTTGCAATGGCAGGAGGCTATACTATGAACTACGGCATCAGGCGGCCTGGAGCTTTTAATGACCCTCATGTATGGGAGAACATAAGCGCCTACAACATTGGATTAAATATAACACCTTCTGAGACATCTTTTATAATGATAGACTATTGGAGCCTTAAGGCAATGAATGCCGGCATCGGGCTTGATGCAAATAATAACATCCGATACCTTTCAAAAGATTTAGGCAATGAGATAGATGTATATGCGACATACTCTATTACAAAGGGTGTTACATTCGGTGTGCACGGCGGGTATTTTATGCCCGGCGAATACTATAAAACCGTTAGAAGTGATCCTGCCTCCAATTGGGGCGCCGCCATGAGCCAGACTGTTCGAGCCGATGGCTCTTCTGATAGTGCCAGCCAGATGGAGTTTTTTGTTGCTTACAAGTTTTAAAAGGGGGATTATAGGTGAAAAAGACGAGTGTTGTTTTAATTATTCTGTTCATTTTTTTCATTAATTTTGGATGCAGCACTTCTCATCATTATACATCTTATGGTAATCGAAACTTTACATTTGGCAGATATGATGAGAGCGCGGCAAACTATGAGCATGCCTTATCTATAAATCCTGACAACAGATATGCCCTTTTAATGGCAGGCTGGAGCTATTTCAAAATGGAGAGGTATCATGATGCCATGTCAAAATTTGAGACACTTCGTAGATTGGACGGCGGGACGGCCGATTCCCTCGAAGGGGTCGGATGGACATACTTCAAGCTCAATAGATATATGGATTCCCTTAAGACATTTAAGAAATTAAGTGAGATTGACAGAAATCACACAGGGGCATTGGAAGGTATTGCCTACAGCTATTTTAAATTAGGCGATCTAAATAATGCGAAAAAATATCTTGTTACCGCTTTATCGGAGAACCCTATGTCGTCTGACAGCAATCTGATATTCGGTTATATAGCTATGGCGGAATTCGATTTTCAGACCGCGATCGGCTCATTTAAAAATGCACAGAGGCTTTCGGGAAAAGAGAGTGTAGATATTTATGTCGCCCTCGGAAACGGGTATTTTGGCGATAAGGATTATAATAATGCGGATTACTATTATAACAAGGCAATTGAAAAGGATATGAAAAGTCAGGGGGCTATTGCAGGAAAACAACAGCTTTCCATAATAAAAGAGGGGGTCTTATCCAGAGGAAATGAGATGCTCAGGTCGGGAGATTATGATGATGCTATGGAGGAATACGGCAAGATAGAATCTCTTTATCCCGCGTGGTCAGAGGTTTACGCAGCAGAGGGATGGGTATTATTTAAGAAGGGAAATTATAAAGATGCACTCAATAAGCTTGAAAAGGGATTGAGTCAATATAGGTATTCATACGATATATACGATGGATTGGGCTGGAGCTATTTAAAGCTGGGCAAAAAATCCGATGCCGAGCAGGCATTTAAAAATGCCCTTGAGCTATTTCCTGATTACTACAGCTCTCAGGCAGGGTTAAAAGAGCTTGGAATCTCTAAAGGTAATTGACAAATTTTATTCCCACCCGGGAAAGGAGGTTTTATGTTTAAAAAATTTATTGCAGCAAGTGTATTTTTCATGGTTTTGTCGGCTGTGGCTTTTAGTAATCCCGGTTTTGCCCAGGATATTAAGAAGGGAGGAAGGCTTTATGAGGAGAAGAAATACAGTGAGGCATATACAGAGTTTGAGAGGATATATAAAGCCGACCAAAAGAATTTTGATGCCCTGAATGGAATGGCATGGAGTATGTTTATGATGGGGAAGGTTACCGAGGCAGATAATCTCTTTCAGGACATTTTAAGAAAATCTCCTTTTCATATAGGTGCAAAACAGGGGAGTGCCGCTGTTATCGAAAAGAGATACGAGAACTTTAATAAGGCATGGAATCAGTATTATGCGGGTGATTTCAAAGGGGCAATAGGCTCCTTTAAAAATTTAATAGAGGGTAAGGATCCGCTGTTACCAGGGAAAGAGTTGTGGCGTCTTCATCTTGGACTGGGTTATAGTTATTATGGCAATAAGGGGTATAGCGAGGCAAAAGGGCATTTTGAGAGATCTAATGAAAAAAGGGAGAATTATGATGCATACAAAGGGATAGGGCTTGTCGAGTTTCAGATGAAAAATTACAAAAAGGCTCTCGATGCATTTAATCGCTCCTTAACATTTAATGCAAAACAGTATGATATAGAAAATCAGATAACATGGTGTTATTACAGGGAGGGAGAAACGGCAAAGGCAATAGATGGCTTTAAAAAACAGATAGCAATAAACCCCTATCTTGCAGACCCGCATTACGGACTTGCCCTCTCCCTTGACAAGAAAGGCGATAAAAAGGGCGCCTTAAATGAATTCTATTCCGTGATGTCTCTTTTACCCGGCTATCTGACGAATGACGAGTTTTTGCAGACGATTGAAAGATCTCCTGAATACAAATCCGTTTATCAGGATTTGGGATGGGCGCTATATTTTGCGGGGCTCAACAAGGAGGGTTTTGATATATTCGAGAGGGGGATCAAGAAAGATAGGGATAATGCAAGCCTGATGAGGGGGGCATGTTATACAGATTATAAGCTAAAGAAGTATGATACTGCTATTGAATATTGCGGGAAATCCCTTTCAATTAACCCAAACCTCCCCGCAGTATTTGAGACTGTTTACGACCAGTCAGGGGCATATAGCTTATACAGTAATGCACGGACAACTATGGCATGGGCATATTTTTTAAAAAACGATTATCAGAATGCGATGAAAGAATTTCAAAACGTCCTTAAAAATAATCCTGACTGGTCCGATGCGAACAGTGGACTCGGTTGGGTCTTCTATAGCATGAAAAGATATCCCGATGCCGAGGAGCAGTTTAATAAGGCAATCAAGCTTGATCCGAAATATCTCGACGCCTATTCCGGCCTATCTGCGGTAAGTAATGCAAAACTTGGAAAGGCAGGGGAAGGATGGAGGTTATACTATCTCGGATTGTATGATAAGGCTATAGAGAATTTTAATGAGGAGGCAAAGAAGAAGGATATTACCGATGAGGCAAGGCAGCAGGTAGAAAGGGGGCTCGGGTGGAGCAAGCTCAGATTGAAGAATTATGATGAATCCGAGAAACATTTCAGAGCCATTATCGCGGCAAGTAATACCGATTCCGATGCAAGACTTGGTTTGGGATATGCCCTGTACGGTAAGAACAATTATTTGGAGGCAATCAAGAATCTGAAAGAGGCTGTGAAGGCATTTCCTCTTGACCTGGATGCCGAAATAGTCCTCGGCTGGAGTTATTTCAAGACAGGGAGCTACGGCGACAGTCTTATTGAGTTTAGACGCGCCGTACAGATTAATCCCAATCTGGCGGAGCCTTACAGAGGGGTCGGATTCTCGCTGATAAAACTGGGTAGAACCGATGAGGGGAAGGCAAATCTATCTTCTGCTATCAATCTCTATCCCCATGGTGTTGACAATAGTGAGCTTGTCAGCCTGATGAATGAGAAGAAAGAGCTGAATGACCTCCTTATCACTATGGCATGGGCGTATTATAATTATGGTCAATACGAAAATGCCCTCCGGAAGGCAAAGGGCATCAGGGAAAAGGGCGTGAGCTATCAGGACATCGGTCTCCTTACCGGTTATATCTATTTTAAAGATAAGAAATACGAAGATACGGTGAAGGAATTATCGGCATTTCTCAAGAATGCCCCTGATAAGGAATATGGTTTTGATAAATATAGCGAGGCTATCGGCACTCTTGGCTGGGCATATTATAATCTGAAGGACTATTCCAGTGCCATTAAGACATTTGAAAGGCTTGCGGGTATGCATAAGGCTGACGATATTTGGGCGGCGCCATATGATGGTATGGGATGGGGTTATCTGAAGATGGAAAATAAAGAAAAGGCAGTTGCCATGTTTAATAAATCGCTTCAGCTTGCCCCGGGATATGCCGGCTCCCTATTAGGGTTGAATGAGATGAAAGGGAAATGACAAAGGACTTGTAATTTCCATACATGAACAGACAATTAACGGATATAGCAGTAAGCGATACAGGTTTTGTCTTCGACCCCTCAACAGGACAGACATTCTGGCTTAATAGGACGGCCCTTTTTATAGTAAGGAAATTACAAGATGGGATCAGTCTTACGGAAGCTGTGAATCATTTATCGCAGGAATTTGATACTGATAAAGGGACTGCAATGGAAGATGTGAAGGAGTTTGTGTCCCTTATGAGAGGTATGGGATTTAAGATAGATGCGTCGTAATATTACCATTGGCGTTACAGGTCTCAATTCAACAGACAGCCCTGCACCCGGCATACCTGTTATACGCTGTATAAAAGAGGGTTCTGCGGGAAGGGTGCAGGGGATAGGATTGGGATACGATTCTCTCGATGCAGGTCTTTATAAGATGGGTTATTTCAAGCATGTTTATCTTCTGCCTTACCCTTCGGAAGGTGCAGATTGTCTCCTCCAGAGATTGCTGAAGATTCATGAAAAAACGGCTATGGATATGATTATACCTACTTTGGATTCCGAGATATATAACTTCATAAATATTGAAGATAAAATTCATCGGAGTGGTATTACGACCTTTATACCAACAAAGGAACAATTGTCTATGTGCTCAAAGACAAATATCGGTGGGCTTGAAAAGGACGCCGATATTTTGGTTCCTGCCGGTCGTGTTATAAAGGAAGTAGACAAGGCAGGTAAGGCAGCAGAAGAATTAGGCTTCCCCATTATGGTTAAAGGAATATTCTATGAGGCATATAAAGCCCATAACATGGATGAGGTAAATAAATTCATCTTAAAGATCAGCGACAGATGGGGAATGCCCATAATCCTCCAGAAATATATGGAGGGGGATGAATTCAATGTTACGGCTGTAGGTGATGGAAAGGGGGGCATGGTCGGGATGGTCTGTATGAGAAAACTCCTCACAACGGATAAGGGAAAGGGATGGGCAGGGGTTACCATCAGGGACGACGAACTTGACAGGATTGCCGGACGATTTTTTGATGCAACAGAGTGGCGGGGTCCTGTAGAGCTTGAGATATTGAAAAAAAAGAGGACCGACAAATTCTACCTTTTAGAGGTAAATCCCCGTTTTCCTGCATGGGTGTATCTTTCAAAGGCAGCCGGAGTAAACCTTCCGTGGCTATTGGTCAGGCTTGCACTTGGTGAGGGGATAAAAAAGGCAAATAAGGATTATAAAATCGGGGTAATATTTACGAGGTATACCGATGAGAATATACTGAATATAAAACAACTGGAGACTTTAAATGTAGAGGGAGAATTACACTATGAGTAAGGATAGTTATGAAAAGCCGAGTATAGTGCGTCATACGGCGGGGATGATGAACGAATTCGGAAGGCCGTCGGGGCTCAACCGCTGTTACGAGATAGATGGTGTCCCTGTAGAGGCACTTGTAAAGGAATACGGTTCTCCCCTTGTGGTATTTTCTGAATCCACAATAAGAGAAAGGCATGCCGAATTACAGCGGGCATTCGGCCTCAGATATCCGAAGGTTCAGATTGCATGGTCGTATAAGACCAACTATCTGAATGCAATATGCTCCATTATGCATCAGGAAGGCTCATGGGCAGAGGTGGTATCTGAACACGAATATGAGATGGCAAAAGTCTTAGGTATAGAGGGGAAAAGGATAGTGGTCAATGGTCCATATAAACCCGACACTTTCCTTCTTACAGCCGTAAGAGATGGTGCGGTTATAAATATTGACAGTCTTGACGAGGTTTATGCCCTTGAAAAGATAGCCGCTGCATTTGGCGGACAGGTGGAAATAGGGATAAGAATAAACATGGATACCGGCATGTATCCTGCGTGGGACAGATTCGGCTTGAACCTTGAAAACGGGCAGGCATATGAAGTGGCAAAGAGAATTGTATCCGGCGCCAAGCTCAAGCTTACAGGATTACATTCACATATCGGAACATTCATACTTGACCCAAAGTTCTATCAGCAGGAGGTTATAAGCCTTTGCGCATTCGCATCACGACTTAAAGATGACTTTGGAATAACCCTTAAGTATTTTAATATAGGCGGAGGTTTTGCATCGAGGAACAGACTCAAGTCAACATATCTTCCCACAAGTTATCTGGCGCCGACTTTTGATGCCTATGCAGAAGCCGTTTGCAATATAGTATTGGGGGCTTTTCCACACGACAAGCTGCCTCTGTTATTTCTTGAAACAGGCAGGGCATTGGTAGATGAGGCAGGATATTTAATAACTACGGTTGGTGCAACAAAGAGATTGCCCTCAGGTGTAAGGGCACTTGTTCTCGATGCAGGGGTAAATATTATGGTTACGAGTTTCTGGTATGACCTTGAGATACTTCCGGTTCAAGACAGGGGTTATTTTATGGAGGACCATGTAATATACGGTCCTCTCTGCATGCAGATAGATGTGATCAGAGATCTGGTAAAACTGCCTATTCTTAACAGGGGGGATAATCTTGTTATAAAACCATTTGGCGCATACAATTTAACCCAGTGGACACAGTTTATACGAATGAGACCGACGATACTTCTAATCGGACAGAATGGAGAATTGGATGTAATACGGGATCCAGAAGATGTATCGTATTTAAAGCAAAAAGAGAGACTCCCTGAACGATTATCCCTTTCCCGAAAGGGAACAAAAGAAAAAGATTAAGGAGAATGGAGAAAAGGGAGAAAAGGGAGAAAAATATTAAAAGTGTCAGAGTATCAAAGTGTCATAGTAAAAAAAACTTTGCCACTTTGACTCTTTGATACTCTAATTTATCTCTCCATTTCTCCAGCTTCTTCCCCCTTTCTCCTTATATGTTTTTTATAATTTCTTTTACAATGTTTCATGGCAGCGATTAAAGATATTTTAAAAAGAGGAAAGACAGGCTTTTTCGTCGAGGCTGCCCTTCATAGTTATTCTCAAATCTTTTTTTCCGACAGCAGATCCTTTGGTCTAATCGTTCTTCTATCATCATTTATCAATCCCTATGCAGGCTTAAATGGGTTTTTAGGGTGTTTGTCCGTCAACCTTTTTGCCTATTATATTGGATATAATCGCGCAGAGCTGCTGAGCGGTTTGTATGGTCTTAATGGTGTTCTCCTTGGAATGTCGGTAAGTTACTACAGCGGCTCAAAAGACATACATCTGGTCTATTTAATTGTATTATTTTCGGTACTCCTCGTATTTGTTATAGCCGCAATATCGGGATTTTTAAAGGCATATTCACTCCCCTCGATGAGCATTCCCTTTGTTCTGCTTTCATGGTTACTGATAATCAGCGGCAACGGAACATCTCATGGAGCAACTTTACCTGTTGACAGCCTGCAGATTGAAAACTCGTCCCTGCATGTTTTTAGCAGGGATTTGCACAGGATATTTTTGAAAAATATCGGACTTGTAATTTTTAATCCTGATGAATTGGCAGGATTAATGATACTTATCGCCCTTCTGTTCTACTCAAGGATTATGGTATTCATTACAGTTATCTCATTTCTATCATGTTTTACCTTTTCCATGACCTTCCCCCAATATACAGCATTCATATTAAATAACGGATTCAATGTTATATTGACATCCCTTGCCCTTGGTACAGTCTTTTTTGTGCCTAATTGGTGGAGTCTCTCTGTCGCTATCATCTCTGCATTATTTTCTGTTGTAATAGGCAATGTTTTTCAGAATGTCCTTTCGCTCCCTGTGCTTGCAGCGCCTTTTAATATCGTTACACTCTTTATGCTCATTTCTCTGCAGCAAAATATTGTTGCAAATGGGTTGCACAGGGTTACCTTATTTTCTTCGCCCGAGAAAAACTTCGGACATTTTTTAAGAGAAAAAGACAGATACGGAAAGGTTGATTATGGTTTTATCCTGCCTTTTATGGGCTGGTGGTTTGTCAGTCAGGGGATAGATGGGAGGCATACTCACAAAGGGATATATAAATGGGGTCTTGATTTTGTAGTAAAAGACAGGAATGGAAGTATCTATAAAGGCAATGGTGAGGAACTGGAAGACCATTACTGCTATAAAATGCCGGTAACATCGGTGGGCGATGGGGTTGTTGTTGCTGCGGAGTCTTCCATTCATGATAACCCTGTAACCGCGACAAATCTGGAATTCAGTTGGGGAAATCATATCATTATAAAACATAACCCCTCCATTTTTTCGGTTATCGGTCATCTGAGGCAGCAGGGGATTGAGGTTTCACCCAATACAGCCGTGAAAAAGGGGCAGATTGCAGGTTTTGCGGGGAGCTCGGGCTGCGCACCTTATCCGCATCTGCACATACAGTTTCAGTCTTTTGGCATATTGGAGAGCCATTCAATACCTGTATGTTTCTCTGACTTTCTGATTAAACAGGAGAATTGTGAATATTATATTCCTCTTGGTATTCCGGAGGAAGGGCAGACGGTTATGAATATACCGTCTGATGCTGCGGTAAAGGATACAGTGGGTTTTGAGCTTGGAGATAAGCAGGCTTATCAACTGACAGTAAATGGAAAATCACATCTGGAAACATGGAGCTATGATATGGATTCAAAGGGTATCTTATTCATTGAATCGGGTCTTTATAACGATAGACTTTATTTTTCAAGGAGTGATCGCTCGGTATCGTTTTACGGTTATGCAGGGGGCAGACAAAGCGGGTTATATATGCTGAGTATAGGACTTGAAAAGATACCGTTTTATGTAAATGAGCGGCTGATGTGGCATACAACTATTCCATATTTTGATATGGTTTCAGGTATTAAATCTCTACTCATGGAATCTGTCCAGCCTTATATCGGATACAAAAATTTAATTGGAGAACATGGTTTTAAAAGAGTTAATGGCAAGCTCATCCTTCAGAGCAGAATCCTTAAAAATAAGGATTGTATTGCTTACAGGTCTATACTATTCGACAGGGGAGTATCTGAGATCAGCTTCGAAGGCAGGGGAATATCCTTGAAATTAAAAAGGTATAGAAAAAGCGGCTCAATGCCCAAAATCGATACTCAACCCATTTAAAGATTAAGGAGAATGGAGAAAAGGGAGAAAAGGAGAAAAATATTAAAAGTGTCAGAGTAAAAAAACTTTGACACTATGACACTTTGACTCTTTGATACTCTGATTTATCTCTCCATTTCTCCATCTTCTTTCCCCTTTCTCCTTATATGTTTTTAATAATTTCCTATACATTAAAAACAAAAGAGTTTTTTCCGCTGTTTTTTGCAGAAGGTTTTTCTTGACAATAAAAAAAGGTTTATATAATATGAATTGAAAAATAACTACTTGCTGGTAGACAGGGCTGAGCAGAACCTGATCTGAAATACAGGACTGAGCAGTAAGGTAAGCCAATAGTGATCATTAGACTTTAGGTTGCTATTGGCTTTTGTTTTTTATGAAGATAAAAGGACAAAAAATAAAAACAAAAGGGCAGATAGAGGCTGAGATTAGTAATGCCCTGACAAAATTTGAAATAGAATATATGGGGAGAGGCCCCAAGGAGACAAAAACATATATCATTGATGATATGGTACTTATCCGACTAAAAGGGGTGCTTACGGATGCAGAGAAGCAAGGGTGATAATTTTTATACTATCAGAGTGCCTTGATTAAATCTGAGTTGGGGAGGTGATTTTTTTACTGTTAAAGAAATTATAAAAACCATTGAGGAGAAAGGGAGAACAAACAGGGAGAAATGGAGAAAGAAAAAATTATTTTAAAAATATTTCCCCCTTTTCCCTAATTTCCCCATTTCTCCTTAATCTTTTTCTTTTGTTCTTTTTTAAGGAGGAGGTATAAAATGGCAAAAAAGATTAATGTTAAAAATCCTATTGTAGAGATTGACGGTGATGAAATGGCGCGCGTAATGTGGGCATGGATAAAAGAACATCTGATTTCACCCTATCTTGATGTAAATCTGGAGTATTATGATTTAGGGCTTCTAAAGAGAGAAGAGACCAAAGACCAGATAACACTTGAAGCCGCCAGGGCAATAGCAAAACATGGCGTAGGTGTAAAGTGTGCTACTATTACACCCGACAAGGCAAGGGTGGAGGAATATAAGCTCAGCAAGCAATGGCCAAGCCCAAATGCTACTCTTCGTGCCCACCTTGACGGGACAATTTTCCGAGAGCCTATTATATGCAAGAATATTAAACCGGCAGTAAATTCATGGAAAAAGCCGATAATCATTGGACGTCATGCCTATGGAGATGAGTATAAGGCTACTGAATTCACTGTGCCGGGACCGGGGACAGTTGAATTGGTTTATAAGCCTGCGGATGGCTCACAACCCACTGCATTGACTGTTCATGAGTTCAAGGGTAAGGGGGTAACTATGGGTATGCATAATACAGAGAAATCTGTCCGCTCCTTTGCACAGGCAAGCATCACCTATGCATTACAGAGAAGGACTGACCTCTGGTTTTCTGCCAAACAAACTATATTAAAACAGTATGATTCTTTTTTTATGAATATCTTTCAGGAAGAGGTAAATAAAAGAAAAGTTGATTTTGAAAAGGCAGGCATCACATACTGGTATACACTTATTGATGATACAGTAGCACAGATAGTAAAACATCCAGGCGGGGTTCTCTGGGCAACCAAGAATCGTGACGGAGATGTAATGAGTGATATGATTGCCAGCGGTTTTGGCTCTCTCGGATTAATGACATCGGTTCTGGTAAGTCCGGATGGAAAGATGGAGACAGAGGCAGCACATGGAACAGTTACAAGGCATTACCGTTTGCATCAGCAGGGTAAAAAGACCTCAACCAATCCAACAGCATCTATCTTTGCATGGTCAGGTGCATTGAGGAGAAGGGGTGAACTGGATAACACACCTGATCTGGTAAAATTTGCAAATGTCTTAGAAGATGCAAATATAAAGACAATTGAATCAGGGACTGTTACCGGCGACCTTGCAAGGTTAATTCATGATACACCTAAGCCGCCGGAAAATTCTTATGTAGATACAGAACAGTTCATTAAGGCCGTTGCAAAGAAATTGGAGTCTAATTTACAATAAGAGATTACAGGAAATTATAGAGGCTTACAATGGCAGGAATTTACTTCTGCCACTGTAATAATAAAGAATCTGTTTGGGATAGTTTTTAATTGTTGATAAAGGATTTAATTTTTGGTATTTTATTAAATCTGTTTAAAATCAAAATTTCTTTTTGAAAGGAGTGTATAGATATGGCAAAGGTTGCCGAATATTTCGGTAAAAAATTATTAAAAAAATATCAGATACCTGTGCCTGCAAACTGGCTGATTACAGAGAAGGCTCAGCTTGATGAGATAGAACTGAACAGCAATAGGGAATATGTGGTGAAGGCACATGGTAATTTCAAGGGAAGAGGGAAACTTGGCTTGGTTAAGGTGGGGCTATCGGCGAAGGATGTAACTGCAGAGGCAAAGAAGATGCTTTTTCACCAGGTCCAGATAAATGGACACCCTGTCATTATCTCTGAGGTGATTATTGAGGAGAAGGTTAATACACAGAAGGAGTATTATTTAGCCCTTCAATCCGTCAGGGAGGGAACCGATGTCCTTTTTTCTGTAAAGGGCGGGATAGAGATTGAGGAGAACTGGGATTCGGTAAATACATATACAATTCCTGTTGACGGCGTTAATGATTCAGCATTAAAACAATTTTTAAAGAAGGCATCAGTGCCTGAGAAAGAAATATCCAACCTATCTGATTTTATAAAGAAACTTTACGAGGCATTTACAGGCGAAGATACCACATATCTTGAAATTAATCCGTTAGGGATAACCAAAGATGGTTTTGTCGGAATGGATGCAGTTCTGATGGTAGATGAAGATGCACAATACAGGCATTCCGACTGGACATTCAACTTTCTATCTGACTTTGCCCGTCCCCTTACAGACGAAGAGATTCATATAAAGACAGTAAACAGTAATCTAACCAAGGGGACAGTTAAATTCACAGTTTTAAATTTAGAAGGAAAACCAAAGGTGGCTATACTTCCTGCCGGCGGCGGTGCATCTGTTTTCTATACTGATGCAGTAGTCCAGTTGGGAGGTATCCCATTAAATTATACAGAATACAGTGGTGACCCTCCGGCAGATGCGGTTTTTGAGCTTACAAAGATTGTTGCAGTGCAGCCCAATATTCAGCATTTGATAGTTGGAGGTGCAATAGCAAACTTTACAGATGTGAAGGCGACCTTTACGGGTATTATTAAGGGGCTTCATTGGGCAAGAGAGCAGGGGCATTTGAATGGTGTAAAGATATGGGTAAGAAGGGGCGGTCCTAATGAAAAGGCAGGGCTTGACATGATGAGGGCACTCAGGGAAGAGGGCTTTGATATTTATGTTTATGACAGAAATACCCCCTTGACTGCCATTGTAAACATGGCATTGGAAGGGAAGACAGAGTTTCAGAAACCGAAGGCTGTCTATCCTGCACCTGTTAAGAAGGAGAGGAGACTGCCATTCTGCAACAGAACTTCTAAGATTATGATATACGGTGCACAGGGTTTAAATCCTGCGAGGAGGATGGCAGAATTCAGCTACCTTTCAGGACTGCCGTATAATGTTGTTTGTCTTGTAGACCCAAACGCCAGCGGGAATGAGACAATACCTTATGGTGCCGAGACCATATTAATGCCGACATATAAGACAGCACAGGAGGCTATTGCCGGGCATCCTGAGATAAATGAGGCATTGATATATGTAAACAGAAAGGCGGCATATGGGACAGCAGTAGAGGCATTGAACTTACCGCAGATTAGGTTTGTATCCATGATTACCGAAGGTGTCCCTGAGATTGATGCAAAGAAACTCCTTCACCTTGCAAGAAATAAGGGAAAGATATTTAATGGCCCGTCTGCAATTGGTATGTTCTCTGCCGGTGAGTGCAGGATGGGAGTGGCAGGGGGTTCCTATGACAATCTTATTAAATCACGACTCCATCGTCCGGGTTCTTTTGGTGTGTTAACAAAGTCGGGTGGACTGCTCAATGAGATAATGTGGATGCTCTCACAATGGGCAGACGGGACAACAACTGCAATAGGTATTGGCGGTGATTCATTCCCGGGCTCCGATTATGTTACATATCTGGAATTTTTTGAAAATGACCCTCAGACACATGCTGTTGTTATTATCGGAGAGATGGGGGGTAATTTAGAGGAAGGTGTAGCAGAATGGTATTCTGCAAAGCAGAGGAGGATAAAGGTAATAGCAGCAATTGCCGGCATAAGTCAGGAAAAACTGCCGAAGGGGATGAAGTTTGGCCATGCAGGTGCAAAACTTGATGCCAGTGGAAGAGGGACAACAAGATATAAAATGGACCTTCTTAACAAGACGGGTATTATTGTGGCTCCTACCTTTGGCGACCTTGGTCCAATTATTGAGGATGTATATTTAAAGCTTGTAAAAGAAGGAAAGATTGTTCAGGATGTTGAGCCAAAACCAGCTAATGCCGAACTGCCGAAACCAATAGAGGATTTAATAAAGACAAAATCTGTAGTTATCCCATCACTCTTTACCTGTAATACATTTAATAAGGGTGATGAGCCGGTCTATTACGGCTACAGGGCTGTTGACCTTGTAGAAAAAGGGTATGGGATTGAGCATGTGATAGGGCTTCAGTTAACAGGCCGTCTGCCCTCTCCGGCTGAGGCACAGCTGATAAAGAGATTGGTTATATTGACTGTAGACAATGGTCCATGCGTCAGTGGTGCATTGGCAACAATAATTGCTTCGTGTGCAGGCATCCCTCTGTCACAATCTGTAGCGGCAGGCTTGATAATGATAGGCCCGAGATTTGGCGGTGCAGTTACCGATGCTGCACGGTATTTTGAATATGGTTATAAAAACTATTCAGGTGATGTTCCTGCATTTCTTGAATATATGAAAAAAGAGGTTGGCCCTGTCCCGGGAATAGGGCACAGGAAGTTCTCAAAGAAGAGTCCTGATTTAAGGGTTCAATCAACAATCCAGTTTATCAGGAAAAATGAGTTAAATACGCCCATACTAAACTTTGCACTTGAGATAGAAAAGGCAACAGTGGCAAAGAAGGATAATCTGATTCTGAATGTTGATGGAATGATGGGGGCAGTCTTAAGAGACTTAGGATTTGATATTGAGGGATTGAATGGATTCTTCATCATTGCAAGGACAATTGGATTATGCGGCCACTGGGTTGACCAGAAGAAGAATAACTCAAGACTCCTCCGCCTCTTTGATTGGCTTGTCCACTGGGGTAGAAAAGATGTCAGGGATGTTCCACCCCTAAAATAGTATCAGAGTATCAGAGTGTCAAAGTTAAAATTAGCTCTGATACTTTGACTCTTTGACACTTTGACACATGGATAAAAAGGGAAGGGTGTGGTTATCATTGGGAATATATACTCTTCTCATATTGGTAACCCTCCCTCTCATGCCCTTACTCCTGGAAATTTATTATAAAAATTTATCTTTCCCTCTTAGCTCAGTCTGTTATATAATTTCATTTATTGTATTCCTGATGATTATCGGCTATTTGGCATTTATAAGGAAAGAATCCAGAATTTCTGTTTATGTCTGGTTTTTTGTCTTATCATTTGTTTATGCCTTATTAATTTTCAGGCAGAAGCTTCCGGCAGAAAAGTTTCATTTTTTTGAATATGGCTTATTCAGCTACTTCTCGCATAATGCAGTTGAAAAGAATAATATTATTACAAGGCTGTTAAAATTTAAAAACAGCTATCTAATAGCATTTATTATTATTTTGGTTATATCCTTTATAGATGAATTTATTCAGCATCTCCTGCCAAACAGGGTGGGGGAGTTGAGTGATGTATTTTTAAATGCAATTTCAGGTATAATGGGGCTGATGATAATAGGATTGGTTTTAAGGAGGGATGAGAAATGAAAGTTCCAAGTTTCAAGCTTCAAGTTTCAAGTTTAAAAATTAAAATCTTTGTATCTTGCATCTTGAATCTTGCATCTTGCATCTTTATTTCCTCTGCTTTCAGTTTTCAGCCTTCAGCAATCAGTGAAAAGCCTGTCCCTGCAAGTCTTAAGCAGGGAATAGACAGTATTATTCAAAACAGATGCCTGAGTAATGCAAAGATAGGAATTAAAATTGTTTCTCTTAAGACAGGTGCGACTGTTTATGAGAGAAATAGTGATGAACTCCTCATCCCTGCATCCAATATGAAGCTGATAACAAGTGCTGCAGCCCTCTCAAAACTTAAACCCAATTACAAATTTAAAACAACTGTTGCCCATGATGGAACTATTAATGGCAATATCCTCAATGGCAATTTATATATCAAGGGATATGGTGACCCAAAGCTTGTTACGGAAGAATTATTGCTGATAGTAGGGGAAATCAGAAACTCAGGCATAGATGAAATTACAGGCGATATTATTGCAGATGAAAGTTTTTTTGACAGTGAGAGAACAGGTAACGGCTGGAAACTGGAAGATGATAATTCACGGGCATATAATGCAAGGATAGGTGCACTCTCATTAAACTTTAATACCATTACAGTCTATGTGGACTCGGCTGAAAGCCACAGGGAGAGGCCAAAGGTAATTACAAATCCGCCTACGAGTTTTGTAGAGGTTATAAACAAGGCTGTTACAAACAGGAGAAGGGTAGGGACCACCATTACTGTTGACAGGGTTGAAGATGGCGGGGGAGATAAGATTATTGTAAGCGGAGAGGTAACTGCAGGAAAGAAGAGGATGCACTATTACCGCAACATATCAAACCCTCCGTTATATACAGCTACCGTATTTAAGGAGTTTCTTGAAAGGGAAGGGATTACCATTAAGGGAAATATCAAGACAGGTGTCCAGCCGGAAGGCACAGAGGAATTTCTTGACCATGAATCAGTTCCCCTGTCTATTATTGTCCGCGACTTAAATAAGATAAGCAACAACTTCATAGCAGAACAGATACTCAAAACTATGGGGGCTGAAATTAAAGGTGCACCGGGGACTACTGAAAAGGGGCTGGAGGTAGCAGGGGAATATCTTGATGAGATTGGAATACAAAAGGGGACATATACGATTGCTGACGGTTCGGGGCTTTCAAGATTAAACCGAATTACATCATCACAGATTGTGAAGGTTCTATCGTCCATGTATGATGATTTCAGATTTCAGTCTGAGTATATCTCTTCTTTAAGTGTGATGGGTGTTGACGGCTCTCTCAAAGAGAGGATGAACGGCTCAGAGTCTCAGGAGATGGTCAGGGGTAAGACAGGGACATTGGATGGTGTAAGCGCCATCTCCGGTTATGCAGCCTGTATTAAATGTAATTCCTGTGAAAATTGTAATATAAACAGGGGCGAGATATTTGCATTCTCTATAATAATGAATGATTTTAAATGTGATATCGGCAAGGTATGGAATATACAGAATCAAATCATATCTGTATTAACAGAGTCGGGTAGATGAATACATCTACTGAATTAAATAATTCAGATACAGCGAGGCGGGTCATCACCACTCTGAAGGGTATAAAGAAAAGGTGGAATTTTATTGAGCCTAACTTTAAGCTGCAGGAGTTTTTTTCAAAGGGACTCGGCATCTCACCTCTCACCGCACAGCTTCTCATCAATAGAGGGATTGATAATCTTGACAGTGCAGGTAATTTTATCAATTCTACACTGAACAGCTTTCATGACCCATATCAGATGAAGGATATGGAGAAGGCTGTCCAGAGAATCATGCATGCTATAAAATCAAAGGAAAAGATATTTATATACGGTGACTATGATGTTGACGGCATTACTTCCACATCTCTTTTAATACTCTTTTTCAGGGAGATGAATGTAGATGCCTCTTACTACATACCTAAAAGGGCAGGGGAGGGTTATGGGCTTAACTTAAATGCCATAACCAAGATAAAGGAGCAGGGGGGGAAGCTGATTATAACTGTTGACTGCGGAATAACCGCAGTAAAAGAGGGAAAGGCGATTAAGGAGATGGGGCTTGATTTAATCATCACCGACCATCATCAATTATCAGCCAATCTCCCGGAGGCAGTTGCCATTCTTCATCCCGGACAGGAGGATTGCAAATATCCCTTTAAATCACTGGCTGGCGTTGGAATCGTATTCAAGCTTATAAAATCTCTCCGCCGTGCCTTTAAAGAAATCGGGCTGTCACAGGAAAAAATTCCCAATCTCAAAAAACACCTTGATTTGGTTTCACTCGGGACAATAGCAGATATAGCACCTCTGCTGGGAGAGAATCATGTAATTGCAAAATACGGGCTGAAGGAAATCAGCAAGACGGATAAGGCAGGATTGAAGGCATTGAAAAACATTGTGGGTATAAATGGGAGAGAGGTTACTGTAACGGATGTGGGATTTCTCATCGGGCCAAGGATCAATGCGGCAGGAAGGCTTGGGGATGCAGATGCGGCTGTCAGGCTTTTGACTACAATCAATGAGGATGAGGCTCTGGAAATCGCAAGACATCTGGATTCTGAGAATAGAAAGAGACAGCTTATACAGAATGATATTCTAAAAGAGGTTAGAGCCATGATTGAGAGCCAATGCTCTATGGAAAATGACAGGGCAATTATCCTCTCATCATCAAACTGGCATCTTGGCGTTATAGGTATTGTGGCATCAAAGGTTGTAGAGGAATACAACAAGCCTACAATATTAATCTCTGTTGATGGAGAATATGGCAGAGGCTCGGCAAGGGGGATACCATCTTTTCATCTGTATGAAAGTTTACGGAGGTGCGGGGATTTTCTTGTTGATTTCGGCGGGCATAAATATGCGGCAGGACTGACCATAAAAAGCGGCATGATAGATAAATTTAAAGAGTATTTTCAGAAAGTAACAACAGAGGTATTAAATACGGATGACTGTATTCCTAAGATTGATATAGATGCAAGTATTGGATTGGCAGAATTAGATTATTCACTCACTGAAGAGATGAACAGGATAGGGCCATTTGGTCCATCAAATCCTCCGCCTCTGCTCTGCTCAATGGACGTTGAGATTAAGGGTGAGCCTATAATTATGGGGAAAAATAATGTGCATATAAGAATGGATGTGGATGACGGCTCGGAGGTAATGGAGGTAGTAGGCTTCAATTTCTCCTATTTGATAGACAAGATTGATTACAGCAGTAAATACGATATTGTTTATACACCGATAATGAATAACTGGAAAGGCAACAAGAGGATACAATTGAAGCTGGTGGATATAAGAAAATCAGAATAATTAAGATAACTGATTGATGATAGTCATCTCCCCTCCCTTGATGGGAGGGGACTGAGGGGAGGGTGAAAGAAACTCACCCCCACCCTTGAACTCCCTCCCCATCAAAGGGGGAGGAGATAAGGTATGGGATTTTCGAATGAAATATGATGTTATTATTGTTGGTGCAGGGCCATCAGGAATTTTTGCGGCATTAGAACTAATCAAAAAAAAAGATATAAAAGTCCTTTTATTGGAGAAGGGGAGGGGGCTGAAGGAGAGAATAGAACTAATTCAGAAGTCAGAAGTCAGAAGTCAGAAGTCAGAAGCATCTCCAACATTATCCGGGTGGGGTGGGGCAGGGGCATTTAGTGATGGGAAACTGACATTATCAAGTGAAGTTGGAGGATTCCTAAGCAGGTATTTAGATGAAAAAGAATTGGCTGGTTTAATTGACTATGTTGACAGCTGTTATATAAAACATGGCGCCCCCCAAAATACCTATGGGACCGATACAGTTGAAATTGAAAAACTTAAAGTAAAAGCCTCCCAGAATAATCTTAAACTCATCCCAACAAGGATAAGGCATATTGGAACAGACAGATGTCCTGAGGTCTTACAAAATTTCAAAAATAGTCTTGAAGAGAGGATAGAAATACAGTTTAATAAGAAGGTAGAATCTATTATTCTAAATGGTTCAAAAGTCAGCGGGGTCAGGACAGAAGATGGGAGGGAATTTACATCAGATTTTGTTATATTGTCGCCGGGAAGGGGAGGGGCTGATTGGCTTGACAGGGAGTATCGTAAACTTGGGTTGATACCTCTGATGAATCCTGTTGATATAGGTGTAAGGGTGGAATTGCCTGCCTCAACACTATCTTTTGTAACGGATATTATTTACGAGCCAAAGCTAATTTACTATTCAAGGCAGTTTGACGACCAGATAAGGACATTTTGCGTAAATCCTTATGGAGAGGTTGTTCAGGAGTCTGCTGACGGAATATTCACAGTAAACGGGCACAGCTATACTGCAAAGAGGAGTGAAAATACAAATTTTGCCCTTCTTGTAAGCACATCGTTTACAAAACCATTTAATGAGCCAATATCTTATGGCAAGTATATAGCAAGACTTGCAAATTTTCTCGGTGAAGGTGTGATTGTCCAGCGTCTCGGCGACCTCTTAAAGGGGAGGAGGTCAACACCTGAAAGGATGAAGAAGGGAATCACAGTCCCCACTCTAAAAACAGCTACACCGGGAGACCTGAGCTTTGTCCTTCCGTATAGGTTTTTAGCAAATATCATGGAGATGCTGAAGGCATTGGATAAATTCGCACCGGGTGTATGCTCGGAGCATACGCTCCTTTATGGCATAGAGGTGAAATTTTATTCTCTCCAGTTAAAATTGACAAAGTCATTGGAGACTGAAATACCAAATCTTTTTGCCATCGGTGACGGTGCAGGGGTCAGCAGGGGATTGATTCAGGCGTCAGTATCGGGAGTTATGTCGGCAAGGGAGATTTTAAAGAGATTAAATTGACCAATAAAAGCTCAAGGCTCAAAGCTCAAAGCAACTTTTAGCTTTTAGCTTTCAGCTTTTAGCTTTATTAAATGGATTATGAAAGTGATAAAAAGATAATGGTAGAAGAACAGCTTATAGGCAGAGGAATTAGGGACAGACGGGTTCTTGATGCGATGGGTAAGGTTCCAAGGCACCTCTTTGTTGAAGAGGCTTTAAGGAGCAGGGCTTATGGAGACCATCCTCTGCCAATCGGCGAGAAGCAGACAATCTCACAGCCCTATATGGTAGCCCTGATGACAGAGAGTCTTGAACTCAAGGGAGATGAAAAGGTTCTTGAAATCGGGACCGGCTCAGGCTATCAGTCTGCCGTCCTTGCAGAACTCTGTGAAAAGGTATATTCAGTTGAGAGGATTAAATCCCTTGCAGTAAAGGCAAGGGATAGGCTTGACTCTCTCGGCTATCTGAATATAGCCATAAAGATATTTGACGGGACATACGGCTGGATAGAGCATGCCCCTTATGATGCAATAATTGTAACAGCAGGCGCCCCTGACATTCCAAAATCCCTGATTGACCAGCTTGCAGTCGGCGGCAGGATGGTGATACCCATAGGTGATGAATTTTCCCAGACACTTGTTAAATTGGAAAAGGGCAGAGATGGCATAACTACAACGAATATTTGCGGCTGTGTCTTTGTAAAATTGGTCGGCAACCACGGATGGAAGGAATAAAAGATAGAACTACAGTCTATATTCCTAATTTCTTATTGTGTTTGTTTAAATTATGAACTTTTTTACTTTTTAAATGCATCTTTTTGGGTTAACCTCCTCAGCTTACGCCTTAAGGAAATGCTGTGTTTGGATGAGTGTTTTGTGATAAATTCGTTCATCTGGTAAAGCCACTCTAATTTTTTCTTTGGCGGAATTTTCATAAACCTCTTCAAACGTTCACTTTCACTCTCCCACTTAAACATCACTTATCCTTTCTTAATTTTTTGATTTTCTTTAATTCTTCTATATCAAGTTTATCTACTGTCCTGCTGGTAATTCTTTTCATCTTTATAAGATTTTCTATAGAGATTATGGGCAATGCAATCCCGCCTGCCTTTATACGAAGGGCTGTCTTTTGGGCATCCTTATAAGATATAGGTGTATCTATA
Source organism: Nitrospinota bacterium (assembly GCA_016194325.1). Classification (GTDB taxonomy): domain Bacteria; phylum Nitrospinota; class Nitrospinia; order UBA9942; family UBA9942; genus UBA9942. Next base: position 11,834 of record JACQBS010000044.1, on the reverse strand, counting down.
ATTATATCAACTTCTTTAAGCCCTTCCTCCTTATAAAAGTTAAATGCCTTCATATGCTTATTTTTAATCCAGTCCTCTCTTATATTCTTATCTGCAATCCCCATTGGATCAACCGGTTGTTTTACACGATAACCATTCCTTTTTAAAATTCTAACAATCTTTGCAAGATTCTCATCGCTCATCTCAACGAGAATATCCAGATCGGATGTCCCTCTTAAGGAACCGAGTAGATTAACAGCAATACCTCCTACAATCACATATTTTATCTTTTCCTTATGAAATGACTTTAAAACCTCTTCATATATAATCATCACTTTTGTCTATATAAATGTTAAATGAGCCTCATACATCTTTGTAAATAATAGCACTTTTTATCCCCTTCGTCATTTTTTTAATGGTATTTTTATAGTATTTAATAAACCCAAAAAATGTGTGAATTGGAGAACTCGTTGTTATTACAGTTTCTCATTTGACATCATCTTTTAAATAGACTATATTGGTCACATCTAAATAGGCATGGAGGACAAATTTATGAAGACTGCCGCAGTTTCCAAATTAAAGGCATCAATCAGTGAATATCTGTCAAAGGTGAAGGCAGGCGAAGAGGTTATTGTTACTGACAGGGGAAAGCCTATTGCCAAAATAGTCCCTTTAAAAAGGGATGAAATAAAAATACCCTCTCACCTCTTGACGCTTGAGAGAGCAGGACTGGTAAAAATCGGCACAGGTAAGCTCCCATCAGATTTCTGGGATATAAATCGTCCAAAGGATAAAAAGGGTCTGGCACTTGCCACCCTTTTAAAAGAGAGGGAGAAAGGCAGATGATGTTCTGGGATTCTTCAGCGATTATACCTATGTGCATAGATGAGCCTCAAACTAAGAGTATTCATCATATTATCAAAGAGGATGTTGCCATAGCTGTATGGTGGGGGAGTCTAATAGAATGTTATTCTGCCTTTGCCCGTTTAAGACGTGAGGGTTTTTTAAAGTCCAGAGACGAAGACCAGACAAGACATCTACTCACCATACTATCTAATACTTGGACAGAGGTTGAACCCAGTGAAGACATGAGAGATATAGCAGGACGACTTCTTATGACCCATCCCCTACAGGCTGCCGATTCATTACAACTATCTGCTGCACTTATATGGGCAGGAAAAAAAGCCAAGGGGCATCATTTTGTATGCCTTGACTTAAGATTAAGAGAGGCAGCAAGAAAAGAAGGATTTATTTTACTGCCTTCTGAATGTCATGCTGAACCCTGAAAGTGTCATCTAACTTTGAAATAAATTCAGGGCGACATTACTTGGTTCAGAATCCTCAGGGCAACATGACCAAATATGTCTTTTTCAACAGCCTGTTATGAAAGACGCTTTTCTAAAGATGTTGATAAAGGTCATCTCAGAGCAGACGGGTCTTAATATAAGAGAACAGGATAGGGATAAATTTATTGAGACAGTTTCAGCAAGAATAAGGTCTCTCAATATTTCATCCTCTGAGGAGTATTATCATTTTTTTAAGAAAGATAATAAGAGTAAAGCTGAATGGCAGGAGATTACTAAATGCCTGACCACTGGCGAGACATACTTTTTCCGTGACAGAGGGCAGTTTTCACTGCTCAAGTTTTCCATCCTTCCTGAATTGATTGAACTGCGTAAGGACAAAAGAACCTTAAGAATCTGGAGTGCAGGATGCTCAACAGGAGAGGAGGCTTATTCCATTGCCATCCTATTAAATGAGCTGATTCCATCCATAAAAGACTGGGACATCCTTATCCTTGGGACGGATATTAATGAAGATGCTCTCAAAAAAGCAAGACGCTGTTATTATAGGGATTGGTCATTTCGTATGGTAAGCGAAGATATAAAAAAGCAATGGTTTCGTAAGGCTAAGGAAGGATGGAGGCTTGACAAAAATATTACAGAGATGGTTAAGTTTGAAGTTGGCGATTTAATCAATGATACATATCCTTATTACAGCTCTGCCATCCATAATATGGACCTTATTCTTTGCAGGAATGTCTTTATATATTTTATTTCAGATGTAGTTTCCAAAGTTACATCAAAATTTAATGAAACACTTAATGACGGTGGTTATTTGATGACAGGACATGCAGAACTGCCCCAGCAGGCTATTGCCAATCTGAGACCGAAGGTATTTCCGGAGTCAGTGGTATATCAGAAAAGTTCGGAGTTAGGAGTTAGGAGTGCGGGAACCCCAATTTTGGATTTTGGATTACCGATTTTGGATTTAAAATCCAAATTCCAACGACCCACTGTGGCGGGTGCCCCGAAATCCAAAATTGACGAAATCCAAATTCCACACTTCTCAATCCTTACTCTGCAATCAATTATGTCTGAGGCAAAGGAGCTATATAATAAAGGTAATTATCCATTGACAATTGAGAAGTTAGAATATATCTTACTAACGAATCCTGAATACTTTGATGCACACTGTCTCATAGGTCAGACCTATGCGAATATAGGTGAATACGGAAAGGCAGAGTCCAATTTAAAAAAGGCGATAGAGATTGATAAATTTAATGCTGAACCTTACTATCTCCTTGCACAGATTTCCCGTGAAAATGGAAGGCTTGAAGATGAAGAGGAGATGTTAAAGAAGGTGATATATCTCAATCCTTCTCATATCCCTGCATATCTGGAGATGGGGATTATATACGAGGGAAAGGGGGATAGAGAGAGGGCATTTAAGATGAGAAATTCGGCATTGAATCTTCTTAAGACATTACCATCAGATGAACGGATAGAGCCATATACTGAACTGACAATAGAGGAATTAATAAGGCATGTTCAGGAAATGCTGAAATAAAATCGTACTTCGCACATCGCATACTATAAAGACGATTTACGAAGTACGAATGACGAACGGCGAAAGGGAGTGGAAATATGTCTTCAAGCAGACACATTCTTACATTTACCCTCAGTAATCTTCTATTTGCTGTTGATTCTCTATCTGTCAAAGAGATTATATGGCTCCCTGCTCTTACCCCTGTAGAAGAAGTTCCTCCATATATATCAGGTGTTTTAAATCTCAGGGAGAAGATTGTCTCTGTGGTTGACCTGAGAGTGCGTTTTGGCCATTCGCCTGAACGTTATCATCTCTCGGACAAGGTTATTATTCTTAGTGCGGAATCCAGAGTGTTGAGTGCTGAGATTAAATCCGAAATCCAAAATCCAAAATCAGAAATTGAATACGGGATTATTGTAAATGATGTCCATGATGTGGTCGGCATACCTGAATCAGATATTGAGCCGGCACCATCTTATGGCAAAAAGGATATCCATCCCCATTTTGTATCAGGCGAGGTAAAGGTTGGTGAGGAGATTATTATGCTCCTTAACCACAAAATGATTATAAGTGCGGAATTCGGATTGCGGAATGCGGAATTAGAAACCTTACCGATTGAACATTTAGCACTCAGTACTCCGCATTCTGCATTTGAAGGGTTTTCTCCTGAAGATATGGCAATTTTCCACCAGAGGGCAATAAGTCTGATGCAGCCTTCTGAGAGTCTTGCCCCTGCCAATCAGATACCTCTATCAGTTGTCAGTTTAAATGGAGAATACTATGGTGTGAGCCTTGATACGGTAAAGGAGTTTTCAGAGATGAGGGATATTACCCCTGTCCCTTGCACACCTCCGCATATAGTTGGAGATATGAACCTCCGCGGGGATATTTTAACCATCGTGGATATAAGAGGGATGTTGAACCTTTCAAGTGCGGAGCTCGGAATGAGGAACTCGGAATTAAAAGCTTTGATTTCGCAATCCGCAATCCACATTCCGCATTTAAAAAAGGTGATTGTTGCTCATATAAATGACCTCCTTGTGGGTGTAACAGTGGACGATGTCCTTGAGGTGCTAAATATAAGCCCATTAGAGTTCAGACCTGTCCCCGCGGCAGTCAGCGATATAAGCCATGAATATATAAAAGGAGAGTTTCCGTATAATGAAAAGATGCTGAGTGTCCTTGACTTAAAAAAGATACTCACAAATAAAGAATTGGTTGTAGATGAAAAAGCATAATAATTCCAAGATTAAGAAAGGAGGTTCATCATGGTTAAAAATATGAAGATAGGAGTGATGTTGTACTCTCTGGTGGGGTTCTTGTTGATACTCCTGATCGTTGTAGGAGTATTGGGTATGAGAGGGGAGAGGGAGACCGCTGCCAGCCTTGAGACCGTCTATAACGACGAGCTTGTGCCGTCCGTGCTGCTGGCAAAGATAGACAACCTGCGGAGGGAAAACTTCCATGAATTGCTGCTGGCCAGGTTGCATGACCCCAAAATTCCTGAAAGCAAGCTGCACGAGGCGGATCACCCCGTAACCAAGCACACCGATGCAGTGGAGGAAAATGTGAAAAAGATTGACAAGCTATGGGAACAGTATATGGCGACGTACCTGACCGCAGAGGAGAAGAAACTTGCCGAAAACTATGTCACGCAACGGGAAAAATTCAGGAGCGAAGGCCGGGGTCCGGCAGTAGCGCTGCTGAAGCAGCGGAAGTTTGACGAAGCGAGCATATATATTACGAGTAAGACTCTTCCGCTTCTCAAGGAGTCGGAACATGACCTCGAGGCGCTGATGCAGCTCCAGGTGGATACAGCTAAAAACGAGAAGGATAAGGCAGATACCAGCTATGCCCGCATCAGGAATATCACCATCGCCAGTATCGTCGGCGGCATACTGCTTGCCTTGGGAATAGGCTACTGGATCATCAGCAGCATTACAGGCAGGGTTACAGAATCAGTGTCCTCCATGTCTTCAATCTCAACTGAAATAGCCTCAACAGTTGAACAACATGAAAGAACTGCATCGGCACAGGCAGTCTCTGCAAATGAGACAACAACAACTATGGATGAGCTTAGTGCATCAACAAGGAGATCTGCAGAGCAGGCAGATGCAGTAACAGTAATATCAAAGCAGGCACTATCAACCACGGAGGAGGGGATAAAGATGGCGAATCAGGCATCTGCCGGCATGTCTAACCTCAAGCAGAAGGTTGGTGCGATAGGGGAGCAGATACTTAAATTAAGCGAGCAGACAGGTCAGATTGGAGGCATAGCAAATATGGTGACAGACATTGCAGGGCAAATCAACATGCTTGCACTAAATGCTGCGGTTGAGGCTGTGAGGGCAGGGGAGAGCGGGAAGGGTTTTTCTGTAATTGCACAGGAAGTGAGGAAGCTTGCAGACCAGGGAAAGAAGTCAGCAGAGAAGGTGAACACAATTGTAGCCGATATTCAGAAGGCTACTAACTCTGCTGTAATGGTGACAGAGGCGGGGACAAAGACTGTGGAGGATGTATCAGAGATTGCCCACAGGGCAGGGGAGTCTTTCGGTTCATTATCAGGAATAGCAAATAGTGTATATGAGAATGCCCAGCAGGTATCCCTCAACATGAAACAGCAGGTTGCGGCAATAAAGCAGGTTACAGATGCGATGGGGAGTATCAATGCAGGTGCAAAGGAGACTGCGGCAGGCATAAGCCAGACAAAGATAGGAATACAGAGGCTGAATGATGCAGCACAGGAGCTTAAAAGAATGGTTTAAAGAAAGTGACGAGTAACAAGTGATGAGTAACGAGTGACAAGTATTAATACTCGTTACTTGCAGCTCGTCACTCGTTACTGGGGTTATATATGAAACCACATCATAAATTAGATGTTTGGAAAAGAGCGATAAAATTTGTAGAACAAATATATAAAATTACTTCTTCATTTCCTCCAGAAGAAAAGTTTGGCTTAACTTCTCAAATGCGTAGAGCATCTATATCAATTCCAAGCAATATTGCAGAGGGGTCAGCACGAAACAGTTCAAAAGAATTTATAAATTTTCTACATATTTCTCAAGGGAGTGTTGCAGAATTAGAAACACAGATTATCATCAGTAAGAATCTGCAATTTCTTGATTCTCAAACGGAAGATGTATTGCTGAAAGAATTAGATGAGATATCTAAAATGATTATCGGCCTCCAAAAATCGGTGAGAAAATGACAGTGATTTGCAAAGGTTTTAAACTCGTTACTTGTAACTCGTCACTCGTTACTGGTATTTCTTATGATTGAAGACAAAGAACTCCGTGACTTATTCAAGATAGAGGCAGGTGAGCATTTGCAAAGGCTCAGTGACGGACTTCTCTGCCTTGAGAAAGAGCCGAAAGACAATGCAACCCTTGAGGAGGTATTCCGTGAAGCTCACAGCTTAAAAGGTGCAGCAAGGATGGTAGGGGTTGTTGATGTTGAGATTATTAGCCATAAGCTTGAGGATATACTCGGAGCTGTCAAAAAAGGCGAGATGGCACTTAGTCCTGAAGTAGTTGATTCTATGTTAAAGGCTCTGGATACAATACGAAATCTTATACATGAGGCGGTTACAGGAGAAGCGGCAGGGGTAGATGTTACAAAAATTTTAGATTTTGGATTGGGGATTTTGGATTTAAAACCAGAAATAGAAAAATCCAAATTCCAAAATCTAAAATCCAAAATTGATGAATTCCAAATTCCAAAATCAACAATAGAGGAGTTCAGGATTGAGACAATTCGTGTGGATACAAAGATGCTTGATGCACTGATGACCCAGACAGGTGAGCTTACAGTAACAAAGGCGCATATATCCAGCCGTATCCCTGAGATAGATGAGATTATTGAAATTGCGGAAGAACTTGAAAAAAGAAGTGCGGAATTCGGAGTGCGGAGTGCGGAACTTAAATCCAAACTCCAAAATCTAAAATCCAAAATTGGAGGGGACAGCTCAAGACTTGATTTTATTTCGGACAGGATTGATGAAGGAATCAGAAAGATACGGATGATTCCCCTTACCACCATCTTTAATCTCTATCCAAAGATGGTGCGGGATATGACGAGACAGCAGTCAAAAGATGTAAATCTTATTATTGAGGGAGAAGATGTAGTTGCAGACAAGCGAATTGTAGAAGAGATGAAAGACCCTCTGATGCATATAATCAGAAATTCCATAGACCACGGTATAGAAAAGCCTGAAGATAGGGAGAGGCTTGGCAAACCACGCACAGGGACTATTAAACTTAAAGGGATGCAGACAGCATCAAATGTTGTAATAGAGGTCTCTGACGACGGAAAGGGTCTGGATATAGAGGCTGTCAAACAGGCTGCAGTAAAAAGGAATATATACAGTGAGGCAGAGCTTTCGGGAATGACAAAGGCTCAGATTGAATCCCTCATATTTCAATCAGGTATTTCAACAAGTTCCTTTGTCTCAGATGTTTCAGGAAGGGGAGTAGGTCTTGATGTGGTTCGGACAAATGTGGAGAGGCTAAAGGGAAATATTACTCTGGAGTCCTTTCCAAATGCAGGTTGCAGATTCAGGATTAAACTGCCTGTTACAGTATCAACAATGCGGGTTCTTATAGCAGCCTTTGGCGGCAGAAGATACGCTATCCCTGTAGAATATGTGGAAATGAGCCGTATGATTACCCGTGATGATATATTCACAGTTGCAGGCAGACAGACAGTAAAGATTGACAGCCAGCCGATTTCTGTGGCACGACTGAAAGAATTACTTGAAGTGCGGAATGCGGAATTCGGAATGCGGAATGAGGAATTAAAACTAAACAATCCTGCTTCTCATTCTACACTCCGCACTCCGCACTCCGCATTTCCATGCATCATCCTCTCTGTCAACAATGAAAGGATGGGGCTTATTGTGGATGACCTTATTGATGAGCAGGAGGTTATTCTGAAGCCGCAGAGTGCTATACTTAAATCCGTTCGTAATGTCTCAGGGGCTACACTCCTTGCTACAGGCGAGGTGTGCATGGTCTTAAACCCGAATGATATGCTTAAGGCATTAAGAAGACAGGAGGCTCCTACTCCGCCTGAGATACCGGCTGAGAAGGAAATTAAAAAGAAGACTATACTCCTTGTTGAGGACAGCATAGTAACAAGGACGCAGGAAAGGCGAATCCTTGAGGGTGCAGGGTATAAGGTTGTTATAGCAGTTGATGGTATGGATGCCTTGAATAAGCTAAGTTCACAGTCGTTTGATGCACTTGTCTCTGATATAATTATGCCGAATATGGACGGTTTAACCCTCACTGAGAAGATTCGTAAGGACACAAAATATAAAGAGCTTCCTGTTATCCTTGTTACAACCCTATCCTCTGATGAAGACAGAAAGAAGGGAATGGATGTTGGAGCAAATGCATACATAGATAAGCCTGCATTTGACCAGAAGGCATTTCTGGAGATAGTGGAAAGACTCATCTAAATGCGGAATGCGGAACTCGGAATGCGGAATTAAAATAACGAAGAAGAACTAAAAAATGAGTGAACATCTTAAAAATAGAACAAAGAAGTTTGCCTTGGAAGTAATTAAATTAGTTGAGCAATTATCTAAAGGGCGGACTACAGATATTATCGGCAAACAATTAATCAGGTCAGGAACATCTGTTGGAGCTAATTATAGGTCTGCGAGCCGAGCAAAATCGCCTGCTGATTTTATTTCTAAAATGGGGATTGTTGAAAAAGAGGCGGATGAGGCAATCTATTGGATGGAGTTATTGGTTGAAAGTGGTTCTCTTAAGTCGGATCAGGTTGAACCTCTAATTAAGGAAGCCAACGAACTTTTGGCGATTACCGTTTCCTCGATTAAAACAGCAAGGAGCAATAAAAAATGAATTCCGCGTTCCGCACTCCGAATTCCGCATTAATAAAGGTTTTATTGGTGGACGATTCCACTATCGCCCTCACGATACTTGGGAGGATACTCTCTAATGCACCTGATATTCAGGTTGTTGGGACTGCAAAGAATGGAAAGGAGGGGCTTGAACTTGTTGAGGAACTAAATCCTGATGTCCTCTGCGTTGACCTCCACATGCCTGTCATGGATGGGTATGAGTTTACAAAAGAGGTTATGCGCAGATTTCCAAAACCAATCCTTGTTGTCAGTGTATCTGTTCAGGAGGGTTCAGCTAATATCTTCAAGCTCCTGCAGGCAGGTGCGGTTGATGTATTTGCAAAGCCGAGGAGCGGCATTGAGTCAGAGTATGACAAGAAGGGACTTGAGCTTATCTCAAAGGTGAGGATGGTTGCAGGAGTTGTGCCTATTCGCAGGCATAAAGAAGTCGTGGGTCGGGAGTCGGGAGTCGGGAGTGAAGGGATTCCAGTCCCCTTACTTAAAACTCAATACTCCCAACTCAATACTGTTAAGGTTATTGCCATCGGCGCCTCAACAGGAGGACCGCAGGCATTACAGACCATTCTCTCGCAGATCCCTGCAAACTTTCCTATGCCTATTATATGTGTCCAGCATATTGGAAATGAGTTTGCAAATGGTTTTATTGAATGGCTTGCCTCATTGTGCAGGATAAAAGTTAAGTTTGCAGAGGCAGGGGAATCCCCTGAGTCCGGGACGGTCTATTTTCCTCAGCCAGAGACCCATTTAAAAGTTGATGCAGAGGGGAGGTTCTTTTCTACATCAGAGCCTCTCTACGATGGCCACAGGCCATCAATAACTGTTACAATGAGGTCTATTGCAGATTATTACAAAAATGAGGTAATGGCTATACTCCTGACAGGTATGGGACGTGATGGTGCTGAAGGGATGCTGTCAGTATCAAGAGCGGGAGGAATCACAATAGCTCAGGATGAAAACAGCAGTATAGTCTTCGGGATGCCAAAGGCGGCAATAGAGATTGGCGCGGCAAAGTATGTCCTTTCACCTGAAGATATAGCAAGAATATTAAACGAGATAATAAAATCTTTAGAAGGAGGCAGTCATGGCTAAAGAAAATTCCGAACTCAAAACTCCCAACTCCCAATTTATCTTGGTTGTAGAGGACAGTGAGGTGCAGGCAGAGACACTCAGACGGATGCTTGTAAAAAGAGAATATAAGGTCTCTGTAGCAAAGAACGGGGCTGAGGGTCTTGAGATGACAAAAAAAGAGAAACCTTCACTCATTATATCTGATATATTGATGCCTGTTATGGATGGCTATAAGATGTGCAGTGAAATAAAAAAGATTGAAGAATTAAAGAATATCCCTGTAATACTCCTTACTCAATTATCAGAGGCAGAGGATATACTTAATGGTCTTGAGGTAGGGGCTGAAAATTATATAACAAAGCCTTTCAATGAAGACTATATTATCTTAAAGATTGAATTCCTCCTTCAACATCGTGTTGCCTTTAAAAATAGACCTGACCTTAAGGGCATTGAGATTTCCTATGCAGGTAAAGAGCATCTTGTAAGGGCGGGGAGGGAGCAGACTATAAATTTCCTCCTCTCCACATACGAAAACACTGTTTATCAGAACAAGGAGCTAAACAGACTGAATCTTGAGTTTTTGACTCTTAAACAGCATCTTGAGGAAAAGATAAGGGAAAGGACTGCAATCCTGACCACTGAGATTGAAATACGGAAGAAGGTTGAGGAGGAACTTAAAACACGGGTAGAGGAGCTTGAGCGGTTCAAGAAGGCTACCATTCAGAGGGAATTGAAGATGAAGGAATTGAAGGATAAGCTGAAGGAGATGGAGAAAGGGAAATAGGAATGCGGAGTGCGGAATGCGAAATGCAGAATACCAAAAGCCATTGACGGGATGTCTAAAATTATTTATTGTAGACATACATAATATAAAAATGGAGGCATATCATGAAAACAACATTGAATATACCAAATAGACTGTTAGATGAGGCTATCAAACTGGCTAAGAGTAAGACCAAAAAAGATGCTGTAATTATTGCCCTTGAAGATTTTGTCAAAAAAAAAAGAATTGAAGAGGCTCTGGAGATGGAGGGTAAATTGAGATTTAAAAAGGACTGGGAGAAATCAAGACATGAAAGATAAGATATTGATAGATACCTCTGTCTGGATACAGTTTTTTAGAAAAAAGGATAGTGAAGTTTCAGACAAACTAAAGAAACTTTTAATTGAAGAAAGGACTGCTGTTTCAGGGATAATCTCAATGGAGTTGTATAGAGGAGCCTCTGGAGATAAGGAATTAGCTTTTTTAGATAGATTTCTTCCATTAATCCACTATATTCCCACAGGGGAGGAGTCATATAAAAATGCAGGTTTAATAGGATTTACCCTTTCTAAAAAGGGAGTAAATATTGGCACTGTAGATTTATTAATTGCACAGATTTCAATAGAAAATAATATTTCCCTCTACACACAGGATAAGCATTTTAAAGAAATTGCAAAACACTTTCCCTTAGCATTATATACATAAGGCAAAAATCTATAGGGAATTAAGGATGAAGGAGCTGAAGGATAAGCTGAAGGAGATGGAGAAGGGGAGATGAGATTTAAAATCAGCACAAAACTCATTATTGCGTTCTTTACAATTATCTTTCCGTTCATTGCTATTGTCGGCGCCATAATGATCTATAATACAAAGACCATCCGCAACGTCTCATTAAAGGCAAAGGCAATATCCGAAGAACTGCATACGGTTCTGAGCCTTCAGCTTGCCATAGATAAAGCCCTCATGCCGAGCAATGAATACATCATCACAGGAGACAAAAGATATATTGATGCATTTAATGATACCTCAAAAGAAGTAGAGGATATAATAAAGGAGATGGAAATGACCTTTGTTGTTTTAGAAGGCATGGATATCCCTGAGGCAAAGGAGGAGATAGAGATATTAAAATCTGTCAGGACCGCATGGCAGAATATAAAGGATATATCGCAAAAGATATTTGCAATACCAGAACCTGTTGGCGATAAGAAGGCTGCAGCGATTATGAAGGAGATGGACTATAAATGGGCGTATCCCGCCATAAAGATGCTTGACAGGTACCATGAGATAGACAGGGAAGAAATTGCCGGG
>JACQBS010000075.1 GCA_016194325.1 Nitrospinota bacterium | reverse complement strand
TTAAATTTAAGCCGTATTATCCGAGAAACGCTCTTTGACCGAAAAAACTTGATAGATATATTAACCTTAAAGCCTGAACGACTACTAATCTTTCATGATGAACCATTACAGGCTATGCTATTTTAATCGGACAGTAGTGAACCTCAATAGATACTTTAGTAAAAGAATTCGGTTCTGAAACAATAGTCGTAGGCAATTTTGTGGAATACGTTCCATTTGAGGTATTAATGACTACTTCTATAGGTTTATCATTACTTGATTTAGCCAAAATCGTTTGCGAGCCACTATTAAATACTGTTGCACAACTTGATAAAGACATTCCCACTACAAACCAACTAATCATAATAATCAGTTTCTTCATAGTCCCTCCTTTGTGTAGCCGCATTGTTCTGTTTCTTCTTTGATGAGAGTAGATACTTATTTGATTTAACCAAAAATACCCTCTTCATTTTCATTTTGTCCTCCTATAAAAAAAGCTGCTCATTTTTTAAATTAAACCTTAATGCCCTAACTCTCGTCTAATTAACCACCCCCTTACAGGGAACCAGATTTAGATTAATTTTATTGAGTTTAAATACCATATATATACGGTATTTGTCAATGTAAATTATCAACACATATATGTGTGGTTTATCATTACCCGGAAACCACCTATAATTTTTTAATGAAAAACAAAATGGATGACTTAAGAAAAGATGTAGGCAGGCGGATACGAAGTTTAAGGCAGGCAGGGGGGCTTACCCAGGAGGAGCTTGGAGAAAAGGCAGGGTTGAATTATAAATTTATAGGTGAACTTGAAAGGGGTCGGGTAAATGTTAGCCTTGATTCCCTCGGAGTAATTGCTGAAGCATTAGGTGTAAGAATAGGAGACCTATTTTCCAAAGAGAAGATTCCAGTGCAAAAGGTATTTGTAAAGGTATTGGCAAAAGAGAAAAACTTGTTTTCAAAACTCTCTCCTCCAAAAATCCAACTCATTAAAGAGGCACTTCGTCTTTTAAATAGGACTTTTTCTAAGGTTTAATTCTTCAAGGGTCTGCTCAGAACCTATTATATCCTGCTCAATTTCATAATTTTCAACAAGTCTTGAGACTGCCTAAAAAAATCAGGAAACTCTGGTTTTTTATCCAAATCAATGAATGAATTTTGCTTGACAACTATTGTCATCATAGGGTAATAATGGATTTAGGAAGGCAGTCTATAATGAATAAGAAACAGCTTAAGTTTGTAATAGGTTCAATAGTAATTGTTGCGGCGATCGGTTACCTCGTTGTAACCGGCATAACCAGGACATCGGTATATTACCTTAAAGTAAATGAGCTCCTCTCCAAGGGGGATTCTATTTATGATAAGAGTGTAAGGGTGGAAGGCAAGGTTGTGGATGGCTCAATAAAGAAGGACCCAACAGCATTAAAGGTAGATTTCAGAATTACTGACGGCACGAAAGATATGACTATTCATTATGAAGGTATAATCCCTGACCTCTTTGAAGATGAAAGGGATGTAGTTGTAGAAGGAAAATATACTCGTGAAGGTATTTTTAAGGCACATACCCTCCTGACAAGCTGTCCATCCAAATATGAATCTGCCGATAAGAGCCATCCAGAGGAAGTAAAAAAAATATAAAAGCATCCACAGATTTTGCAGATGACGCAGATAAAAAGATTAAGGTTTTAAAATCTGTGAAAATCTGTGTAATATGTGGTTGAATCAGGTTTTGAGGTTATATGAACGAAATTGGTGAATTGTGTATCCTGCTCTCACTGGGCATTTCAATATATTCAACTATAGTTCCAATCCTTGGCATAAAAAGGGGGAGGGAAGAATATATTGCCAGTGCCGAGAATTCTATATTTGTCACAGCAGGACTCATTACAATTTCCTCTGTAATACTGACATATGCATTTTTAAACAGGGATTTTAGTATTGAATATGTAGCGAATTATTCCAATAGAGACCTCCCTCTGTTTTATACTGTGTCAGCATTCTGGGCAGGACAGAAGGGTTCTCTCCTCTTCTGGTCATTACTCCTCTCCCTGTTCGCCGCTGTAGTTGTAATACAGAACAAAAATAAAAACAGGGATTTCATGCCCTATGTTATATCCATAATCTCTATCACACAATGTCTCTTTTTGCTCCTGATGACATTTGCGGCAAGGCCATTTGAATTGATTTATCCGCCTGAAGACGGCAGCGGCTTGAATCCAATGCTTCAGAATCCCGGCATGGTTTTCCACCCGCCAACACTTTACATGGGGTATGTTGGTTTTACAATACCCTATGCATTTGCAATGGCTTCACTCTTAACAGGCCATCTTGGTGATGTGTGGATAAAGACAACGAGGCGGTGGACAATCTTCTCATGGTTTTTCTTGGGCATGGGAAACTTATTCGGTGCATGGTGGGCTTACAGGGTTTTAGGCTGGGGGGGATACTGGGCGTGGGACCCTGTTGAGAATGCCTCATTCATGCCGTGGCTTACAGGCACTGCATATCTCCACTCTGTTATGATTCAGGAGAGGAGGGATATGCTTAAGGTCTGGAACATGGTTCTTATCGTATTAACCTTCTCTCTTACTATATTTGGAACTTTCCTTACGAGGAGCGGTGTTATCCAGTCTGTCCATTCATTCGGCCAGGGTCCTGTTGGATACTATTTTCTTGCATTCCTGATTATTGCAATAGTTTTTTCATCCTATCTTATTGTAAGCAGGCTATCTATTCTGAAGAGTAATAATGAACTTGATTCCATTGTCTCAAGGGAGAGCAGCTTTTTATTTAATAATCTTATATTGGTGGGTGCGGCATTTGCAACATTCTGGGGGACAATGTTCCCTCTGATATCAGAGGCGATAAAGGGTGAAAAGGTGACAGTAGGTCCGCCATTTTTTAATCAGGTAAACATCCCTATAGGACTTACCCTTTTGCTTCTTGTTGGTATATGCCCTCTTATAGCATGGAAGAAGGCATCCATCAGTAATTTCAAGAGAAACTTTTTAATACCATTTATAATATCAATTATAGGCGGCATAGCCCTGATGCCGATTGGTAAAGGACATCTGATGGCATGGCTGTCTTTTACAATATCAATATTTGTTATAACTACAATAGTTATGGAGTTTTATAAAGGTGCGATTGCAAGGAGGGAGACAACCGGAGAGGGCTTTGTAAAGGCACTGATTACCTTGAGCAGAAAAAACAAGAGGAGGTATGGGGGATATATAATCCATATCGGTGTTGTTTTAATGTATATAGGAATTACAGGCACATCTTACAATATGGAGAAGGAGGCTACCCTTAAAAAGGGGGAATCAATGAGTATTGGCGATTACAAGGTTGTCTATAAAGATATAAAAAATAATACGCCTGTTCCAACAAAGGCAGAGGTAATTGCAACAATGGATGTGGAAAAGGATGGTAAGATTATAGCAACTGCAACCCCAAGAAGGGATTTCTATAAAACTGCCGAACAGCCTATTTCAAGAGTGTATAATTTGTCAGGGCTGAAGGAAGACCTCTATATTATACTTGCAGGTTTTCAGGAGGATGGTTCGGCTACATTTAAGATTCATGTCAATCCGCTGGTTAAATGGTTATGGATTGGCGGTCTTGTCATAGGGGCAGGGACATTGATAGCTATGCTTCCTGACTGGAAGGGGAAGAAGTGAAAGATAAAAGGCAAGAGGCAAAAATAAGTAGAAAGTATAAAGTAGGAAGTATGAAGAGAAAAATCCTATACTTCTTGCTTCTTACTTCTTACTTCTTACTTCTTACTCCAAGTGTATCGGCAATAAGCATAGATGAAAAATATAAACCTTTATACGATGATCTTTCTGACAAATTCATGTGCCTCTGCGGCTGCGGCTCTACAATCAAGACCTGTCCGATGGAGGAATGCGGTTTTGCCATACCTTTTAGAAAAGAGCTATATGACAGGATTCAAAAGGGCGAGACAAAGGAACAGATTATCAATTATTTTGTGGGCAAGCACGGTCAGAAAATACTCTCGGCACCTACAAAGAAGGGTTTTAATCTCACAGCATGGATTACCCCATTTGCAGCAATAATCATTGTAGGGCTATTGATGAAGAAAATTATGGATAAATGGACAGCAAGGCAGAAGTTAGAAGACAGAAGTCAGAAGACAGAAGGAGTAGAGGATAAATACAAGAAGATGCTAAAGAAAGAGTTGGAGGAGTTTGAATAATGAATTTATGATTTTATTTTTGTCATGCCGAACTTGTTTCGGCATCTCGATTAAGTAATAAAATGAAAGAGCAAAGATATTATTATGTATATATCCTTACAAATAAATCAAATAAAGTCCTTTACATAGGGGTTACAAATGACCTTGCAAGAAGGATGTTTGAACATAAAAATAAATTGGTAGAAGGATTCAGCTATAAGTATAATATTAAGAAACTTGTTTATTATGAATGGACAAATGATGTGAAAAGTGCAATAAAAAGGGAAAAGCAACTTAAAAACTGGCACAGGGATTGGAAAATAAATCTGATAACGCAATCTAATCCTGAATGGAAGGATTTAAGTATGGATTTTTTAAGAGATGCTGAAACAAGTTCAGCATGACAAAATGAAAGGATATAAGATGACCAACCGTCAGATTTCACATCAAACCATTATAACTCCTTCGACTCATCCTATGGCAATTGTTAGTATAAGTTTCGGTATCATAGGGCTATTTTTCATTTTTGGATCCGTCGTTGCTATAATTACTGGCAAAAAAGCATTGAAGAAAATTCATACTGCCCCAGTTCATTATACTGGTGAAGGTTTGGCAAAAGCTGGTGTTATAATGGGATGGATTGAAATAGCTCTCATTCCTTTTGTTATTTTAGGTGTGATATTATTTTTTATCAATCCTAAGTATGTAATTACATATGTTGAAATACTAATCTTTGTATCTGCAATGTTTTTTGTAGGTTATCCAATCTTTAGGCATCAAGAGGCAAAGGTGAAGACTCAGGAAAATGAAGCTTTAGGTGAACTTGTCCATAAAAAAGAGGCAGTATATACTTCTATTAAAGACCTTGACTTTGATTACAGGACAGGCAAACTGTCAGAAGATGATTATAAGGAATTGAAGGAAAAATATGAGGTAGAGGCACTGCATATATTAAAAGATATTGATGATTCCGGAAAGAATAAAACTAAAGTGGATGAGGCAAGGGCAAAACAGATTCTTCCAGAATCCGCCGAACCAATAACTGACAAAGATTTTATATTCTGTCCAAAATGTGGCACAAAGGCTAAGGTGGGAGACAACTTTTGTTTTAAATGCGGCGCAAAACTGCCAAATCTAAATCTCACCTCTTAATAACTCCAGAACAAAATTAGCCACAGAGACACTGAGTCACAGAGAAAGACAAAAACAAAAAGATTAAGGAGAAAGGGAGAAGAGGGAGAATCGGGGATAAAAAATAAAAACATATAACCACAGATTTCGCAGATTACCACAGATTGAAAATCAATTATATTTTTAAAAATCCTTGTAAATCTGTGTAATCTGTGGGTTGTTAGGTTTTTGTTCTATCATTCCCCCTTTCTCTTTCTTTCCCCATTTCTCCTTATGGTTTTTCTCTGTGTCTCCGTGATTGGTTTATAATTTCCCTTTCATCCAAAAATACTTGACATCTTTATATTAATATATTAGATTATTAATATATAATGAAATATGTGGAGGGAGAAATGGATAAACGAATTTTTGAGATGCATGCCGGCATCTGCACCATATTTAGTAATTCCAAAAGGCTTGAGATTATAGACCTCCTTCGTGATGGAGAAAAGTCTGTTAATGAGCTTTCAAGCCTTATGGAGATACCTCAGGCAAATCTGTCGCAGCATCTATCACTGATGAGGCAGAGAGGGATACTTGAAACAAGGAGAGATGGTGTGAATATCTACTACAGTATTGCCAATCCAAAGGTTATAAAGGCATTTGACATCATGCGGGAGGTTCTCCTCGAACAGCTTTCAATGCATGAGAAGATGTTCAAAAAAATAAAAAGTGCATAGGAGGTGAAAACATGAAAGGACAAAAGAAAATAGTTTTACTTTTTTTCTTTATGACATCATGGTTGTTGTTCATTCCTTCTATAACAATGGGGGAGGAGAGGGGAAAGATTATTGTAGCAAAGGGTGTTCTTACTACGGAAAAGTGTTTAAAGACACCTGTATGTTATTTAGAGTGGTATGACCCATCTGCTCTGGTGCTTTTTACTGGAAAGAGGACTGTATACCATCTGGAGGCTAATGAGGTTCCTAAATGGAAATTCAATTCAGGTTTTGGAAAACAGGTGGCTATAAAGGGTGTCCTCAAAGGGAATAAGATAATAGTAAATGACCTTTTACCTCTGGAAGGAGGAGGTAAGATGTCAAAGGCTTGTCTGTAATATGGACGGGCAAGGGGCTTAGAATAATCATGTCCAGAATTTTAAAGCTCTTTCTAATGTGCATCCTTCTGGTTTTATATGCAGGTTGTCAGAAGGTCGAAGAGCAGAAGGGGAGTGTAGAGATTAAAATCCTGCCAGGCTATTTAGTGGAAAGTGAGGAGCTAACATCATCCACCAATAGCCCTGATGTAGTAATAGTAGATGCAAGGTCAGCAGAGAAATACCAAACGGCACATATCCCTAATGCTGTAAATATACCTAAAACCGTTTTTCGCACACCTGAAGATTTAGAGTATAAAAAAAATAATGGTTTTGCCATCTCTCCTGAAAAGACTGAAAAGGTATTTGGTGATGCGGGTATCGGTGCAGATAGCAGGGTCATTGTATATGACAGTATTACCTTTCCTGATGCGAGTATAATCTGGACACTGCTTAAATATTATGGACATGACAATGTGCAGGTTTTAAAGGGTGGATATGAAAAATGGGTTTCTGAAGGGCATCCTGTAACTCAGGAAATAAAAATCCCCCCTCACCCCCCTTTATTAAAGGGGGGCAGGGAGGATTATCCCTTTAAAGCCAAACCAAAGCCTGAGATGGTAGCTACATTGAGCTGGATACTCAATAAAAAGAAAGATATGACGATTCTTGATATGCGTTCCTTCGCTGAATATATTGGAACTAATACAGCCGGTAATAAAAGAGGTGGCTCTATCCCAGGGGCTATAAATATTGAGTGGGTTGAACTTGCAGGTGATTCTACTATCAAATCGGCAGAGGAGATACAAAGGGTTCTGAATAAATATGGCATTAATAAAGAGAAAGAGATTGTTACTTATTGTAACTGGGGTATAGGCAGGTCAACCTATGGGTTTATGCTGTTGAAGATGCTTGGTTTTGAAAAGGTCAGGGTCTATGGTGGGTCTATGGAAGAATGGTCGGCAAAGGCTGACCTGCCGATAGGGGATGTTAAAAACATCCCTGCTGATTTGTAATTGCAAATTATAAAGTCATTTCACCACAAAGCTTGCTATATTATAGAAAGTAGTTAAGCTCTAAAAAAGAGGCTATACTCTTTCTGTTTTAGAATAACGAGTTGGTTTAAACCTAAAACAAAGAAAGGAGTATAGCCATGAAACAGATTCAAACAAAAAAGCT
>JACQBS010000041.1 GCA_016194325.1 Nitrospinota bacterium | reverse complement strand
TAAATCCCCAGCAAAGAGAGGCAGTTGAGCACACAGAAGGGCCCCTTTTGATATTGGCAGGTGCTGGGTCAGGCAAGACAAAGGTCATTACCCACCGTATTTCACATCTGATTAAAAAAGGCCGCGTATCTCCTGAAAATATCCTTGCCCTCACATTTACCAACAAGGCAGCAGATGAAATGAGGAATAGGGTAGGGAAGATTATCAGCTTAAATAGTTTAAGCGGTTGCTGGATAAGCACATTCCACTCTGCCTGTGTCCGGATACTCCGCAGGGATATTGATAAACTTGGATTTGGGAGAGATTTTGTTATCTATGATGCCAATGACAGCCTTTCATTATTAAAAGGATGTATGAAAGAGCTCAATATATCCGATGACCTCTATCCTCCAAAATCGGTAGGAGGGAGGATAAGCAATTTAAAGAATGAGCTTATTGAAAGGATACAAAATCCTGAAGACAAAACTCAGGAGATTATAGGAAGCATTTACGCCCTCTATCAAAAGAGGCTAAAGGAGAACAATGCCCTTGATTTTGATGACCTCTTGATGAAGGCACTGTTACTGCTTGAGAGTGTACCTGATGTTTTGAAAAATTATAAAGACCGTTTCAAATATCTTATGGTTGATGAATATCAGGATACAAATCATGCCCAGTACAGGCTTGTCCAGATTTTATCATCAGGACACAGAAATATCTGTGTAGTAGGGGATGATGACCAGTGCATCTATCAGTGGAGGGGTGCAACCATAAGGAATATTATGGAGTTTGAGAGGGATTATCCTGATACAAAGGTGGTAAAGCTTGAAGAGAACTACCGCTCCACCCAGAATATCTTAGATGCCGCATGGGCTGTTGTCAGCAGAAATCTTTATAGAAAAGACAAGAAACTCTGGACTAAAAAGAGCGGCGGGGAAAAGATATTTTACTATCGTGCGTCAAGTGAAATTAATGAGGCGGATTTTATTACATCAAAAATAAAAGAACTTTGCCGGGACGTCAGAATTTCATATAGCGATGCTGCTATATTTTACAGGACAAACGCCCAGTCAAGGGTTTTAGAAGACTCTCTCAGGAGGGAGGGCATCCCATACAAAATCTACGGCGGGTTAAAATTTTTTGAGAGGAAAGAGGTAAAGGATATACTATGCTATCTCAAAATCGTTATAAATCCCAGCGATTCCATCAGTTTTAAGAGGATAATTAATGTCCCTGTGCGGGGGATAGGAAATGCAACTGTTGAAAAGATTCTTGATTATGCAAAGTTTAAGGGTGTCAATCCTGTAGAGGCTATTAAAGAATTAGGGGTTCAAGGGTTCAAGGGTTCAAGGGGGCAGGGGATAGAGGGGTTTTATAATATTTTGAAGAAACTTGAAGCTTTAGTTGTTGCTGATAGCACTTCAGAAGTTATTAAAAAGACGCTTGAGATAAGCGGCTATCTGGAGGCACTGAAGAATGAGAAGACTGATGAGGCGGAGGATAGAATAGAAAACTTAAAAGAGTTAATCACTGCCGCAGAGGAGTATGAAGAGCGGTCGGGGGATAAGGGTATTGCAGGATTCCTTGACCAGGCAGCCCTGATTTCAGATGCAGATGCTGTCCCACCCCCTCCCGACCTCCCCCCGCTGGTGGGGGAGGAAAAAGGTGGGGGGGTATTAAATAGGAGCGGTTCTGTATCACTAATGACACTCCATATATCAAAGGGGCTTGAGTTTCCTGCTGTCTTTATAACAGGTATGGAGGGGCGTATATTCCCGCACATAAAATCCATAGACAGCGAGAAGGAGATGGAAGAGGAGAGGAGGCTCTGTTATGTGGGGATAACCAGAGCTAAGGAGAGGCTCTTTCTTACAAATGCAGAGAGGAGGAGAATATACGGCCAGGAGATGTACAATCCCCCCTCGGAATTTATAGATGATATTCCAAGAGAGTTGATGAGTTATGGAGCAGAAGCCCGAAGACAGATAACAGAAGACAGAAGACTGGTGACAGATGGCAGAGGAGAGAATAACTCTTTAACTCCTCAACTCACCAACTCAGTAACTACATTTCCTGTTGGTTCAAAAGTTATTCACCCTCAATTTGGTAACGGAATTATTTTACAGAGAGAAGGTCGGGGAGAGAACTCAAAACTTACAATCTTTTTCAGAAATGCAGGCAAGAAGAAACTTGCCTTAAAATATACGCATTTAAAGTCTGTATGAACAAAAACTTAATGAAACCACAGATGGACACAGATTAACACAGATAAAAACTTTTTTCTTTATTCTATCAGTGTTCATCTGTGTTTACCTGTGGTTAATTTTATAATTTCCTATACATGAACAAAAACTGTTCCGCAGTGGCTATTTTTAATTTTGTCATTTCTGATATCCAATCTTTGTTTTATCCTGTTGCTTTAAAAATTAGATGTGATTATAATATGCCGATTATTTATACCTTTAAAATCTAATATGCTAAGGAATATATCTCTTAAAATCAGATTGATGGTTTATTCCACTATAATGGTCATAGTGGTGGTATCTGCACTTACATTAATCCTTCTTTATCACCATCATAGGGGTATGTGGTCGGAGTTTGAGCTGAGGGGAGAATCCATTACAGAAGCGATAGCCCATGATTTAAAGATACCTGTTATGATTGAGGATAAACACTCTATTGAAAAGGCGGCAAAAGGGGGATTAGCGCTTAAGGATGTTGTTTCAGTCAAGGTCTTCAATAGGGAAAATATTCTCCTTGTCTCTATGGGGACTCCTGAATTCATCCCTGAAAAACTCCAGTATTCAGTTCAACATCCCATAATTATAGAGGCAGGAGAGTTGATGCCCTGGTCTATTGAAAGTGTTAAAAAGGGTAGTTCGGAAAATTTAGGAAGGGTAGAGATAGTATTCGGTACTCAAAGGCTCAAAGATGACATAAAAAAGATGGTCTATCTTGTCATACTTTTTACAATTATTGTAATCATTTTTCGGCTTATCAGCGACTATGTCTTCACCACTGCAATCACAAAACCGATAGGAAGTCTTGTAAAGGCTACAGAGGCTGTTGCAGATGGCGACCTCTCTCAGATGATAGATGTCTCATCCACAAACGAGGTAGGAAAACTCGCATCTTCTTTTAACAGGATGATTGTTGCCTTGAAGGACAGGGATGAAGAGATATTGTTCCAGCATCAGAAGCTGCAGAAAAATTATAAGAAGCTGGAGGATTCTCATAAAGAATTGAATGATGCCTATAAATCACTCTCTGATACAACGAGGGAGTTGGAAGGATATAAGAAGGAACTGGAGGAGAAGGTAAAGGTGAGGACAAGTGAATTAAACGAAACACATTTAAAACTTCAGGACTCTTATGCCAAGTTAAAAGAGGTGGACAGGCTCAAATCGGAGTTCCTTGCAAATATGAGCCATGAACTCCGAACTCCGTTAAATTCCATCATCGGATTTTCAATGGTTATACTTAAAGGCATAGATGGGCCCATAACAGAGCTGCAGAGGACAGACCTTACCGCCATTCATCAGAGCGGACAGCATCTCCTTACAATCATAAATGATATACTTGACCTCTCAAAGATTGAATCAGGAAAGATGGAGTTGATGAAAGAGGTTATAGATGTCGGCAGGATAGCGGAAGATGTCATTTCTACTGCAAGTGCCCTGATAAGGGGTAAACCTGTAAATCTCTTAATGGAACTGGAGGGAGGGCTTCCATTAATTCATGCGGATAAGACACGGATAAGGCAGGTAATGCTCAATATGTTCAGCAATGCAGTAAAGTTTACAGATAATGGAGAGATAAAATTAAAGGTCAGGAAGGTAAGGTATGATGATATAAGCCTTATAGAAAAGAATACGGATAGTTATTGTCCGAAGAGGACAACTCTCAGAGATGGAGATTTTATACTGGTTTCTATTAAAGATTCAGGTATTGGAATAAAGAGGGATGATATGCCGAAGGTATTTGAGGAGTTCCGCCAGATAGATTCATCATCTATCAGGAAAGAGGGGGGGACAGGGCTCGGGATGGCAATAAGCAGAAAATTTATTGAACTCCACGGGGGCGAGATATGGGTTGAGAGCCGGTTTGGAAAAGGCTCTACATTTCATTTTATTATTCCAATAGGTGAGGCTATTGTAAGAGAGAAGGCAGGAAAAATTAAAAAGGCAGTAACTCCGATTGATAAAAAGGAAATGGTTGTAATGGTCATTGATGATGAGGCAAATTCTATAACCCTTTTCAGTAAGATATTGGAGAGGGAAGGGTATAAAGTTGTTGGCATTCAATCTCCTGCGAAGGCAGTTGAGCAGGTAGTTGAGCTGAAGCCTGATATTATTATACTTGATGTAATCATGCCGGGGATTGATGGATGGGAGATAATCCAGAGGCTGAAATCAAATCCTCAGACAAAAGGGATCCCTGTTATATTCTGCACTATAGTGGCTGATAAAAAGAGAGGCTTTAGCCTCGGAGCATCAGAGTATCTTGTAAAACCTGTGCGCGATGAAGACCTCATAAGGGCATTGAACAGGCTCAACGGTAATATAAAAAATATTCTGGTGATAGATGATAATCCAAGAGATGCAGAGCTTGTGGGCAGATTTTTAACTAATCGTGGATATAATGTCAAGCTTGCATACAGCGGGATAGAGGGGATAACCCAGATAAAGAAATATAATCCCGGGATGATAATAGTTGACCTCATGATGCCTGATGTAGACGGATTTACTGTTATAGAGGAGGTAAAGAGTAACCCCTTTACAAAAGATATACCTATAATTGTTATATCGGCAAAGAATATTACTTCAGAGGATAAGAAGAGGCTGAACGGTTGTATAGAGGGGCTTATCAGTAAAGGGTTTTTGAATGAGGAGGAACTTATAAAGCAGGTGATGAATGCATTTAAAAAAGCAAGGGGTGAGGATTGAGGAGTCATCACCTTTCACATGAATTATGTGTGGGGAGAGAGACAGGGTCAGAGGGGACAGATGATAAAAAGGTATATTTACACAGGTGCAGCAGTAGTTGCAGCATCTGCCCTTTTGTATTTTTTTATATCTGTTTTTTCTGATCTGCAGAAGACAATAGAGGGTCATGCGAAAGAGGAATTTAACAGTGAGCAGCACCTTCTAACAAAGAGAGTCGCCTCGCAAATTGAAGATATATTTAATGATGCGAGGTGGAGCGTACTTTTTCTAAAACAGCCCTTTGCCCTGATGAAACTTATAGATGCGCTTTCTTCAGGGGATAAGAAAGAGATAGCCTACTGGAGGGATGGGCTTGAGAAGGTCTATGAGCCATTCTTAAATGTCCACCCGCTTTACAGTTATATACTATTTGCAGATAATAGTGGAAAGGTGATAGTTAAGGTTAAAAGGGGTTCCATTGAAGATGCGAGTGCTGTTGATTTGGTTAATCTTGAAAATTTGTCCGATGACCCTGTATTCATGGAGACGATTAAATTGGATATTGGTCAGGTATATATATCCCGACACAGCAGTATAATAAAGATAGGAACTCCTGTTTATCGTGAGCATAAAAGTGGTGCAGTTATCGCAGGTATAGATATGGATAAGATATTTTCACTTATATCACCTGTAAGATATGGGGAGAGTAGTCATGCCATGCTCTTTACAGATAAGGGTGAACAGTTATTCTGTTCATGGGGACTTACAAGGGAGCAGCATAAAGGTGAGATAGAATTTATCCTCAAAAATCCCTCAGGTGGTTATACGGAGATACCTGAGAGCCACGGTGTAAAAAATATCCTTGTGGCAGGCAGTTCATTAAAGATAGGGGAGGAGAGATGGCTGGCTGTAATTGAATCTTCTGAAGAAGATATTATAAAAAGGATAAGGGAACTTGATAAATACAGGCAGAGGTTACTGATTATTTTTGTAGTCACTATTATAGGAGCTGCAGCATATTTCCACAAGATTCGTTCGGATAGATTGACAGCAGAGGTAAGGGTAGAGGAGGCGGAAAAGACATCAAGGGGTCTGGAAATAATAAATAAAGAATTGGCAGATTCTAAAAAGGAATTGGAAATTCTAAATAAGGAGCTAAATTCGGCAAATGAAAGGCTTAAGAGTATAGACAAACTTAAGTCAGAATTTCTTGCTACCATGAGTCATGAGTTAAGGACACCGTTAAATTCAATCATAGGATTCTCAAAGGTCATACTCAAAGGTATAGACGGTCCCATAACAGAGATTCAGAGGACAGACCTTACTGCTATACATCAGAGTGGACAGCATCTTCTTACAATTATAAATGATATACTTGATTTGTCAAAGATTGAATCAGGGAAGATAGAACTGTTAAAAGAAATGGTAGATATTGGTGAGATAGCAGAAGGGGCTATATCTACTGCATCTGCACTGGTTAGGGATAAGCCTGTAAAACTTACATTTGATATAGAAAAGAATCTTCCAAAGGGTTATGTTGATAAGACGAGGATAAGACAGTTGATACTGAATATACTGAGCAATGCCGCAAAATTTACAGATAGGGGGGAGATAACTTTGACGATAAGAAAGGTAAGATATGATGATATTAAGTCTATAGAAAATAATCCTGACAGCTACTGCCCGCGGAGAACCCATATCAGGGATAGGAATTTTATATTGGTATCGGTCAGAGATACAGGCATCGGTATAAAGAAGGAGGATATGCCTAAGGTATTTGAGGAGTTCCGCCAGATAGATTCATCCTTTGCGAGAATAGAGGGGGGGACGGGTCTTGGTATGGCAATAAGCAGCAGATTTGTTGAACTCCACGGAGGTGAGATGTGGGTTGAGAGCCAGTTTGGAAAAGGCTCTAACTTTTATTTTGTTATACCTATAGAAAGGAGAAGAAAGGTAAGGGGGTGGAAATGAAAGAGAATTTGAAAACTATCCTTTATATTGAAGATGACACTGCCAGTCTGACTTTGGTCAGGAGGATATTGGAGTCCTACGGGCATAAGGTAATAGGGGCGCCTAACGCAAAAGAAGGTATAAGGAAGGCTGAGGATTATAAACCTGCCATTATACTGATGGATATTAATATACCCGGTATGAATGGTTACGAGTTGACAACAAAGTTAAAGTCTATCTATGCCCTGTCCTCAATACCAATAGTTGCTCTTACATCTCTATCAGGTGATGGTGAGAGAGAGATGGCTATAATGGCAGGATGTGATGGTTTCATATCAAAACCGATTGATATAGAAAAATTTCCCAATCTTGTAGCCCAATATTTATCAGGCAGAAGGGATGATGTAGATGCTGATAAAAAATCTAATTATTTAAGGGAATACAGCAGGAGGCTTGTAACGAGGCTTGAGGGAAAAATAGATGAACTCTCTAAGGCAGAGAAGGAGTGGGAGGATACCTTTAATGCAATAGCCGATATGGTATCTATCCATGACAGGAATGGCAGGATTATAAAGGCTAACCTTTCTTTCTATAATAGAGTCGGCATATCTCCTGATAAGGTCATAGGGCAGATGTGTAATAGGGTGTTCTATAATTATGATGGTATGTCCAATGACTTTCCATGTGACAGAACTATAAGAAGCTTAAAACCTGTATCGGTTGAAGTGCAGAATCCTCATCTTGGCGGTGTATTTCTTATAAGGACTTACCCGATATTTGATGTAAAAGGGGAATTCATGGGCTTTGTGCATGTGGCGATAGATATTACAGAAAAGAAGGAGATGGAGGAGCAGGTTCTTCAACTGGAAAAACTCTCCGAGGTTGGGGAATTGGTTTCAAGCCTGGCACATGAACTCAACAATCCGATAACAGGGATACTTGGTTATATTGAGCACCTGATGGATTTAGACAAAAGCGAGGATATAGAAAAGGGCTTGAAAGTTATTCAGGGTGAAGCTGAGAGGTCTGCAAGGATAATCCGCTCACTGCTTGATTTCTCCCGCAAGCATTCACATGAAAAAGTAAATGTGGCTGTAAATAATGTGATAGAAACAGTCCTTACACTTAAGGGGCATCAGATGAGGAATGACAGCATAAAGATTATAAGAGATTTTAAAGAGCCAAGCCCTATTGTTAATGGGGATTTTAATCAGCTTCAGCAGGTGGTATTGAATATTATAAACAATTCCCATTATGCAATGTGCCATCATAAACAAAAGGGCATACTCACTATAAAAACACTTGAGGATGGTGCATCGGTCTTATTCATTATTGAAGACGACGGGATGGGGATTAGAAAAGAGGATATGAAGAAGATATTTGAAAAATTTTTTACGACAAAGGAGGTTGGAAAGGGGACAGGTCTGGGACTATCTATATCAAAGAAGATTATTACAGAACATGGCGGGACTATTGAAGTGGAGAGTGAGTTTGAGAAGGGGAGCAGATTTATTGTAAAACTGCCAAAGGCATAAGCCACAGAGACACAGAGGCACAGAGAAGAAAAAAACTAATTTTTGCCACTGACTAACACAGACTTAAGAAAAAGCAATAAGTTGAGATGTTAAGAGGATAAGAAGTTAAGTTTCTAAACCTCATAACTTCTTATCTTCTTTTTTTAATGTATAGGAAAATATAAAAGCAACCACAGATAAACACGGATGAACACAGATAAAAAAAGGCAGAAAAAATAATTTTCTTAGGTTTTTTATTTTGTCAATCTTTCTAATCTGTGTTTATCTGTGTCCATCTGTGGTTTAAAATTTTTATTTTTTTTATTTTGTCAGTGTAAGTCTGTGGCTAATTTTTTATTATGAAAAATAAATTCTTAAAAAGGCTTGAATCAGAGATACTTGTTTTAGATGGTGCGACAGGGACAATGCTGCAGAAGAAGAGGATGAAAGCAGGCTCATGCCCTGAAGATCTAAATCTGTCAAACCCTGCCATGATAAAAGAGGTGCACAGGGAATATGTGGAGGCAGGTGTAAATATTATAACGAGTAATACATTCGGTGGAAACAGGCTTAAGCTTTCAGAATACGGGCTTGAGGGGAGATTGGTTGAGATAAACACTACGGCTGTGAAAATAGCAAAGGAGGCAGCCAGTTCGGCAGGCTCACGAGGGAAAAAATGTCTTGTCATGTCAACAATAGGTCCCACAGGGAAGTTTTTGAAGCCTATCGGGGACTTAAGTTTTGATGATACATATAATATTTTTAAAGAGCAGATTTATGCCTGTGTCAAGGCGGGTGCGGATATAATCGGATTTGAGACATTCTCAGATATAAAAGAGATAAGGGCAGGATTAATAGCTGCAAGGGATGTGTCTTCCGATATACCGATCCTTGCAATGATGACATTTCAGACGATTCGGCAGGCTCACGATGTAAATGATATGAGGACAGTTGTAGGGACAGACCCTGAGACAGCCTGTGTGGTCTTGAATGCATTAGGTGCTGACCTCGTCGGCGGAAACTGCAGTCTTGGTCCCGAAGGTCTTATTGAGATATTCAGGAGGATGAATAGAATCAGCCGTAAGCCTCTTGTATTTCAGCCAAATGCAGGGATGCCTGAACTGTGCAATGGTGTTACCTGTTATCCCTCATCACCTGAAACTATGGCAGAGTATGCAGTGAGGTTTGCGAAAGAGGGCATTAATATAATAGGCGGATGCTGCGGCACAACACCTGAACATCTTAAGGCAATAGTTAAGGCAGTAAAGAGGATAAAGCCAAGGAAAAGGAAGATACAATCTTATACCTCTGTATCAAGTAGGACAAAGAGCGTATTTTTTGGGTATGGAAAACCCCCTGTAAGGATTGGTGAGAGGATTAATCCCACAGGAAAAAAGCTGTTGTCTGCCGAATTGAAAGATGGGAATGTATCTATTATCCGCGATGAGGCAAAGAGGCAGGCAGATGCAGGGGCGGATATCCTTGATGTAAATGTGGGGGCACCCGGGGCTGATGAGATTAAAATGATGGAGAGGGGGGTATTTACAGTTCAGGATGCTGTAAATCTTCCCTTGATGCTTGATTCAAATAATCCTTCTGTTCTGGAGGCAGGGCTTAAGGCTTCAGACGGCAAGGTAATAATAAACTCTGTTAATGGAGAGGAGAAGAGCTTAAAGACTATCCTTCCTCTTGCAAAGAGATATGGTGCTGCAGTCCTTGGGCTTGCCCTTGATGAGAAAGGGATTCCGAAGAGTGCCGTGGGGAGATTAAAGATTGCAGATAGAATCTTAAAAAGGGCTGTAAAAATTGGCATTCCGAAAGAGGATGTGTTGATAGATTGTCTTACACTTACTGTCAGTGCCGAGCCGACACAGGCATTGGAGACACTGAAGGCATTAAAGCTCATAAAGGATAAACTCGGTTTGTCAACAATACTTGGTGTAAGTAATGTCTCCTTTGGGCTGCCGTCCCGTCCTATAATTAATTCGGCATTCCTGACAATGGCATTGGAGTCAGGGCTTGATGCATCAATTATAAACCCTATGGATAGCAAGATGATGGAGGCATTTGATGCCTCTGCTGTTTTGATTGGGAAAGACATAAGGGCGGATAGATATATAAAAAAATATGCTCAGAAGACAGAAGTCAGAAGTCAGAAGTCAGAAGTTGAAGGAAAACCTGAAGGCATCAAAGATAAATTGAAAAAGGCAATCATTGAAGGTGATAAAGAAAAGATTGTTGCATTGGTGAATGAGGCATTAAAGGAAGGTATGAAGCCGATGGATGTGAGCAGTAGTGCCCTCATACCAGGGCTTGAAGAGGTGGGGAGGAGGTTTGAAAAGGGGATATATTTCCTGCCTCAGATTATACTCTCTGCAGAGACAATGCAGTCTGCCTTTGGGAGATTGAAGCTGGAATTTAAAAAGGCTGAATTTACCTCACTTGGAAAGGTCGTTATGGCAACAGTTCAGGGGGATATACATGACATTGGAAAGAATATTGTCTGTACATTGCTGCAGAATTATGGGTTTGATGTAATAGACCTTGGTAAGAATGTGCCTGCTAAGAAAATTTTAGATGAGGCAGTCCAGAGAGGTGCAGATATTGTAGGACTCTCGGCACTTATGACAACTACGATGGTTGAGATGGAGAATGTAATAAAGCTATTCAGGTCGGAAGGGGTTGAAGTGCCTATAATGGTAGGAGGTGCAGTCTTGACACGGAAATATGCAGAAGAGATAGGTGCGGATGAATATGCAAAAGATGCAATGGAGGCTGTGGCAAAGGCAAAGGAGCTTTTGAAGAAGAAGAATTTAGTTAGCCACGAATAAACACAAGTAATACATTAGCCACTGAGGACACAGAGAAAGAAATATCTGGATTTATAAAACCAAAAACCACAAGATTAACACAAGATTCTCACAAGATTTTTTATGGCTCTTTATAAATCTGTGTAAATCTGTGAACTCTGTGGTTATATTAATGCATTTTTTAGGATGAAAATTATAGAAAAGATAAAAAATTCAGACAGGGTATTATTTACACTGGAGATAGTCCCGCCTGAAAAGGGTTACAGCCTTAAAGAAATATTTGATACCATAGAGAGTGTAAAGGAATTTAGTCCTGCAGTCATTGATGTTACCTACCACAGGGCTGATTATATACAGGTTAAAGATAAAAACGGCTCAGCCATAAAGAGTATGAAGAGAAAAAGGCCAGGGACTGTAGGAATCTGCTCTGCAATAATTAATAAGTTCGGCATTGACCCCATCCCTCATATAATCTGCGGAGGCTTTACAAAGGAGGAGATAGAGGATATATTGATTGACCTCCATTTCCTCGGTATTGATAATCTCCTGCTGCTTCAGGGAGATAAATTGGCGGACGAGCCTCACTTTATACCAACGAAGGGGGGATATTCCTATGCGTATGAGCTCGTTGAAAGTGTCTCCAATATGAATAAGGGATTGTTTCTTGGTAATGAGACAATTATGGAAGAGAAGTTTGATTTTTGCATCGGGGTTGCAGGGTATCCTGAAAAGCATTATGCGGCAAAGAGCTTTGAAGATGACCTGAAAAATTTAAAGAACAAGATTGATAAGGGGGCAGACTATGTAGTCACCCAGATGTTTTTTGATAATCAGAAATATTTTAATTTTGTAAAGGAGGCGAGGATGGTCGGAATTTCTGTCCCGATAATTCCAGGCATTAAGCCCATAACAAGCAAGAAACAGCTCAAGATTGTGCCGCAGAAATTCTTTACAGATATTCCTGTGGAATTGTCAAAGGAGATTAATTCATCCGATGATAGTGAAAAAATAAAAGAGATTGGCATACAATGGTGTGTAGGGCAGTGCAAGGAGCTTATAAAAAACAGAGTTCCGGCGCTCCACTTTTACACATTGGGAAAGGCTTATCCTACTGTTGATGTTTTAAGAAAAATCTTTTAACCCGAATACAATTAACCACAGAGGACACGGAGGAAAAAAATAAGGAGAAATGGGGAAATTTGAGAAAGGGGGAATGGGAAAAATAGTTTATTTTACCTTTTCTCCATCTCTCCATTTTCTTCCTTTCTCCTTAATCTTTTTTGTTCTGTCTCTGGGTTTATAGAGGGCGCACATTACAGGGTCGGGTGATGTCGGGGTCTCAGCCCTGAACCTGCAGCCGCCCTGGCATTTCTCAATATATATGCAGTCATGACATTGCAAGTCTTTTAAAGGCATGTGGTAATTTTTTTTCCAGCAGTTTCTTAAACCCTCTTCTATATTTCCGAGCGGCCTGTCTTCATAAAAGCCGCACTTGCAAACTTTACCGCTTGGCATTATTGTGCATATATGTCTCCCGCATACATACCCTTCTGAGCCTCCGTGATAACTTCCTCCATAGGCAAATTTTAAATACTCGCCGCCCTTTTCAGGCGATACTATAAAATCCTTCGCAGATTTAAGATTTCCTGTCTGCAAGGGAACATCTATACCCCATTCCCTTACATTGTAACTATTTAGAAGGTCAGCCATCTTTGGAAAGTCATTTAGATTATATGGATGAACCATAGTTGCTATAGAGAGGTCAATCCCGGACTCTCTTACGAATTCCATAGCGGTTATCGCCCTCTTAAAACTCCCTTTCCCCCTTAAGGTATCATGCCCGTTTTCAAGACCATCAAGGCTCACCTGCACTTCATTGACATTTAATTTTAGAGCCTCTTCTTTAGCAAGAAACCATCCGCTTGTTAATAAAACTTTACGGAAGTTGTAATCAGGAAGGATATTATTAAACTCCCAGAAGTTGGAATAGAGCATTGGCTCGCCGCCTGATATTATAAGCCTTAAGCCCTGAATATCTTCAAATTCTTTTAAGATTTTCCTGACCGAATCAAAATTTAATTCTATATTTTTAGGTTTTCCGAGATAACAGTGCCTGCATGAGAGATTACATCTTGCTGTAAGCTGAAGCTCAAGGTATCTGAGGGAAGGGATTGGAGATTGACGAGGGGCGAGGGGCGACGGACGAGGGACGAGGGACGAGTGTGAATTCTCCACAATTTGGAGGAGGTTTTCTTTAAGACAGAAATTTACAAATTCCTCCTCACCTGCTCCTTGCCCCTCGCCCCTCGCCCCTCGCCCCTTCTGTGTGTCATCACACCTCTTTATAAAATCTTCTGCCTTATCGTCTATCTCATAGAGTTCATCATTTTTTATATCGTAGATATACGGTTTTTCAAGCCTCTTGAGAGAGCAGTGTGAAGAAAGCATTAAATATCTATTCATAAAAATATAAAATTTAGCTACAGACTTTCACGGACTAAAACCAAAATCTCAAATTTCAAATTTCAAATCTTTTTTTAAGTCTGTGTTAATTTGTGTCCATCTATGGTTTCATTAAGGTTTTTTGTTCTTCCATTATTCTGTGGAGCAAAATAAATCCGCCGCATGGTGTTGCCTTGCCATGATATTTTTCATCCCTGTAATCGCATCCATCAATTAAGAAATCACACTTTTTACAGAGGATATCCATCAGGACAGAATCATATTTAAAAGTTTCAGGTATGTTGTATTTATTAGTATTGTCTGCTAAAAGTGGGCTGAACGACCTTTCAAAAAATCTGAATCCTTCACAGGCGAGATCTTCATTCTTTGATTCTTTATAAAACTTACAGTATCCCTTACAGACTACATCTATAAGGTGTTTTTTATTATCCATTTTTGATTAAATTAGCCACGAATTAACACGAATAAACACTAAGATATTTTTTCTTGATTTAATTCGTGAAAATTCGTGTCATTCGTGGCCAAAGTTCTTCAACATGAGCCTTTGCATTTGCAAAGACCCTTTGATACCTTTGCTACCTTTTTTATCTTCATCTTGCTTCACCTCCTTTCATCTCCCTTATCTTTTTAACGACATCAACAGTTATGCTGGCGATATTGTTTGTTTTGGCATAATCCTCAACATTTTTTACTACTGTCTTCCTGATAAAGAATGGGATTTTTGCGATAATACCTTTTGCATCCCCGCTCCATGACAGGCTGAATTCAGGCATAACACCCTCAGCCTCAGTATGTGCTGATTCTACATCCGCGAGGCTGAAGCCTCGCTCTACATTTTTATCAGAAGGGTTGTAAGAGCAAAATGGCTCTTCATCCAGATAGTCACCTGTGGCACTATATGCCCTTGCCCTGCACCCGAGGCATATATGCTTGAATTCGCATATGCCACATTTACCCTTAAGTAAATCAGGATTTCTCAGATTGCCAAATACCTTAGAGAAGTGCCAGATATCCTTAAACTGTTCCTTTCTTACATCCCCTGCCTTTGCAGGCAGATAACCGCATGGGAAGACCTCCCCTTTATGAGAGATGAAGCATACCCCTGTCCCTGCAAGACAGCCCTTTGTCATGGCAGAAAGCCCATGTGTAGATGCCTTTACCGTTGTGCCTGCGGATTTAGGTATTGTTACCTTATCAACATGGCCTGCCTTTAATCTCGTGCCGTGCGGTATAAAAGGTGTAGGCTTGAGACCTGCCTTTTTCTCCGATAGTATCCTCTCTGCCCTTACCCTGAAATAATGGGGGGCGCATGTAGCCTTTAGATCAATCGGGTGAAGCTTTGACTGGTCATAAAACCAGTTGAGTATCTCTTCATAGGTATCCGCACTGACCATCTGGTCTTCGGCAATATCAACACCGCACCCTACTGGAACTAACAGGAATGTATGTAGAGCGTCAACACCAAGTTTCAAAGCCAAATTCAGGATTTCTGGCAGTTCTTTATAGTTATGTTTTGCGATGGTTGTATTTATCTGTGCAGATACACCCCGGTCAATCAGATTTTTTATCCCATCAATTGCCGCCTTAAATGAACCGGGGATTGCCCTGAATTTATCATGCGTGGCGGCATTCCCTCCGTCAAGGCTTATTGCCACACGGGCAAAACCTGTATCCCGTATCTTATCTGCCATCTTACTGTCTATCAGTGTTCCATTTGTAGCAAGTGAAAGTCTCAGCCCCTTGTTTATGCCGTATGTTGCCAAATCAAATATATCCCTCCTGTAGAGAGGCTCACCGCCAGACAGTACGAGTATCGGGTTTGAGAACTCTACAATCTGGTCAATCAGCTTAAAACCCTCTTCTGTAGATAAATCCTCTTTTGAGGTCATCATCTCAGGGACCGCCCTGCAGTGAAGGCATTTCAGGTTGCATCCCTTGGTTGTCTCCCAGAATATTAATCTCGGGATAAATTTACTATTATCCATTTCTACATCCCCATCCTTTCCCTTGCCTCTAACAAAACCTCCTCAGTAATCTCTTTATACCCTTTCTCTGTAGCATAACCTATTATTGCCTTTTTTGCCATGTTTCTCGCAAAGGGAGGCACCCTTTCAAGACGGGTCAATGCCTCTTTTGTCCACGGCAGCTCCTGACTGTTAACAGTTGACTGCTGACTGTCTGCTTTTACCCTGTGCCCTTCTGTAACAATAAGGAGATTGCATTGTGATTGAAGGAGGAGATTTTCTGTCATTGAGCCTAAATCAAGTCCGTTATCCGTGTGATAACCGAGCTTACCGACTGCCACCAGTGAAGGATTCTCCTTTTCTATATACTCCAATATCTTGTCAAATGGCCTGCCTGATAAAAGAACTGTATTTATGTCAAGTCCTTCATCTTTTGCTATTTTTTTTGCGTTGTCTAAATGCCCCTGATATATCTTTTCCAATCCCTTGTCAATTATTTCGTCATGGAGCTTCTCCTGTTCTTTGAATCTGAAGAGCTTTCCTGCCTCCTCTGACAGGACCCCGGCAATACTCCTGAATGCCACTATATGAAATTGTGGGTCAAATACGGCAACTGCCAATAGGGGAATGTCAAATGTCTTTGCAAGGGAGACACAATTTTTAACGGCTGCAAAGGATTGAGGACTTCCATCAACAGCCACAATAATCTTTCTATCCAGATTCATAGGCTTTTTTACAATAAGGATATTGCTCTTAGACCTCCTAACTACCCTTGATGTTACGCTACCTATAACGCTTCTCTTTAATGCGCCCAATCCGAGGGCGCCCATTATCACTAAGTTATAGTTATTCTCACTTATATCTTTTACAATCTGAGAGTAGTTCTTCCCCTCTAACGCCTTACGCTGGAAAGGGACACCTGCCTCCCTGCACCTTTTTTCAAAATAATCAAGGTATGAATCTGATATTATCTGAAGCCCCTTTGTTATGAGTGAATCATGGACATTCCTCTGCCTCTCTAATTCCTGAGGCTCCTGATATTCAGGCGGTAGTCCGCTCTCCATCTGTGTGAACCTCTGGTCATGTAGCCTTGCGGCATATACATGATTGCCTATTAGTGTGGAATTGAATTTTTTAGCAAGAGAGATTCCCGTGTCTATGGCAAGGTTTGAATGTTCAGAGTTGTCTACAGGAATTAATATGGTTTTAAACTGCGTAGATGTCATTTATACCCTCCTCTTGATAAAAGTAAGCAGTATGAAGTAAGAAGTAGGCAGTAAAAAAATAAAACTTCCTACTGCTTACTGTCTACTGCCTACTCCCTACTCCTTCCTTTTTTGAGTATCTCTCTTATTGTTGACTTAAGTTCAAGCATATCGGATGATTTTATTACATAAGCCTCTGATGCCCATGTCCTAAAGTCCTGTTTATAGTCGCTGTATGCAGAACACATGATTATAGGTATATTTTTATCATGTTCTCTTAATTTTCTCAAGAGTTCAATGCCGTCCATTCCGGGCATTTTTATATCAAGTGTAATCAGGTCGGGATTTGATTCCTTTATTTTTATGTCTGCCTCATCTGCATTTGAGGCTACAATTACATCATAACCCTCATCCTGAAGTTCCTCGCTGTAGAGTATCCTTATATTTTCCTCATCGTCAACTACAAGTATCCTTTTCTTTTCCATAATACCTCCGCTTTTAAAGTATCAAAGTATCAGAGTGTCATAGTGTCAAAATCTTTAATCTCTGACTCTTTGATACTTTGACTCTCTGACACTATTTCTGTCTTCTTGGCAAGGTAATAATAAATGTAGCCCCTTCGCCTATTCTGTTGTCTATACCTATTGTCCCGCCGTGACTCTCAATAATCTTTTTGCTTAGAGATAATCCAAGCCCTGTCCCCTGTCTCTTAGTCGTAAAGAAGGGATTAAATATATTATCCAGTATTTCAGGAGGTATTCCTCCACCCGTATCACTGATACTGATTGTTACCCCTTCTTCTCCCGACAGAGGTTCGGTTTTTATTGTTATAACTCCTCCCTTTCCTGTCATACACTCTACTGCATTATACAGGATATTAAGGAACACCTGTTTTATTTGAGAGGTGTCGATGTGCAAAGGATAAATGTTTACAGATAATTCTTTTTTCACAATCACACCGCTATCGCTGAATATCCTTTCATAAGATGATAATACCTCATCTATCAGGGTATTTATATTATAATCAGAAAAAGTGGGTTTGACATCCCTTGAATAATTAAGTATGTCCTTTAATAGTTTTTCAACCCTCTCAACCTCGCTTATAATTATATCGGTATATTTTTTCCCTTCAGGGCTGAAATCAGTCTTTTCAGAAAGCCTCCTTGCAAATCCTCCGATTGTGACTAACGGATTTTTTATTTCATGTGCAAGCTCTGCCGCTAACTGTCCCAATGCCGAGAGCCTCTCTGACTGTATTAATTGCTGCTCTGCAATCAGGATATCTTTATTTGCTTCCCTTAACTGAGAAAAGAGCCTTGCATTTTCAATTGCCCACCCTGCATGGGTTGCAAATCTTACAAGTGATTGAAGGTCTTCATCCCTTATAGGCCTGCTGGTATAGATATTATCTACAACTATAGTGCCGAGAACCTGATTTTTCGTGATGATTGGAACTGTTGCAAAACTATTTATACCTAACTTATCTAATAGCTCCTTATTTACCCTTGGGTCGTTTCGGGCATCTTTAATATTAAACGGCTTTTTCTCTATGACGGTGAGTGCCAGTATGCCGCTGTCTTGAGTAATCGGTATTCTTGTGCTTTTAATAAATTTATCAAAGCTGGATTCCTTTTTTCCGAGTGCCTCACCCTGAGATGTGAGCCACTGAAAGAGGTTTGTAATCTCGGTGAGTTTGTTCCATATATCTCTCGCATCTTCTCCTGAATCGGGTCCAAGCCCCATCATCCCCTGCAGGGTATTTGTCTTTTCATTGACAAGAAACAGTGACGCCCTGTTAAATCCAAGGACACTTCCGACTGTAACACAGCTTAAAATTATTCTTAACAATCTGTCAAGGTTGATAGTGGTCTGCATTGCCATACTTATCTCATAAAGGATGGACAATTCTGCTATCTTTTGTCGTGCCTCCTCATACAACTGGGCATTTTTTATCATCCATGAGATGTTGTTTGCTATGGTAGTAAGAAGCCTTATGTCATTTTCAGTGTAGTCCTTTTCACTTATAGTCTGTGTATATATGACCCCTATGCAGTCATTTTTATCCATAATGGGAACTGACAGCACAGATTTAAATCTCTCCTCCCATGTTTCTGGAAAATAAACAGAGCGGGGGTCATTTAAGGCATTCCTTGAGGCAATTACCTTCATCTCTTTTGCAGTCAGTCCAGTAATACCCTCTCCTGCCTTGAGTATGACCTTATTGATTGACATTGGATTAAGCCCCTTTGTTGCCTTCAATACGAGATTCTCTCTATCTTCATCCATGAGGAGTATGGAGCAGGCATCCGACCCTGTTTGCCTGGCAATTAGCTCAACTATCAGATTGAGCCTTGTCTCCAATTCTAATGTCAGTGCGGCTATCCTGCCTACCTCACTTAAGATTTCAAGCCAATTTTCCCCGCTGACCTTTTGTATGTCGGCTATTCTTCCCCTTCTGTATGATTTTGATTTAACTGCCCTCATAAGGAAATTATAAAAAATTGCCACAGAGGCACGGAGACACAGAAGAAAACAATAGGGAGAAATAAAGGAAAGGAGAATTAAGAAAATAAAATTATTTTTTCTTCTCCATCTTCTCCCTTTCTCCTTAATCTTTTTTGCTTTTGTCTCTCTCTGTGCCTCTGCGTCTCTGTGGTTAAAATTTATTTTTTATTCTTTTATTTATTACCTTTCGGTAAAGTTCCACATACTCCTTTGCCGAGTGGTTCCATGAGAAGTCTTCACCCATTGCATTTATCATCAGTCTATTCCACTCTGATTTGTCTCTGTAAAGATCTAAAGCCGTTTTTATAGTAGAAAGGAGTGTCATTGAGGAATACTCCGTAAATTTGAAACCATTGCCGTTTCTCCTGACAGGATTATAATTTTCAATTGTATCGTTCAGCCCCCCTGTTCCC
Source organism: Nitrospinota bacterium (assembly GCA_016194325.1). Lineage (GTDB taxonomy): Bacteria > Nitrospinota > Nitrospinia > UBA9942 > UBA9942 > UBA9942. The sequence goes on along the minus strand of JACQBS010000041.1, from coordinate 9,373 downwards.
CTCACAATCGGTATGGTTCCATATTTGAGGCTGTAAAGCTGATTAAGCCCGCAAGGCTCATATCTTGAAGACATGAGAAACATATCCGCCCCTGCCTCTATTTTATGAGATAGTGCATTATCAAAGCCTATTTTTATACCTGCCTTTGAAGGATATTTCTTTCCAATGTCTTCAAATAATTTGTGGTATTTATCTTCTCCTGTACCGAGGAGTATAAACTGGACATCAAGCTTCATTAAGTCATCCATAATCTCTGCTATCAGGTCAAACCCCTTCTGGTCAGCCAGACGGGATATAACACTCAGGACAGGCACCTCTTTGGATGCCTTTAGTCCGTAGATATTGAGCAGGTCTTTCTTGCAATCCCATTTTCCTGATAAATTTTCTTTTAAATATTTTGCTGATAGATATTTATCTGTTGCAGGATTCCATTCCTCGTAGTCAATACCATTTATTACGCCATAGAGGTCATCTTTTCTTTTTCTTAACACCCCGTCAAGCCCACAGCCATACTCTTTTGTCTGTATCTCCTGACTGTAGGTCTTGCTGACTGTTGTGATGGCGTCTGAATATACAAGTCCCCCCTTGAGTATGTTCATCTTTCCATAAAACTCAATCCCATCAGGGCTGAATATATCCCATCCTAAGTTTGTAAGGTGCATATCAAGATGCCAGAATAATCCCTGATAGCCGAGATTGTGGACAGTGAAAAGGGTTGAAGTATCTTTAAAAAAAAGGTCATCTTTATAGAGTGTCTTTAAATATACAGGCACCATGCCGGTTTGCCAGTCATTACAGTGGATAATATCAGGCTTAAGCCCTATTGTTTTGCAGGTTTCAAGGATAGCCCTATCAAAATATATAAACCTCTCTGCATTATCAGGATAATCCCCCTGCGGAGTTCCATATAGATATTGCCTGTCGTAATATTCTTTTTTGTCTATGAAATAGATAGGTATATCTTTACTTGCCCCTTGCCCCTTGCCCCTTGCCCCTGAATTAATGTAGCCTTTGTAAATTTTTGCCTCTTCAATCCTATTTGAGATGGGGACTTGGATATTTTTGCCTGTGTACTCTAAGCCAAATTTTTTATCATCCACTGTTCTGTACTTCGGCATTATGACAGTTACATCCTCACCGAGTTTTTCAAGTGCCTTTGGCAATGCCCCTGATACATCGGCAAGCCCGCCTGTCTTTGCAAATGGGACTATCTCAGGAGATGCAAATAATATCTTCATGAGTCCTCACAAAAGAAAGTATGCAGTAAGCAGTAAGGAGTAAGCAGAAAAAAAACTGCCTACTGCCTACTACCTCTACTGCTTATATCTCCGCCTCTTTTAAATATTTTGCTGCTGTTTCAGGAGGTGTGGGATTTATGTAAAATCCTGTCCCCCACTCAAAACCTGCCACCTGTGTCAGTTTCGGCATTATCTCTATATGCCAGTGGTAGTATTCATTATGCTGTTCCGCAAGAGGAGATGTGTGGATTACCATGTTATAAGGAGGGTGATTAAGTATCTTCCCCATCCTTAAAAGCGTATCCTTCAAAATTACTGAAAGGAATTCAAGCTCATGTTTCTGGGCATCTTCAAATGACGAGTCATGAGCCTTCGGGAGTATCCATGTCTCAAAGGGGAATCTTGGGGCAAATGGTGATATGGTGATAAAATCTCTATTTTCAATTATTACACGGCTCCTGTCAGACAACTCCTGCCGTATGATATCGCAGTATATGCATCTTTCCTTGAACTTATAGTGATTCAAAGAGCCGTCTATTTCCTCTCCGACAAGTTTTGGTATAATCGGGAGGGCTATGAGCTGGGAGTGGGTATGTTCAAGGGATGCACCTGCCTCCTGCCCGTGATTCTTGAATATAAGGATATATTTAAATCTCTTGTCTTTCCTTAAATCCATTGTCCTGTCCCTGAATGCCCAGAAAATATCCTCAATCTCCTTTACCGACATATTCTCCAGTGTTGACTTGTGATTTGGGGTCTCTATGATTACCTCGTGGGCACCAACCCCGTTCATTTTGTCAAAGACACCCTCTCCAACCTTGTCCAGCCCCCCTTCTATCTGGAGGGCAGGAAACTTATTCGGCACAACCCTCAGTTTCCATCCTGCAGTATTTGCATGTGAACCGTCAGGGCGGTATGCAAGGACTTCATGTGGTGTTTTATCTTCGTTGCCGTAGCAGAATGGACAGAATTTGCTATTTTCCTTTGGCGGGGGGACAGTGAAATCTGTCGGCCTTTTACCCCTGTCTGTAGATATAATGACCCATCTTCCGACAATCGGGTCTTTTCTTAATTCCGGCATATTAATCTCCTCTATAATTAAGTGTAAGTGTAAGTGTAAGTCACTTTCACTTTCACTTTTACTAACACATTATCTATCGGTGCTTGACTGGACGCAAACATTGATATATATTTTAACACAAAATCAAATTTAAAGGGCATTTTATGAAAGAGACAGGTTCTGATGAATTGAAGGAACTAAAAGAAAAATTAGACAGCACACTAAAAGAGATAAACAGATTAAATGAGAGACTGATGGAATCAGAGGAGAGGTACTATGACCTATACGAAAATGCCCCCGATATGTACCACACAATAAATAAAAAGGGGATAATAATTGAGTGCAACATGACCGAGACGGAGATGCTCGGATATTCAAAGGAAGAGTTGATAGGGAAATCTGTATTTGATATTCAGACTGAGGAGTCAAGAAAGGCAGGAAAGAAGGCAATGGAAAAGCTGTTCCGCAGTGGAGAGATAAAGGGGCTGGAACTGCAGTTTGTAAAGAAGAATGGAGATGTAATGGATGTGAGCATAAATGCAACAGTTATATACGATAAAAACGGGAAGGCTGTCGGGACAAGGTCTGTAATAAGGGATATAACAAAGAAGAACAGGATGATGGAGATTATAAAAAATTCCAATTTTAAGCTGCATGCGATCTTTGATGCCATAACAGACGGTATCTGTCTGATAGACAGGAATTTTACAATACAGAATATTAATAAAAGTGTCCCAAAATATTTCGGCAGCTCGCCGGTAGATTTTATAGGGAAGAGATGTTATATTGCCTTTGAAGAAGGCGGGAAGAGGTGTGAGGGATGCAATGTGGCGAAGACCTTTGATACAGGTGAGCCTGTGAATTATACCCGTATGAGGAGATTGAAGGATGGGACATCGGTTGAGCTTGAGGTATCGGCTTTTCCTGTAAAGGGGAAAAAAGGTAAAATAGAGCAGGTGGTCTATTACATGAAGGATGTCACGGAAAAAAAGAGATTGGAGAGGCAGATGGAGGGTTCAAGGAAACTTGCGGCACTGGGTGAGATAGTTGCAGGCGTGACTCATGAGGTCAGGAATCCTCTCCAGAATATACTTACAGGTATAGACCTTCTGGAGCTTGAGGCAAAGAAGAAGGGGTTGAGTCTTGATATACTAAAAAATCTGAGAAGTTTTACAGGTGATATGGACTTCATCATTCAGGAGCTTTTAGATTATTCAAAACCTGTTAAACTTGAATTAAAGGAATGGGCAATAACAGATGTTGTCAGCGGTATAATAGACACTTTTGAAGATCAGATGAAAAAGGGGAAGGTAAAGGTATTAAAAAACTATGAAAAGGATTTAAAAAGGGTTTATATAGATGTAAGGAGGATAAAGCAGTCCTTTAGAAATATTATTGAGAACTCTATACATGCGATGCCGGACGGAGGGGAATTTACAGCCACCATCAGCTTACATCGTAATCCAAGAGGAGAATTCATCAGTATCAGGTTTCTTGATAGCGGGCATGGCATATCAAAGAAGAATATTGAAAGGGTATTTGAACCATTCTTTTCTACAGAGGCTGATGGTATGGGAATGGGGCTGGCAGTGGCAAAAAGGTTTGTTGAACTGCATAATGGCGAAATTGCCGTCAATAGTGAAGAAGGAAAAGGGTGTGAGGTAACTGTAATGCTGCCAGTGAAAAAGGATTGAAGACTGACTATTGAAGATTGGCGATTCGAGGAATATTTATTTTTCAATATTCAATATTCAATTTTCAATCATAGGGGTTTTATGGACAGAGGCTCTATTTTAATAGTAGATGACGAGGATTTTACGAGGGATGGACTCGCAAAGATACTTACAGGTGATGGCTTTTTTGTCCAGACCGCCTGCAATGGTGAGACTGCATTATTAGAGCTGCGGAAGAGAAAGTTTGATCTGATTATAACAGACCTGAAGATGGATAAGATAGACGGCATTGAACTTATCAGGAGGATAAAGAAGAAAGATTCAAAACAGCATGTTATTATGATGACAGCCTATGGTAATATTGATACATATCTGGAGGCGATAAACCTCGGTTCTTTTGATTATATAAATAAACCATTTACTGCAAAAGAATTGATGAGGATAGTGGACAAGATTTTTGAAAGGATGAAGACTGATGAATTTGACACCACATAGATGAGATGATATGATTTTGAAATGGAGGTTTTATGTTTGGAATTGGAATGCCTGAGTTGATAGTTATTCTGGTTATTGTCCTGATAATATTTGGTGCAGGTAAGCTTCCCGAGATTGGTGCAGGACTGGGGAAGGGTATAAGGAATTTCAAAAAGGCATCAAAGGAAATACAGGACGAGGTTGAGACTACCGCAAAACTGGATGAATCAGAGGCAAAATCTGAAGCAAAAAAGACTACCTAATAAAGGTGAATAGGTGAAACGATGAGAATTTCCTATTCACCTAACCTTTTGCCTTCTCACCCCTTAAATCCTTTACAAATATGCTCCCCGCTATAGATTTTGCATGTTTTTTTAGGTCTGCGGCGATTGCACTCGCCTCTCCGAGGTGCTTGATTTTTCTCTTCTCATTTGTTACGACTGCTATTGAGATGGTCATAAGGGGGAACCTCTCCTTACCACCCTTTCTGTTAGTGGAGTCAATATAACCCCTCACCCTGTCATCTTCATCGTAGAAGGTAGGAATTATGAGGTCAAAATATTTTATTATCTTGTTACAAGCATCATCTGATAATTTTGACGGCACAATAAATACAAAGTCATCTCCACCCACATGCCCGACAAACGCATCAGAGCGGTTTAATTCCCTGATGGAATTTGTTACAACACGGGCTGTCATTCTTAAAATCTCATCCCCTCTGGAAAAACCATATTTATCATTGTATGCCTTGAAATGGTCAAGGTCTATATATGCCAGTGCAAACTTATCACCGGCATCAATCCTTTTCTGAATCTCTTTAATAATGGAGTTGTTGCCCGGAAGCCGTGTGAGCGGGTTTGCATCAAGCTCCCTATTAGCCCTTGAAAAAGAGAGGGAGACCCTGAGATTTAATTCATCTGGGCTGACAGGCTTTATGAGATAGTCATCTGCAGGTATTGAGTCCCAGTCTATTTTGCTCCCTGATGGGCCTGACGGAATAAGGAGTATGATAGGGAGGTGTCCATATACTGTATCACCCTTTAGTTTCTTACACAGGTCATCCCCCCCAATAGATGGCATATCAATATCTACAATTATCAAATCAGGAGGTTCATTGTATATTGTGTCCAGTGCCTTTCTGATGTCTTTTACACTGTAGGCAAGAAATCCCTTTTTATTAAGTGTGGCCTGCATCAATTCTGCTGTTGAAGTGTCATCTTCTATGATGAGGATTCTTTTTTTATTTTCACTCACAGTTTAACCTAAATAATGCACGAATTTTTTTGGGTTTAATCCTTACTGTTCACTGCCGGCAGAAAACATGGACTCATCAATATCATCAAGTCCTCCGTCCATATTAATTATTATATCTTCTAAAATCTGTGGTGTAATCTTCAGGCTCTCCAATGCTGTCTTGTCTATCTGTGAGACAAGCATATCGCCGCCAAACCCGAATCCCTTTGCTTTGATTAAAATATCCGACAAATGAACCATGGCAGTCTGACGAGGTGCAAGCCTTGAGAGAGAGGGCTGATGGTGATATGTAATCGGGGCAGAGAGAGTTTTCGGCAGATTCCATTTTTCACAGAGCCAGTTTCCAACAGTGGAATGTGTGAATTCAAATACCTCATTCTCGGCCTCATAGATTGGGATATTTTTCTCCTGAACAATCTTTTCAGCCGCCGCCGCTTCTTCAGGCAATTCTAATTTAAGGACAACCTTTCCAAAATCGTGGAGGAGGGCTGCAGTTGATACCTCCTCAGGCTCAGGCTGGTTTAATTTCCTTGCGATGATACCTGCAACTGTTGCACACCCAACGGAATGCTTCCATAGGTCAGCCATTCCCTTGCTTATCATTATGTCAAAGATTGATGTGCTTAAGACAAGCCCCTTGACCACGCTGAAGCCGAGGAGGACAAGCCCGTGGGTTATAGAAGATATCCTGCCGGGAAATCCATAAAATGCGGAATTTATAAGCCTCAAAACTTTTGCAGACAGAATCTGGTCTTTTGAGATTATCTTCCCAACCTCTTCAGCAGATGTATTCTGGCTCTCAACCATCAGGCTGATTTTCCGAATTACACCCGGCAGTGTCGGTAGGTTTTTTAGTTCTTCAATCTTTCTTCTGACCTTGTTCTTCTCTATACTCATAATTTTTTGCCACAGACTTTCACTGCTAAAAAATATTTAGACATGATTAACAGGATAGTTAGGATAAAATTAAAAGCAATTTCCTCCTTTTGTTAATCCTGTATATCCTGTCTAATTTTAGGTTTTTATTCTTTTGTGTTTTTTTCTGTGTTAATCTGCGTTCATCTGTGGCCAACTAAATGTTTGTCCTCATCCTTTCCCTGATTTGTCTTTCAATCGTATCCTTTATCATCTTCATAAGAGGGTCTGATTTCACCTTTTCAAATCTCTTTTCTAAATCCTTTAGCTGCTCTTCAAGAGGTTTCTCTTCTACGCCTGTATCAACAGGATGCCCCTCTACTGTTATCTTGTTAATATTTAGATTTGACAGGCGAGATATAAGTGCCTCGCTTAACTCCACCCCCTCACCGCAGAGGACTAATCCTTTTTCATTAAATACTGCCTTTGCCAGCCTCATTCCGGATTTTGCAAGGTTTAATGGTATCTTTTGCATAAAAAATGAAGGATTCAAGGGGTCAAGGGGTCAAGGATTCAAGTGATTATTTTCTTGAACCCTTGAACCCTCAAATCCTTGAACCCTCTTATTTCATGTATTTTAAAAAATCTGATTCGGGAGATAAGATGACTGTGGTTTTATCTTTAAGAGACCTTTTATAAGCCTCAAGTGAACGTGTGAATGTATAAAATTCAGGGTCTGACTGGAAGGCATCTGCATATATCTTTATAGCCAACGCTTCCCCCTCTCCCTTGATTTTCTGCTCCTCCTTATAAGCCTCTGCCAGAAGCACAACCTTCTCTCTGTCAGTCTCCGCCCTTATCTTCGTTGCCTCCTCCGACCCTTCAGAGCGATACTGTTTTGCAATCCTGTCCCTCTCTGCCTGCATCCTGCCGTATATTGCCTTTGCATTCTCAGTTGGCAAATCGGCACGCTTTATCCTCACATCCCTTACCTCTATGCCGTAATCAATAAATTTTTCATTGGTCCTTTTTGTTACGGTCTCCATTATCTCTCCCCTCGTCTCTGACAATACCTCATGGAGTGTATGTCTTCCAAGCTCTATCCTCAATTCTGAATATATAATATCATCAAGCCTTGCTTGTGCACCTATCTCATCTTTTACAGTGAGCATGAGCTTTAACGGGTCCTTTATCCTCCATTTTGCATAGTTATCTACAACGAGGTTCTTTTTATCCTTTGTGAGTATCTCGGCAGGTGAGGCATCATAATCTAATAGTCTGTTGTCAAAGTAACGGGTCTCCTGCAGCATTGGAACCTTAAAATAGAGTCCGGGCTCATAGATTGTTTTCATCGGTTTGCCCAGTTGGGTTAATATCACCTGCTGGGTCTGATATACAATAAAAAAAGGATTTAAAAAGAGAAAGAATATTAAAAATGCTCCGATGAGCAATAATAGAATTTTTTTCATGGCTTTTCCTCCTTTCCCTGAACCCTTGCTTGACTCCTCCCTTGAACCTGTTTCAGGGTGTCCAGAGGTAAAAGCGGGAGAACACCTGATGTCTTTCCTTCAATAATATATTTATCTATACCTGTGAGAACCTCTTCCATTGTCTCTATGTAGAGCCTCTTCCTTGTTACATCCCTTGCCTTGCGGTATTCTTGCAGTATGGATGTAAACTTCTCTGCATCACCCTTCGCATGGTTTATCCTCTCTTCTTTATAACCCTCTGCCACTTTTATAATCTGAGATGCCTTTCCCCTTGTCTCAGGTATTATTGAATTTCTGTATCCCTGCGACTCATTTATTAATCTATTTTTATCCTCCATTGCACTTGCTACATCCTTAAATGAATCCCTCACCTGCTGTGGTGGATGGACATCCTGAAGCTGAAGGGCTACTATCTGAAGGCCTGAGTCGTATCTGTCCAGTATCTTCTGGAGCAAAGTCCTCGTCTCTTCCTGTATCATAAATTTACCTTCAGTCAGTGCCTCATCTATCTTGTATTTGCCTATAATCTCCCTTATTGCAGCCTCGGCAGCAGCCTTTACAGTAGCGGCAGGCCCCCTTACATTAAATAGATATTTAACAGGGTCTATTATCTTGTATTGTGCGACGACATCAAGGTCAATTATATTTTCATCCCCTGTCAGCATGAGTGATTCCTCAAGGGCATCCCTGTATCTTGCCGGGGGTCCCGGGTCTTCAATCCTGAATCCCACCTCTGTCCTTTTAACCTCTGTAACCTTTGGTGTATAGACCTTCTCTATAGGCGGGGGAAATTTTAAATGAAATCCCGAATCGGTAGTCCTGACATAACTGCCGAATCTTAAGACAACCCCCTTCTCATCAGGCTCTACAATATAATAGCCGCCAAATACCAGCCAGAGGATTATGATAATGAATATGATAAGGGACGCAGAGAAGCTTATCTTTGGCAGGTTTATCTTTGGAATCTTAAACTGAGGCATTTCATACTGCCCTTCCGGGCCCTTTTTCATCTGAAAATCATCTTGCCATGCCATAAAAACCCCTCCCTTTAATTTAGGTGATAGGTGTTAGGTAATTAGGTTTAAAACCTATGACTTATAACCTATAACCTATTTATTAAAAAGTCAAATATTATTGACAGTCTCGCATTATTAAAGTTAGTATATTTTTATTGTATAGGAAAAACTAACCACAAAGCTTGCTATATTATAGAAAGTAGTTAAGCTCTAAAAAAGAGGCTATACTCTTTCTGTTTTAGAATAACGAGTTGGTTTAAACCTAAAACAAAGAAAGGAGTATAGCCATGAAACAGATTCAAACAAAAAAGCT
>JACQBS010000043.1 GCA_016194325.1 Nitrospinota bacterium | reverse complement strand
CCCTCATACAGCATTATCGTAATTTGATCTCTTTCAGACAAGGTTAGGTGATTGTATCGTTTTGTCATAGACACTTAGGATAGCATTTCTCCTTTCTGCTTCCCAAGTGTTGCACTTCATTGTTGAACTGGCGAATTTATATCTTTTACACTTACAAATAAATATGAGCCTGTCTCACAAAAATTTTTGCCCATGTAAATTATAAAAACTTGACAGGATTAACAGGATTAATTTTTAAATATTTTTTATCCTGTTTTATCATGTATATCCTGTCTAAAATCAGGTTTTTGTTCTTATCTCAATCCAAGTACATCCTGCATATCATAAATTCCATGCGGCATGCCAACAATCCACAGTGCCGCCTTTACGGCACCCCTTGCAAAATTATCCCTGCTCTGCGCCTTATGAGTAATCTCAAGCCTCTCGCCAAGCCCGCCAAACATGACGGTATGCTCACCTACAATATCCCCCGCCCTTATTGTCTGTATTCCTATCTCTTCTTTCTTTCTCTCGCCAATATCGCCTTTCCTTGAATACACGGCAACCTTTGATAAATTCCTCTTAACAGAATCGGCTATAATCTCAGCCATCCTCATTGCTGTCCCGCTTGGTGCATCTTTTTTAAATCTATGATGCACCTCAATTATCTCAATGTCATATTCATCAGCAAGTATATTTGCCATATCTCTTATTACCTTGAACATAACATTTACACCAACACTCATATTTGGTGAAAGGATACACCTTATCTCCTTTGACAGGTCTCTTATTTTTTTTAATTGTTCATCAGAGAAACCGGTAGTCCCGATAACTATTGCCTTCTTCTCCTCTGCTGCAGCATAGAGATTTTCCAATGATGAGGCAGGGGATGTGAAATCAATAATGACATCGCACCCTTTTATAATCTCTGTAATATCATCCGAAATAGAGATGTTATTTTTCCCTATTCCGGCTAATTCACCCGAATCTTTACCGATAGATTTTGAACCTCTCTTTTCAGTAGCACCGACAAGATTTATACCCTCTGTCTCATTTATAATACTTATTATCCGGTTCCCCATCCTTCCCGCAGCGCCAGTCACAATTACTTTAATCATATTAACCCATATCCCTTCATTACGCCTTTAAGCCTCTCCAAATTCTTTTCAGACATTTGATAAAGTGGCAGCCTCATCTCGCCTGAGACCTTCCCCATTAAAGAGAGTGCAGTCTTGACAGGTATGGGATTCGTCTCATAAAACATGGCATCATTCAATTGCCTCATTTTGTAGTGAAATTCCTTTGCCCTGTTTATATTCCCTTTAAAAAACTCATTGCACATATTTGCCACATCTCTCGGGGCAACATTTGCAGTGACTGATATAACACCCATCCCGCCTATTGTCAGTAAAGGGAATGTAGTAAAATCATCACCTGACAGGACAATAAAATTGTCTCCGCAAAGTGCAATTACATCACTGACCTGCCTCATATCCCCTGTTGCCTCTTTTATGCCTATAATATTTTTTACCTTTGAAAGACGTCCAACAGTCTCAGAAAGCATATTCACACCTGTCCTGCCGGGGACATTATACAGGAACTGGGGTATATTTACTGATTCAGCTATTGCCTTATAATGCTGATACAATCCCTCCTGTGTAGGCTTATTATAATATGGCGTGATTAAAAGGGCGGCATCTGCACCTGCATCCTTCGCATGTCTTGTAAGCATTATTGCCTCTGAAGTAGAATTTGAGCCTGTCCCTGCAATAACAGGAATCCTTTTATTGACAATCTCCATTGTAAGCTCAATAACCCTCTCATGCTCCTGATGAGTGAGTGTTGCTGACTCGCCTGTTGTCCCGCATGGAACAATCCCCTGAGTCCCCTCTCTTATCTGAAACTCAATAAGGTCAGAGTAAGCCTTTTCATCTATCTTTCCATTTTTAAATGGAGTTACTATTGCTACAAAAGAGCCTTTAAACATATTGTCATAGTATCAAAGTGTCAAAGTGTCAAAGTGTCAAAGTCTTTAAACTCTGATACTCTGATACTTTGATACTTTGACTCTCCTGAATTAATATCCCTCCTCCCACAGTTCGCCATTATACACAACCGCCGTATCCCCTTCCAGATACACATCCTTGAATCCAGTATGGTCAATTCTGAAATATATATTTAAGATTTCACCACCCTTAGTCTTAACTGCCACAGGTGATTTCACCTTCCCGCCAAGGGATGATATTAAGGCACTTGCTACTGCACCTGTCCCGCATGCCAGTGTTTCGTCCTCTACCCCTCTTTCATAAGTTCTCATCAAAATATTGTGCTCATCCATTATCTGGACAAAATCCACATTAGTCCCTGCAGGCTGAAACTCTTTATGATACCTAATTTTTCTCCCTATCCCAACAACATCAAAATTTTCTACACTTGAAACAATTTTAACAGCGTGAGGGACATTTGTATTTATAAAGGATAAAACCCTTACCCTTTCATCAACTGGTATCTCAATATTCCTTCTCAAGTCTTTTGGCTCTACCATGGCAAGTTTAACCTTTCTTCCTTTTACCTCTGCCTTTATAATACCTGCCTTTGTTTCAAAAGAGAGATTCTCCTTTGCAATCTTATGGATATATGCAAACCTTGCAGCACACCTCCCGCCGTTTCCGCACATCTCTGCCTCACTGCCGTCAGAATTATAAAACCTCCATTTAAAATCAACCCTATCCGAAGACTCTATTAAAATCAGTCCATCAGCACCTACTGAAAATCCTCTCCTGCAGACCATTTTTGCAAAATTACCCACATCTCCATTGACCAAACCTTTGCGGTTATCAATCAGGATAAAATCATTCCCGCTGCCATTCATTTTATAAAAAGGAATTTTTGCCATAAACCGATAATCTTTTATTTTATCTTCTCAACAAACTTTTTTGCAGCATTTAATACGGCTTTTACCGTATCCGTATGCCTTAATAGTCCTCTATAATATCCTGCAATATGTAATTCGGCATAGATATCCTCAAACTCCCTAAGCAGTTTACCATTATGCACAGTAAGATGCTTTTTTAGCATCTCTCTATAAGCATCTACTGACTTTGGGAGATTCTTTTCCATAAATCTTTTCTTTAACAGGTATTCATCAACAGCCTTTAATATACCAAGATAAGCCACTCCGCATGCCGACTTAACATACTTAAGGTCTACATACTTATTATCTTCAATTTTAGACTTACTTAATATATCCTTTGCATTATCCAAATACCTTATCGCCTCTTTCATTTGAACCTCTGTTTTTTAAGTTATATTATAAAATAATATTATGCCAAAATATTCCTGATGTCAATACACAAGACCAATTGCTCATTGCTCGTTGCTTATTCATATGATAGGATAATGAAAAAATGTCCATCCCGTTAGATAATAAGTATTCAATGGGATTATTTCCATTCAATAGCAAATATCTAACGTGGTTCATGTAAGGAAATTATAAAAGCAACCACAGATTTTTTAAACTGTTTGAACCGTTTTTAATGAGTCTGTGTTAATCTGTGGTTTCATTAGGTTTTTGGAGGAGTAATGCAAAGAAGAATTTATGTTGCTGATGATATTCTCACCAATGTAAATCTCATAGAAAATATTTTCAGCAGCGAGACAAACATTGTCATTAAAAAGGCTCTGGATGGAAAGGAACTCCTTGACATGATAGAAAAGGATGGGTTTCCTGATCTGATACTCCTTGATTTGATGATGCCTGTAATGAATGGCTTTGAGGTGTTAAACAGGCTAAAGGAGAGGCGGGAGAAAAATTACTTTCCGATAATTGTCATTTCGTCATTCTCCGACCAGCAGAATATTGTGAACGCACTTTCCCAGGGGGCAGATGATTATGTAACAAAGCCGTTCTTCATGGACGAGCTCAAGACAAGGGTCTATAACATGCTCAAATTAAAGGAGCATGACGAGCTTTTAAACAGGTCATTAGACATCATGCAGGGGAATCTCCTTGAGAAGGTTAAGATGCTGGAGCAATCCCAGATTGAGATTATAATAAGGCTCGGCAAGGCAGCGGAATTCAGGGATAATGAGACAGGAAAGCATATTGAAAGGATAGTAGACTATGTTGACCTTATGGTAGGAGAGATTGAAATGAGCAGGGAAGAGAGGGTTATGATGAAATATGCATCGCCGATGCACGATGTGGGAAAGATAGGCATACCTGACAGCATACTGCTGAAGCCCGGTAAATTGACAGATGACGAATTTAAAATCATAAAATTTCATACAATCATAGGCAGTAAGATTTTGAGCGGAACGTCCATCTCCATCCTTGAGCTTGCCAAAGAGATTGCAGTCAGCCACCATGAGAGATGGGATGGCAGCGGTTATCCTCTGAAATTAAAGGGCAAAGATATTCCGCTTTCAGGGATGATAGTATCTGTTACGGATGTCTTTGACGCACTTACATCCGAGAGGGTATATAAAGCTGCATGGCCGGTTGAAAAGGCGATTGACTATATAAAGGAGCAGAGGGAAAAACAGTTTGCCCCTGATGTTGTAGACGGCTTCCTGAAAAATGCGGATAAGCTCATAAAAATAAAAGAAGCAAAGGCTGACCCGCCGGCAGCCAAATCAATGATACAGCAGATTATTGACGGCGATTACACCATTGAAGAGCTTATAGAACAGTGGAGATAGAACCTTTTTGTTCTATCGGCAAAGTAAATAAAAACTTTGCACCCTTTCCCATATCACTTTCAACCCATACTTTTCCCCCGTGCTGCTCCACTATAAATTTAACAATCGGGAGTCCAAGTCCTACCCCCTTCTTGACCCTCTCTCCTCCGCTTTCTACTTGAAAAAACTTTTCAAATATTCTTTCCTTGTATCCATTAGGAATACCAGGACCCGTATCCTCTACATATACCTCTAAATAGTCCTCTTTTCTTCCGGCTGATACCGTAATTGCCCCGCCCCTCGGTGTGAATTTAACAGCATTGGACAGGAGGTTAGATATAACCTGACTTAGCTTACCTTCATCAGCTGTAGTGAGCGGTATATTCTCATGCAGGGGAAAATTTATATTTATCCCCTTTGCCATTGCCTCTCCACGGAATGTTTCAATTGACCAGTTAATTAACATCTTTATATCCACAGGAGACTTATTGAATGTCATCGTCCCTGATTCTATCTTTGCCATGTCAAGGTATTCATTCACAAGATTCTCAAGCCTGATACCCTCATGTGATATTGCATTAATGAAATTGTCTAACATATGGCTCATATCAGGTTTGTCTTTATTAGTGAGGAGCATCTCTGTATAAGACCTGATAGATGTCAGCGGGGTTCTTAAATCGTGGGCAACGATATTTAAAAATTCTGTCTTCTGTTTATCTACATCTACAAGCTTTTTATTTGCAATATTTAGCTCATTATTCAGATTCTCTAAAGATTTCTCATGTTGTGCCTTGTCTAAAATGATTTTAAAAAGGTAAGACAAAACAACTATGCCAATCAGAATGAGGAATATTATCAGTCTTTTTTTCTGCTGCTCAAATTCCTTTATCCGTTCTGTAATCTCATCAGTAGTAGATTCCATTGCCACGAGCCACCTCTCTCCGTGTAACTTCAGAGAGTTCATTGACATAAGTATATTCTTCTCGCCGTGGCTCTCAGCTATCTCTGTATAACCATCTGAGGGATTTTTCAGGATATAATCTATCTCCCCCTTATGATGCTCCTCAGTCAAACCCCTTGTGCAGAATAATAAATTACCTTTATCTGTAAAAAGCATGGTATGTTTCTTCTCCCCGTATTTCATAGGTGCAACAATTGAATATATTTCATCCATCTTCATCTCCAATTCAATCATCCCTTTTTTCTGATTTAGATGATAGACAGGCGTCACCATTTCTATTAAACCGTCGGAGCGGGATAAATATGTCTTGCCATAATCAAGCTTGAATATCCCTTTAAAAATCAATTCATCCGATAAACTTCTTAGCTCTCCTTCGGCTGCTGCAGCAATAGAATCATCCGAGCCTTTTTTAACTCTAATTACCTCATTGCTATTGTTATCTATAAAGGCTATATAACTGTAGATTGGCTTGGCATACAAAAACGGTATATAAACCTTTTGAATGCCTTCGCGCCAGAAGGCCATTTCTTTTCCCTCTTTCGTATTTAAGTTGAAAACTTAGGGTCAAGCAGTCCACAATGCTGATGTATCTTGAGTAAGAAGTATTTAACATCTCTATAGCCGTAGGCCATATGCTTTAGCCTCTTTATCTTGTTGTTAATCCCTTCTG
>JACQBS010000042.1 GCA_016194325.1 Nitrospinota bacterium | reverse complement strand
TTACAGCGTTTTTCATATTCATTTTGATTCTTCATCGCCTTTACCTCCTCCAAAAAGTTTTTGGAAGAAGTTTAGACGATGTAAATTAGTTTACGATGTTATTAGATTTTTTAAGTATACGATGTTATTAGATAAACCCGCTAATTATGTATTTTATTCTGGTTTCGTTTTCCATCTTCTGTGAAGCCAGAACCACTGGTCAGGATATTTCCTGATAATTGATTCTATCGCCCCTGTAAAGATTGCCGTATATCTTTCAATATCTCTTTGATTATCTCCTGAGGGAACAACCTCTATCTCCTCGCCAATAATCATCTTAAACTTCCCGTCTCCCTCTCTTATAGTAAATGCAGGAATAACAGGGGCGCCGGTTCTAAGACTAAGGAGGGCTACGACAGGGGTTGTGCATGCCTTCCTTCCAAAGAAGTCCACGAATACCCCTTCTTCACGTCCTGTATTCTGATCCATAAGTATTGCAACTATCTCATTTTTATTAAGACATCTCAATATCTCCCTTATTGCACTTTTTTTCGCAATAACCCCGCTGTTAAAAGCTGTCCTCAATTTATATATAAGCCTGTTTATAAATCTATTATCCAGAGGCCTTACCACAAAATTAAGCCTCAAATCCCTTGCAGACGCAAGGGCTCCTACCTCCCAGTTGCCTATATGGGCTGTGACTGCAAGCACCCCTTTCCCTTTTTTAAGGGCATTCTCAACATTTTCCCTCCCCTCAAATCTTACAGCCCCGTCAATCCACTCCCTCCCGCCCTTAAAGACCCTCGCCATCTCTGCGACAGTTGAGCCGATATTTCCGAAAGACTCCCTCCCAATTCTTTTGATTTCATCTCTGCTTTTTTCAGGAAACGATGCCATTAAATTATTTATTGCCACATTACGATGCCTCGCATCAAAGAGATAGAGGAGGAGCCCTATAAATCTTCCCATTTTAAGAGAAATCTTGAATGGAAATAGATTTATAACCTTTATGAATAAGAGTATCAGCACATATTGAATCCATTCAATTATCATGCTCATAAATTTTTTATACTTAGCTTGACAAAGGCAAATAAGGATATTATATATCTTTATAACATAAAATATCTAAATGTTTTTGAAAGGGGGTGAAGTGTAATGAAGATCAGACCTTTATTTGACAGGATTATTGTTAAGAGGCTTGAGGAGGATGCCAAGAGCGGCGGCGGAATCATCATCCCCGATACTGCAAAGGAAAAACCACAGAGGGGGAAGGTTATAGCTGTTGGCTCTGGGAAACTCCTTGAAAATGGTAAGAGGGAGCCGATTGAGGTAAAGGCAGGAGATCAGGTGCTTTTCGGAAAGTATTCAGGTACAGAAATCAAGATTGAAGGCGAGGAGCATTTAATTCTAAGGGCAGACGATATACTTGGAATAATTGAGTAGAAACATTATTTTGGAGGTAAATTAAGATGTCAGCAAAGCAGATAGTATATAGTGAAGAGGCGAGGGCTATAGTCCTTAAAGGGGTTGATAAGCTTGCCAATGCAGTTAAAATAACCCTTGGCCCAAAGGGGAGAAATGTAGTCATTGATAAGAAGTGGGGCTCTCCGACGATTACAAAGGATGGAGTAACAGTAGCAAAGGAGATAGAGCTGGAAGACTCATTTGAAAATATGGGCGCCCAGATGGTCAAAGAGGTAGCAAGCAAGACCAGTGATGTTGCAGGAGATGGAACCACCACAGCAACAGTCCTTGCACAGGCAATATTCAGGGAAGGCAGCAAGAATGTTGCAGCAGGTGCTAATCCCATGGAATTAAAGAGGGGTGTGGAGAAGGCTGTTGAGGTTGTTGTAGAAGAACTGAAAAAGATGAGCATACCTGTGAAGGGAAAGAAAGAGATTTCTCAGGTAGGTTCAGTATCGGCAAATAATGACCAGATTATCGGAGACCTTATAGCAGAGGCGATGGACAAGGTGGGTAAGGATGGAGTCATTACTGTTGAAGAGGCAAAGTCAATGGAGACATCCCTTGACATAGTTGAGGGTATGCAGTTTGACAGGGGTTACCTTTCACCATACTTTGTCACAAATGCAGAGAGGATGGAGGTTGAGTTAGAGGACCCATATATCCTAATTCATGAGAAGAAGATAAGCTCATTACAAGAGGTGCTTCCACTACTTGAGAAGATTGCCCAGACCGGAAGACCATTCTTGATTATCGCTGAGGAGGTTGAGGGTGAGGCACTGGCAACAATTGTTGTCAATAAATTAAGAGGGACTCTCAAGGGTGCTGCGATTAAAGCCCCTGGCTACGGTGACAGAAGGAAGGCAATGCTTGATGATATTGCTATCCTGACCGGCGGTAAGGCTATTACTGAAGACCTTGGCATAAAACTTGAGAAGGTTTCCATTGATGACCTTGGAAGGGCAAAGAAAATCATTATTGATAAGGATAACACAACGATTATAGAGGGTTCCGGCAAGAAATCAGCTATTGAGGGAAGGGTGAAGCAGATTAGGGTCCAGATTGAGGAGACCACATCCGATTATGACAGGGAGAAGCTTCAGGAGAGGCTTGCAAAACTCGCAGGCGGTGTTGCAGTAATCCATGTAGGTGCAGCCACTGAAACAGAGATGAAAGAGAAGAAGGCAAGGATTGAGGATGCCATGCATGCCACAAAGGCAGCCGCAGAAGAGGGTATTGTCCCTGGAGGCGGTGTGGCATTATTGAGGTGTATCCCAGCCATTGAAAAACTCAATTTCAAGGGAGATTTTCAGGTTGGTGTGAACTTAGTAAAGAGGGCTCTTGAAGAACCAATCAGGCAGATTGTAAACAATGCCGGATGGGAAGGTTCTGTAGTCGTAGAGAAGGTTAAGAATGAAAAGACCAATGTTGGATTTAATGCTGCTACAGAAGAGTATGAAGATTTGGTAAAGGCGGGTATTATTGACCCCACAAAGGTAACCCGTTCAGCATTACAGAATGCAGCAAGTATTGCATCTCTGCTCCTTACAACCGAGGCAATGGTAACAGATATTCCAGAAAAGAAGGAGACTCCTGCACCGATGCCTCAAGGCGGAGGGGGGATGTACTAATAACAGGGATTAGGGGTTAGGGGTTAGGAAAAACTGACCCCTTCCCTTTAATTCTTTTATTATTTTGGCATTTCCTTTTCAAAATATTTCTTCAACTTTTCATGCAGCCTTTGTTCAGCCTGTCTGACAGCCTCTTTTGTAACCTTAAATTTATCCCCTATATCCTGCAGAGTAACAGGGTCTTCAGAAAGGATTCTGTTTCTCAATACCTCTTTTTCATACTCATTTAGCCCTTCTTCAAATTTTGACAGTTTTTTATAGAACAAATCCCTGAATTCATCTTCTTCCACCCTATCTTCATGAGACTGTCCTTTTGACTCAAGCGTATCGCCAATCTTCTCCTTTGAATTATCGCCAATTGGTGCATCAAGTGAAACATCCTGAGAAGATATGGCTTCACCAATATCTATAATATCCTCTTCTGTAGTTCCAAAATGTTCTGCGAGTAACTTTGTGTCTGGATTATAACCTTCCCTTTCCAATCTCTCAATCTCACTCCTGAGCTTAAAGAGCAGCTTTCGGCGGACATTTGTCGTCCCTACCTTTACCATCTTCAAATTATCAACAATGTATTTCAGTATGAATGCCCTTATCCACCATGTGGCATAAGTAGATAATCTTGTCCCTTTGAACGGGTCAAACCTCTTCACAGCTTCAAGCAGCCCTATATTCCCCTCCTGTATCAGTTCAAGGATGTTGCTATACATCCTGCTGAACTTCATCGCAATCTTTACAACAAGGAGGAGATGAGATGTAACTAATCTATAGACAGCCTCCCTGTCCCCGTCAGTCCTGTATTTTACTGCAAGCTCATGTTCCTCTTCTTCTGTGAGGAATTGATATTTTTTTATCTTTGCGATATAGCTTGTGAGGGGGTCGTAAAGGAGTGCCTTTTCTTCTTTTACCTCATCATCTGTTAATTCTTTTAACTCATCCATCATATTTACTTTTTTTAGGGTAATGTTAATAATAAACCAGAAAAGGCTTTATTTCAACCTCATGAACTGTCACACTGTTTGTTTTCCCCTGTCTAAATAAATATAGGCAATAATGACAAGGAGGTTATCATGGAAACATTCAAAGTAAAGAGAGCGGTAATTAAAGTTAATGGATTGAATCTGTTTTATCGTGATACTGTATCAAACAATCAACCCATTCTCTGCCTTCATGGGAAATGGGGTCGGGGTGAGACATGGACTGATTTCATGCTGCGATATAAAGACAGGTATCGCATAATCGCTCCAGACCAGCGGGGTCATGGACTGAGTGATAAACCTGCTGCACGATATGCAGGAGAGGATTTTGCTGCCGATGCATATGAGCTGATTAAGCATCTTAAATTAGATACAGCGATAGTAGTCGGGCATTCTTTAGGCGGCAGAAATGCAGCATATCTTGCTGCCCTCTATCCGCAAGCCGTAAAATCTTTGATCATTCTTGACACACAGGCAGATGGTTCGGATAGACTATCTGACATCACTCCTGATAAAGTCTCTCCCACTGATAAATTTACAGCCGATTGGCCAACACCATATTCTACTTATGAGGAGGCAATAAGAGATATTTCTAAAC
Organism: Nitrospinota bacterium; assembly: GCA_016194325.1. Classification (GTDB taxonomy): domain Bacteria; phylum Nitrospinota; class Nitrospinia; order UBA9942; family UBA9942; genus UBA9942. Next base: position 9,407 of record JACQBS010000042.1, on the reverse strand, counting down.
GCTTTGGCGCAGAAACAAATGTCAGGTATTTTATAGAGAGTCTATTTGAGACAGTTGAAGGTTACGATTTCTTGTTTTCCCGGTATGCAATGTCAGCAATTGATGTCTACTACCAGAGGTGGTATCATATTTTAAAACAGATTAAATGCCCGATATTATTTATCCGTGCTAAAGACAGTTGGTATCTTTCCGAAAAAGAGGCTGACAAGATAAAGACATTCATGAATAATTATACATATTTTGAAGTTTCAAGTTCTGACCACATGGTTTATGCCGATAATCCAGATGAGTTTTACCCGATTTTCGACCAGTTCCTGAAAAAATATGGACAATAGATTTAACGGATTTTCACAAAAGACGCTTGATTTTCTTAGAAATCTTAAGGCAAATAATAACAAGACATGGTTTGAGGCAAATAAGAAGGATTATCAAAAATATCTACTGGAGCCATTGCAAAATCTGGTCGTGTATCTGGGTGAATTCATGCTGACCATTGACCCCTCTTTTGAGATAAGACCCATCGTCGGAAAGACCATTTCAAGAATTTATAGAGATACAAGGTTTTCCAAAGATAAATCTCCCTTTAGATACACAATGTGGATAACATTTAAAAGACCAAACACCGATTGGAAAGATGCACCTGCCTATTTTTTTGAAATCTCTCCTGATTCATACCGTTATGGAATGGGGTTTTATAGTGCGAGTAAAGAGACAATGGACAGGCTTCGTGAAATGATTGTCAGAAAATCAAAGGAATTTTTTAAAGTAGTCTCCCTTTATTCAAAACAAAAGGTCTTTGTTGTAGAAGGGGAGAAATATAAAAGGATTTTGAATGATAATTTACCCAAGGAAATTCAGGATTGGTATCAGAGGAAAAATCTTTATCTGGTATGCAATAGAAAAATTGATGATAGGCTTTTCAACAGAAAGTTGCTTGATGATTTGGAATCGGATTTTGGTCTTATTACCCCCTTTTACCAGTATCTCTGGACACTAAAATGATAAATCCCTTCACAGAAAAAAATGATACGGACTCTACCGATATATCACTGGTGGAGTCTGCCCAAAATGGAGATAGAGAAGCCCTCGAAAGATTAATCCTGAGACATCAGGCATGGATTTACAATATTGCCTTGCGAATGGTTTTGAATCCTCACGATACAGAAGATGCCACTCAGGAGATTCTCATTAAAATTATTACCAAGCTTTCTACATTCAAAGGGAAAAGCAGTTTCCGCACATGGCTCTATCGAATAGTAGTAAACCATGTTATAAATATGAAAAAAGGACATTGCGAAAACAAGATAATAGGCTTTAAGAATTATGGAGAGGATCTCGATAAAACCCCTGATATAGATTTACCTGACAGAAACAGCATGCCTGTTGATATTCAGGTGCTGATAGAGGAGGCAAAGATCGGCTGCATGATGGGGATGCTGCTCTGTCTGGACAGGGAGCAGCGAATAGCCTATATCCTTGGTGAGATATTTAATGTCAACGATTCGATAGGCAGTATGATACTTGAAATTAGCAAAGAGAATTTCAGACAGAGGGTATCCAGGGCAAGAAGGGATTTACAAAATTTTATGAATGAGAAGTGCGGTTTGATTAATCAAAATAACCCCTGTCGCTGTGCAAAAAAAACTACAGCATGGGTTCGTGCAGGGCTTGTAGAGCCTGATAATCTTAAATTTAATAAAAATTATGTGAAAAGGGTAAAGGATGTTTCGGAAAATAAATCAAAACAGCTTGAGGGCTTTCTTGATAATGAATACTCCAATCTATTCAGGGAGCATCCATTTCAAGACCCGCCTGACTTTGTAAAGACGCTGGAGAGAATACTTCACAGCGAACAGTTTCAGCAGATTCTTAATCTTACCCCGCACCACTGACAGCCTTTAAAATCTCCAGCAAAATAGAGTCTCTATTTCCGTATGTCATATCAAATATTTTTATATCTCCTCTATTTTTTAAGTCCGCTACAAATCCCTCACCCTTAAGGGCAATGGTTGCAATAAGCAGTTTATCAGAATCAAAAATCTGCCTTACGAGATTTTTAAATTTATCAGATAGACACTCCATCTTTCCAATTTCATCTATGATTATAAGGTTTGTTTCAGCGGCAAAAAATGGAATGGAGTCAAGAAAATCCTCAAAACCCCTTACATCAACCTTGTATTTGCCTACCCTGTAAGGGCTTTTTATTCCCGTATGGGAAAGAATTCCCCTCCTCCCATCAAGGCTTATCAAATCAAATCCCTTTCTGATTCCTTTTTCTCTTATCTCTGTTGTAAAAAAACCAACAGGACGGTAATCCTTTAACTTATCGGAAATTTTATTGATAAGTGTCGTCTTGCCAATACCCGGAACCCCTGTTATCAGGATATTCTTTTTTATTAAATCCATGCCTTTTGTTTATTTTTCAGCATATCTTCCACTAATAGAAAAATTCCTTTCATTCTTTTATCAATTACATCAAGGCAGTTTTCAAATCTCTCAAATCTATCAGTAAGAGAACTATTGATAAATGGATCTTCTGCCTTTTCTATTATATCTATAACTTCAGATACATCCTTTTTCAGGTCATCCTTCCATATTTCTTTTAACAGCAAGAGTATTCCCATGGATAGTTTTCTGACTTCGGTGAGTTTATCTTCAATCCTATCAAGTTTAGCCTCATTATAAATTTCCATACCTGCCTCCTACCCCTTCAATAATATCTTCATCAACCTCTCCGCATACTTTTTACTCTCATCATCATCTGTTAATATCTCAATATCCTCCGGTTTTGATATACCAAGACCAAGTTCAACTGCCCTATGTATCTGCTCCTGCTCAAAAATCTTTTTCTCCATTATTGCTTTGTTACTCCCGAGGTCTTTTAATATGGCAAGCCCGACTGCATCTATGGCAATTCTATCTGTTCCTGCAACTATTACATCACCCCTTTTTTTAGTCCCGCTCATCGGTCCTCCATCCACAAATGCCTCAATACCGTCCATCAGTATCAGAGAGGGGCTATAAGCCAGATTTATCTCTGCAATCATCTTCCTCATACTGAGGATTGATGTATGGAGTTCATTCATGTTTTTCTTATTTGTAATCCCGACAGAAAGCTTGAGGGACATTGTGAATACACCGCCATAACCGTGAGTCTTAAGACAGCATGTAGTAACAATACATTCTGCATCAATGATAGGTTTTGCCACATCAAAACCATTTCTCCAGTGGCTATTTTCAGGTTTTATCCTCACCCAGTCGCTTTTTGGCAGTTCTTCAAAGTTAATAAGTCCCACATCAAGTTTCTTGCATAGTTCATATATACCTTTTTCTTTTAGAACATCAGATGTATGCGGCGGACCACTCCTTTCTCCTATGGTGATATTTTTTGCACCCATCTCCTTTAAATGCAGTATTAAATGTGTGATGGTATCATTGTGTGTAGATGCGGGGAAAGGGTCTGCTGTGTTAAAGTTTGGCTTAAGAAGAACATCCTTCACATTTACAGGATTTATACTTAGGAGCTCTATAGCCCTCTTAATACCTGTAGCCCTGTCTGAAGTTCTAATAAGTGAGACCTTTGTTTTTATGCCTCTATCAGCCATAGTTATCCTCCCCGCAAATGCAGATGACAAAAAAACACCTGCTGATATTTTTATAAAATCCCGCCTCTTAATCACCTTATTTACATTTATTCTTATGTTTTATAATTAATATAATACTTTTTACTTCTTTCGTCACTTAAATCAATAGAAAACTTGATTAGTAATAACTTATATCTTAAAATCCTTAAATGACATTATTAAGGGCAGTTGCTAATCCAATTGTCGGAATATTATTGCTTCTTATTACAGGCATATTACTCACAAGAGATTTACGCAGGCAAAAATTGTTTAAGTCAGGATGGTATTTACTGGCACTTGGAATATCTATTTTATTTTTACTGAGTATCAGCCCTGTTTCAGATGGGCTTGTTTATTTTTTAGAAAGCCAGTATCAGCCGCCGTCTAAAGAGGCTATTTCAAAGGCGGATATAATAGTTATTTTAAATGGCGGTGTTTCTCCTTCAGGGGGGTTTCGTAAAAAGCCTGAGGCGTCAGGAGCTACTTATTCAAGGGTTTTTAATGGGGTTGAAATATTTAAGCAATGCAATGCAAAGATATTGGCACTCTCTGGTATAGGAGATCAGAAAGATATTGAAGGAACTGCTAATGTCATGAAAGATTTTGCTATCAGCTTAGGTGTCCCGGCAGATAAAATTATAGTTGAGCCAAAATCCCGTAATACATTTGAGCATACAGTTGAACTTGCAAAGTTATTTCCTCCGACGAAAGACTTAAAAATAGGAATTGTAACTTCTGCACTCCACATGCCCCGTTCCGTTCAGCTATTTCAAAAGAAGTTTCCGCCAGATGCCATTATACCCTTACCTGTTGGATATATTTATTCCCCATTAGAATATGAGATTGAAAGTTTAATACCATCATCACACACACTTTCAAAAAGCAGTTATGCAATTCATGAACTGTTAGGGATGATCTGGTATAAATATCTGGTATAATAAAGAACGAAGACTTAATTTTAGCCACGAATTTGCACGAATAAGTACGAATAAAAAAAAGATTTTTAAAAAATTAGTGTTAATTCGTGTTCATTTGTGGCAAAAGATTTTATAATTTCCTGTATCTAAACAAAGGAGGGATTTGATGAAAGGGCGAAAAATATTCTGTCTTCTGTCTTCTGTTCCCCGCTTAATACTTGCGGGGACATGTTTCTTCATTCTGTATTTATATAATCCAGCTTTCTCTGAAACTCTTGATAAAAGGGTTATTGAGCATACACTCAAAAATGGCATGAAGCTGCTCTTACTTGAGAGGCATCAGTCCCCCACAATCGCTACTACCATTATGTTTAAGGTAGGTTCTGTTGATGAGAGAACCGGCATGACAGGTATTGCCCATCTTCTTGAACATATGCTCTTCAAGGGGACAAAGATACTCGGCACAAAGGATTATAATAAGGAAAAACCTCTGCTGGATAAGATGGACAAGATTGCCGTTCAGCTTGACGCTGAAGAGAGGAAGGGTGAAAAGGGTAATAAAGGGAAAATAGAAAGATTGAAAGCTGAGCTTAAAAGAGTTCAGGAGGAGCATAAAAAGTTAGTTATAAAAGATGAGTTTGCATCCATTTATTCAAAGCAGGGGGGTGTAGGGTATAATGCAGGGACAAGCAGGGATATGACATCCTATGTGATAAGCCTCCCTTCAAACAAACTTGAGTTATGGGCTGCAATTGAGTCCGACAGGATGAAGAATCCTGTATTGAGGGAGTTCTACTCAGAGAAGGATGTGGTTATGGAGGAGAGGAGGATGAGCTATGACAATGACCCCGAAGGGAGCCTCTTTGAGAACTTTCTTTCTGCTGCTTACACCGCCCATCCTTACGGAATGCCGACTATAGGCTGGATGTCTGATATAAAATTCCTTCCCAAAAAAGAGGTTGAGAGGTTCTTAAAGACCTACTATGCACCAAACAATTGTGTTGTGACCATTGTCGGTGATATTAATTCAAAGAAGATTATAGAAATGATGGAGAGATATTTTAATAATATATCGCCGCAGGAGATACCTGAAAGGGTATGGACTGAAGAGCCTGAGCAGATTGGGGAGAAGAGGATAGAGGTTGAATTTGACGCAAATCCAAGCATAACTATCGGCTACCATAAACCAACCTTGCCCCATGATGATGATTATGTATTTGATGTAATAGATTTTATTCTTGGAAGCGGCAGGACATCAAGGCTTTATAAAAAGATGATTGAGGAGAAGAGGATAGCCCTGTCTGTTAATACTTTTTCAGTGCCTGGTTCAAGATACCCGAATCTATTCGTTTTTAATGGAGTCCCCCGTGCACCCCACACAGTTAAGGAATTGGAGGATGCCTTCTATGAAGAGGTAGAGAGGCTGAAAAATGAGCCTATCAGTCAAAGGGAATTGGAGAAGGTTATAAATCATCTGGAGGCACACCATATCCGCCAGCTCGGCTCTAACAGGGGGATGTCAGATACGCTCGCTTATTACCAGACAGTAGCCGAGGACTGGAAGTATATGATGACACATATAGATAAGATTAGGAAGATAACTCCAGATGATGTTATGAACACCGCAAAGAAGTATCTTAAAAAGAGTAACAGAACTGTAGCAGTTCTTGTGAAGAAGGAGGGAAAGTAAGTGAAAAATTTCAAATTTCAAATTTCAAATTTCAAATTTTTATTAATACTACTTACTGCTTACTGTTTACTGCCTACTGATTCGTGGGCGGTTCACCCCGTTAGAAAAGAGGCTCCAGAGGGATTTACCACTCCTTCAAGACTTTCTAATGGGGTTCATCCTTCAAAACTCCAGTTTAAGCCATTGGAGTTTAATCCCCCGCGTTCGGAAGTAGTTTTACTAAACAACGGGATTATCCTCCACATGATTGAAGACCATGAACTTCCGACTATTGATATGACAGCAGTAATCCGGACTGGTTCAGTATATGAGCCAGATGATAAGATAGGATTGGCTGGAATGACTGGGACTGTGATGAGGACAGGCGGAACAGCCAATATGAAGGGTGAAGAGATTAATGAGATACTTGAATTTATCGCAGGCTCTGTGGAGGTAGGCATAGGCGGAGAGTCAGGCACAGCATCCATGTCTGTGATGAAAAAGGATATAGATGCAGGTCTAAAAATATTTGCTGATATACTCATGAACCCTGTCTTCAGTGAGGATAAGCTTGAGATGGAAAAACAAAAGGCGATAGAGTCAATAAAAAGGCAGAATGATGACCCTTCAAACATAGCACGGAAAGAATTTCGCAAAACTGTCTATGTCAATCACCCTTTTGGAAGATTCCCGACTATTGAAACAATTAATAGAATAAATAGGGAGGACCTTGTTAAATTTCATAAACAATACTTTAAGCCTAATAATGTAATTATGGGCATTACAGGGGATTTTGATAAGGAAGATGTTATTAAAAAGATTGAGGAGGCATTTAAAGACTGGAAATTTGAAGATGTAGATTTTCCGAAGGTGCCAAAGGTCAAAGAGGTTTATGAAAAATCAGTAAACTATGCATTTAAAAATACCACCCAGTCAGTGATAAGGATGGGACATCTTGGTATTAAACAGGATAATCCTGATTATTATGCTGTAATGGTTATGGATGATATACTTGGCGGCGGCGGGTTTACATCAAGACTAATGAAGGAGGTCAGGTCAGATAGGGGTCTCGCATACAGTGTATGGAGCAGTTTTGTTGTAGGTAAGTTTGATTTGGGGCTTTTTGCGGCAGGCTGTGAGACGAAGGCTGAGAGCACAGGCGAGGTTATAACCCTTATGAAAAATATAATTGAGAAGATGAGGGAATCCATGGTGTCGGATGAAGAACTTAAGATAGCAAAGGAATCCATTATAAATTCATTTATCTTCGGATTTACATCTAATCTGCATGTTCTCAATCAGAGGATAAATGTCCAATACTATAATCTGCCTGAAGATTACCTTGAAAAATACAGAGACAATATAGCAAAGGTGACAAAAGAGGATGTCTTAAGGGTTGCAAAGAAATACCTACACCCTGATAAACTTACTTTTGTAATTGTAGGGGATGATAAAAAATTTGATAAACCCCTTTCAGAATTTGGAGATGTGAGAAAAATAGAGTTAGAGAAGTTTTAGATTCAGGTTTTATTAAATTCATCCATTGCCTCTTTATAAAGTCTGCCTTCCGTATATTTGTATCTCGGAGAGAAGTGAAATATCTCAAACCTCTTAACGCCAGCCCTTCTTGCAAGCTCCCCTGCCTGTCTTGCGGTGAGGTGGTATCTCTCATTTGCCCTTTCAATATCCTCCTCTAAAAATGTTGCCTCACAGTAAAAGATGTCCGAGCCTTCCGCGAGGGAGATTATTTTATCAATATTCTCTTTACTAAAAATGGCATCTACTACATAGGTAATTTTTTGCCCCTTTGTAATTGTTGCAATCTCATTTTTTAATTCTTTAAATCTGATTTTTTTTATCCCTTCTTCGGCGGGGGCTTCAATTATAAAATCATCAGATTTTCCCTCCCTGATATATTTTTTAAATTCACTCAGCCATGGTCCTACAGTGAGATTGTATTTTAACAGGGCATCCTTATTTATATTTATGTGAAAGTCTTCTGAAAATGAAAATGCCATAGAGGGTATAAGATGGTCAAGGTGAACCGCATTTATTATAAAAAGTTGTTCATTAATTAATACCCCCTTAAATGGACTATCTCCTGTAATATCCTCCCTTCTAAATTTATCTCTACAGATAAATCGTGCCGACTTAATCCTGTCCTTTGAAATCTCTCTTACCTCAAGGACAAATGGATAATCACCAACAAGATTCCATGTATATCCATTAAGCTTACCCTCTACATTGGCAATTATTCCCGGCGGCCCAAAAATCCTCAATAAATTTTCCCTCCCAAGAAATAATCTCAAAATATGGTCAAATCCTATGAAGTGGTCTATATGTGTATGGGAGACGAAAATATCCGAGACCTTTAAGAGTTTTGAAGGCTCTACAAAATCAATACTTCCCAAATCAAAAAGGATTGCCCTCTTTTCTCTGAATATCTGTATATAGAGGACAGAATCGTCAAATGGATTGTTGATGAGATGGGAATGGAAACTCGGTTTCATTAGTTCGGGAGGCTCACTATAATGGCCCCAACGGGTTTCGAACCCGTGTTTCCGGCGTGAGAGGCCAGCGTCCTGGGCCGCTAGACGATGGGGCCAAATAATATAAGCAAACTTTTTATTGATTATATCTTTAGGAATATATTTATGCAAGCTAATTTCTATTTAAGACTCAATATCTTTGAATAATGGCAGGAGTTTGTCATAGGTGGAGTCCATGTGTTCAGGCATGACCTTTGTTTCTGAGAGGACAGGCATGAAGTTTGTATCCCCATTCCAGCGGGGGACGATATGTATATGTACATGGTCTGCAAAGCCTGCACCACCTGATTTCCCGATATTCATGCCTATATTAAAACCTCCGGGGTTAAATATATTTTCAAGAATCTGTGTAGATTTCTGTGTCACACTGATAAGGTCAAAGAGGTCTTCACTTTCTAATTTTGATATTGACGGAATATGTTTATAGGGTGAAACCATCAAATGACCATTGTTATAGGGGTATAGATTCATCATTACAAATGATAACCTACCCTTATAAAGGATAAAATTTCCCTCTTTCGTATTTAAGTTGAAAACTTAGGGTCAAGCAGTCCACAATGCTGATGTATCTTGAGTAAGAAGTATTTAACATCTCTATAGCCGTAGGCCATATGCTTTAGCCTCTTTATCTTGTTGTTAATCCCTTCTG
>JACQBS010000039.1 GCA_016194325.1 Nitrospinota bacterium | reverse complement strand
TTTACCGGTTTTAAAATAGCAGCCCCCGCCCCATCTCCCATGAGCATACACTTTTTTTCCGTATAATCCGCTACCCTTGTCCATGTTGTAGATGACACTATAAGTATAGTTTCACATTCACCTGTAGCTATCATGGAATTTGCAATGATAAGACAATTTATGAAACTGGTGCAGGCACTGTCAAAATTAAATACCCCTGCATTCTTTGCACCAAGCTTATGCTGTATAAGACAGCCGTTACCTGGCTGAAGCTGGTCATGGATATTTGAATTGCACAGGATTAAATCAATCTCCTCTGCATTAATACCTGTCTTTTTGAGGACATCTTCACAGGCTAACAACTCAATGTCAGAGGATTTCATGTGGTCAGGGATTACCCTTCTTTCAACAACCCCGCTGTCATCAAAAATCTCTGTCCCGCTGGTTAATAATTCAAATTTCTCAAACCAATCATTTGTCCTGACAATCTCAGGGAGGTATGAGCCTGTCCCTACTATAGCAGCCCTTCTTTTATTCATTATGGTTAAGTCTATCCTTAATTGTCATTATTACATCTTCAATATTGACTCTATGAGATGGAAGGACTCTGTTCTTTTCATGTTTATGATGAGGAAAGGTCTTAAGATTTTTCCAATGAGACTTATTATCCCATCTGATTATCAATTCTCCATTCTCCTTTTGCCAGTGATAAGAATATTTTTGATATTCCAGTGTATGTAACTCAGTAATATATAAAATCGTCCCATCTAAAATCTTTGCTTTTACCTTAATTAACTTTGTATACTCTTCATCTATGAGGTCAGTAACATCAATTGAGGTAAATAGATTAGATTCCTTTAGTTTAGATATTATTCCATGCAATTTTTAGCTCCTCATATTTCTTCTTCCATTCTTTATATACAGACTCATATCCCTCCCATGCAATTAAATCATCCCATTCCTCAAAAGATTCTTGTTCAGATTCTTCTACCTTTTTTTTAAAAGAAATAAAATCCATACCATGTTTTTCTTCAAATTCTTTACATTTACTATGGTAATACTCCGTCTTACTTAATGCCTTATCTAACAGCATTTCAATTATCTCTTTGTTTGTAGTGGTTTCTACTAAATCGCCTGGCAATTTAATCTTGAATTCCTTTAAAATTGTATCCTGCATAATTTACTCCTTTCATCTTAAAACCTGTAACTCGCCTCAATCATAAATTCTATCCCCGCTCTTGGAAAATCATTGGTAACCCCTTTACCCTTTGGGGCGGGGTCTGCATACTTTTTATCAAAGAGATTGCGAATCGCCGCCCTTACCTCAGCAGTTTTATAAAAGTTCTTTCCTGTCAGGGTAAGGTCAAGAAGGGCATAAGAGGGTAAGGAGCTTCTGGTGTCTCCTGATGCCCTTTCTCTGCTTTCGCTTAAAAACAGGTTTGCATTTGCATTGAGATACCTGTTTATGCCGAAATTTAAACCTATATTGCCCCTGTGTTTTGGCACTTCGGCTAAGGCAATTCCTGTATCTTTATCCCTTGCATTCTGATATGAATAATTGGCATATCCGTATGACCCTTCATTCCAGCCGGTTTTAAATTCTATCTCAACCCCATCTGCATCTGTCCCGCCTGAATTATTATAGACATTCCCTCCTGTTGCGGGGGTAAGTCTTATTACATCCCTTATCTCATAATAAAAGTAATTGATATTTGCCTCAAGGGATTTGCCAAACCTGTATCCTGCACCTACCTCATAAGTATTAATCTTTTCAGGTTTTAAATCTTTATTTCCAAGGACAGAAGGATTATTTATATTATAAAGCTCCTGAAAGTTCGGCGCCCTGAAGGCTCCTCCGTAGAGGAGCTTTATTTCTCCATCATCTGTAAAGCTCCAGATGAGTCCTGCCCTCGGATTCGTTGTCCCTCCAAAATCGCTGTAGTTATCATGCCTGATTCCAAGTGTCATATTGAGGGATTTGATAATTTTCCAGTCATCCTGAATATATAAGGCACCTACATCCCTGTCCACTGCCTTATTGTAATTAAGAGTATTTGAAACATCCTGAAAACCACCGGAAAGAGGCGCACCTGTATTTGGATTAAAATTTACAGATTGGGCAACATCAAATTGACTTACCCTCTCATATACACCTCCCCCTGTTACCGCATGGTCTTTTAAAAAGAGATAATCCATCTGTAATTCTGCACCTGTTGTTCTCTCCTTTGCCTTTGGATTACCCCTCATCCCATCAGGATATAGATTCCTATAACCCTCTGGAAAGAGCTCCCAATCCTTATCAAATTCAAACTGGTCAATATAACCTTTTGCAACCATACTTAAATCATCCGTCAAAGATTTTTTATAACTAATCTCTCCAAACATCTCCTTTAATTTCTGCGTAGATTCATTATTAAGGGCATAGGTAGCACCTATATATGGTCCCATTTTTTTATCCACATATTTGCTCTTGAAGTTTAAATCTCCATAGGAAATATTGAGGTTAAAATCGTATTTTTCCCTCCAATCGTCTGTCTTGCCCGGTGCCATTGATACACTTGTTCCATGTTTTTTGTCATTTGCTGTCTGGGCATCCTCCTCTACAAGCAGCCTCGGACCATCTGTCTTATAAAAATCAAAAGAGCCTGCAACCTTAAATTTTTCCATGCCTAATGAGCCTGTCGAATTACCAAAAAGAATATTGTATCTCTGTGTATTAAAACTACCTCCCCCTGCAGTTGCCTGAATACCATTTATATCATCCGCCTCCTTTGTTATGACATTGATTACAGCGACAAAGGCATTTGCACCATAAAGGGCAGAGCCGGGACCCCTTATAATCTCAACTCGTTTTATATTTTCTACAAATAAATCATCATGAATCTGCATAGCACCTGCATAAAATGGGTCATTCAGACGATGGCCATCAATCATGATTAATACCTTTTCTGCATTTTGTGTTTTAATACCTCTCACCTCTACAGTTTTAAGTCCGACAAATTCCTGATATACCCCAATCCCCGGAACAATCTTTAATACATCAAGGAGATTCCTCGCACCTATATTTCTTATCTGCTCTGCCGTAATAACTGTTGCAATGGCAGGGGCTTTACTCACCGACTGGGCATGCTTTGTTGCGGTAACGATGAGGTCTTTCTCCTCAAAGAAGAGGAGCATCTCCTCTTCAGCCTTTGATGTGATTACCTTTTTGTCTTCGGAAGACCCGCCAGCAAAAAAAATATCGGTTGTCCCGTCACTATATTTGCCTGTCTGCCGTAACACAGGCAGGGCGGTGGAGTAGTCAGGATATATCAGGGCAAAGAGAGATATACACAAAATTAAAAATAACCTTATATTCATATTGAATCTCCTTTAATTAAGACATTAGACTTTAGACTATAGACTTAAGACTAATTAAAAAAATCTGATGTCTAATGTCTAAAGTCTAATGTCTAATCTGTAATTTCAACCCTATTTTGCAATAGCCTTTAGAAATAAGCCCAGTCTATCGGCATCAAAGAATTTATTAATCAACTGTTTTATCCTTTCAATGTCTATATCATTTACCGGAAATAAAACTAAATTCCTTATATCTATCAAATCTATCTCCGATGAGGAATATAATTTTGTAAGTATTAAATGCTCCGGGTCGGAGACCTTCATATCAAAATCCTCAAGAGGCACTGCATTATCCAACAGGGACAACTCCCACGGCTTATCTGCAATCAATATGTCCACAGGCGGCATGGTATTTGAGTTGAGATGCAAAATTACAGGCACAGGGTCTTCCTTTCTGCCGAATTTCAGGTGTGCTGTAAATCCAGCCTCTCTAAATGCCTTTGCGATTTTCACAAAGCCGTCTTCCCCTGCCTCTACCATAAAATCCAGGTCTTGTGTGGCTCTTATCTTAGATTCATCTACCCACAGATTCATGGCATTAGCCCCGATTAATGCAAATCTATAATCTTTAAGTATATCCTTAACTATTTTTAAGACATTTTCCTCTTGAGCCATAAAAAGATTTTCTCATATTATAGATTAAGCTATAAGCATTCAGCGCCTTAACTATTCGTATTAAAACATACTCTTTGGTCATCCTTATTTTTTTACTTTTTTTTGCATCTTTTTTAACCCATCTCATGCTGAATTTGTTCATAAGATTTGATGTTCTTCAGACATTTCTGTAGAAAATTAACCACAGAGCTCCGTGGTTTATTCTGCATTACCTTTTGTCTTATCTGCCACCGGCAATCTTACTGTAAATGTACTCCCCCTGTCAATTTCGCTTTCCACCCCTATGGTTCCGCCATGTCTTTCCACAATTCCATGGCTTATGGAAAGCCCCAGCCCTGTCCCCTTTGCCTGGGGTTTTGTTGTAAAGAAAGGGTCAAATATCTTATGGATGATATCTTTCGGGATGCCTCCCCCGCTATCATGGATGCCGACATTTACCCATTCTGCCTCTTTTGATACCATAACCTTCATGCTCCCCCCTTTTGGCATTACATAAATGGCATTATTAAAAAGATTTAAAAAGACCTGCTTCATCTGCTGGACATCAACAGATACCAGCGGCGGATTATCAATATATTCCTCAACTATTTTTACATTTGAAACCTTTGCCAGATGAGAGACGAGATTTAATGTATCTTTTAATACATCCACAATACATGTTTTATCCATCTTGGGCTCTCTCTGTCTTGCAAAATCTAAAAGGTTTCTCACAATGTTTTTTATGCGCATTGTCTCATTGAAAATGACATTCAATTTTTCCTTGTCAGGATGAGTATCAGGCATATCATCCTTCAAAAGGGATGTATAACCCAAAATGCCTGTCAGGGGGTTATTTACCTCATGCGCCACATTTGCCGCAAGCTCTCCAAGTGATGCAAGCCTTGCAGTACGGATAAGTTTTTCCTGCCCCCTTTCAATCTCTTCAAGCTGTCTTTTAACCTTTTCATAAAGCATGGAGTTTTCCATTGCTGTGCCTATCTCGTTTCCTATGGAATAGAGAAGCTCAATCTCATCACTGGTAAATGGATGTACAGAGCGGGATGTTATGTTCATCGCACCTATGATATTTTCTCTGGCTCTTAACGGAATGCTGGCAAACGCCCTAAAACCCTTCTCCAATACCTCCCCTCTGGAGAGCCTCGGGTCGCCAGAGATATCATCTGCTATGATAGGCTCACCTGAAAGGATTACCCTCCCTGCAATTCCTTCCCCTGGTTTTAAAGAATCAATACTCTGGACAAATTTATTGTCCACGCCTTCATAGGCAGTAATGTTAAATGACCCCTTATCGCCTGATGAAAGATATATCCACCCCGCCTCCATTCCTGTTATCTTTAATACCTCCTTAATCGCATACTGGAGTATGATCTTTAAGTCTAAGGACTGGTTTACTGCAGAGGTAACATGGTTTAATGCAGTGAGCTCCTTCACATGAAGCATAATCTTTTCATCTTTATTTTTTAGCGCCTCCACCATCCTGTTAAATGACGAGGCAAGCTCCCCTATCTCATCCCTTGAGTTCAAATCAATCCTTTCATACGACCCTTCCTTCTCTACACCCTCTACGCCATTTTTAAGGAGCAAAAGGGGCTTTGCGAGCCTTTGAGACAGAACATAGGTAAGTATAAAAGCCGCGGGAAGGAAAAGAACGGTTATTGATACACTTGTCCAGATGATCTCCTTTATACGGGCATTTATCCCTTTTAAGGAGAATCCCATCTGCACCATGCCAATAGTTTTACCCCTTTTAGCTTGCTCATCGTAAGCCTGCCGAACCGAAGGTTTTTTAATGTTAGAAGTTGAATTATTTTCATCACCCTTTGTGTCTTGAAAAATCATATCCTCTTCTCTCTTGAATTCCTTTGATGCAACTACAGGCGCCCAGAAATCATAGATGGTATCTTTCTCAAAGGCACTCTTTTGCCAGAACGGCCCGTTTCTTTCCCCGAGCTCTCTTTTTATGTCTTCAGAAATCCCTGCGGTCCAGCCCTTCACATCTGTATGGACAGATAGGGTTTGCCATTTAAGGTTATAGATTGCTGCATAGAGGACATTGCTTTCATATCGAACACTCTGCATTATAACAGGCTCAATAAAGTCACGACTTTCTGTAAAGACACCGAGCTCACTGTCGTGGGCAAGGTTTCTTACCATAGAAAGTCCTTTATTTACGAGGTCTTGCTTTAAAAGTTTTTCCTGCTGATAGATAACAACCGCTGTAAAAAATACAGATATGCCTATCACAATGCTGGATATATACCAGAACACCCTTGCCCTGAAACCGTGTCTGAAAGCGTATAAAATATTTTTCATCATATTACTACTTGAACAAAAACCTGATTTTTGACAGGATATACAGGATAAAAAAACATTCAAAAATTAATCCTGTCAATCCTGTTAATCCTGTCAAATTTTTATAATTTCCTATCTATAAACCTTATCAGCCAGTTGAATCACCCTTTCAGGAATCTTGATTCCTATCTTTTCCGCGGTGTTTAAGTTTATAGAAAATTTCACCATTCGGGGCTTAATTATAGAAAACTCCTTTATATCCTTACCTTCAAGTATCCTATTTGCTATCTCTCCTGCCTGTCTTCCTATGTCTTCGCTGTCAAAGGAAAGGGCTAAGAGCACACCGTCCTTTACATATTTATCTGATATGCCAATGAGGGGGATTCTGTTTCTAAATGCAAATAAAAGCATATAATTTATGGACTCAGGGGTTATGGCAGTTGTATCAGGCGCCATCCAGATGGCATCTACATTACCCTCCATCCGGGAGATGGCATCTATTGCCTCTGTTTTTGAATCTATTTTTCTGGTTAATAGGCTTATTCCAAGTTTTTTTGCAGCCGCCTCTGCCTCATTAATAATGGACTGGCTTTTGGAGGGGTCATAGATAACCCCAATTCGTTTAACCTGTGGAGCTACCTGCAAAAGGGCTTTGAATTGCTCCTCCGGCGGGATATTAATATCTATGCCTGTTATATGTGGATATCGGCTTTTAATATCAGCATCCGGATTGAGAACGAAGGTAAATACAATAGGCTTATCCTTTATCTCGCCTTTTACCATTGTCAGGGCATCTGTGCCGAGGGTGAATATCAAATCGGTACCCTTCAGTCTAAGAAGGATGGAACTATTATCACCATTCTCTACGACATACTCATAGACATTTGCCTTCACAGCGGACTTAAACCCCTTTAGTGCGTCCCTGTAAGGGAGTATGTCCACACTTTTAACCGCTCCTACATCTTCGGCATGGGAATGGGGTGAAATGGATAGAGTAATGAGTAATATAATGGAGGATATGAATATTGGGATTTTCATTCAGAAATACCTCCTTTGCCTTCAAAAACTTAATGAAACCACAGATGGACACAGATTAACACAGATAAAAAACTTTTTTTCTTTATTCTATCAGTGTTCATCTGTGTTTACCTGTGGTTTCACGCATTTTTTGGGTTAATTTGAAGTCAATATAACATATCTCTTATTCTTAAGCAAATCCATAGGGACTCAATCGTTTTGTATCTGTGGTTTCATTGTTTCTTTAGTTAATTCTTTGTAAAGGAATTCTTTTTCTGTGTTCATCTGTGTTTATCTGTGGTTTCAATCTCTATTTTTGAGTTTTGTTCAAATACCCTGCCATCTCTTCAATCCCTTCTATTATTCTTGGCCCAAGCCTGTAAAGCACATCACCTGTATAGTAAACCCTCCCCTTCTTTACAGCTTCAAGCATATCAAGTTTTTTTAAAAGCCCCTTTGAGATTTCCTTCATATCAATACCCATACTCTTGCCTATCAAAATAACATCAGGTGAGCGATGGATAACCTCTTCAATTGAATACTTTGGGTATTTTATCCCGCTATCGGATGCAATATTCTCCCAACCTAAGAGTTGCAAGGCATCATCAATTGCAGTGCCGGGCCCTGCGACGATGAGAGGCTCAAGCCAGACAATAAAGAGAGCCTTCCCTTTGACCTCTGGTTTCTGACTTCTAACTTCTGGCTTCTGAAGTTTGGTTTCTATCTCCTCTGCGAGTTTATATGCCTTTTCTTTTGCTCCGAGAGTTATACCAATCTCTCTGATTCCCTGTGGCAGTTCAGCAAACTGTCTTGCCTTGAACACATATGTCCTTATGCCAAGCTGCTTCAGCCTCTCCTCAAACTCCTTTGGGTTTCCATCTGTAGTCATTACAACAATATCAGGCTTAGCTGAGACAACAGCCTCAAGGGATGGGTTTGACATACCGCCGATTTTAGGTTTTTCTTTCGCCTGAGGCGGATAATCACAGAAATTGGTTACCGCTGCAATTTTGTCTTCAAGACCGATTGCATAGAGAATCTCAGTAACACTCGGAGCAAGCGATACAATTCTCTCAGGAGGAGCGGAAAAGGCTGTACCTGAAAGAAGGAAAAGAAAAAGAATAAGGAGAAAGAGGGAAAGGGGGAAATAGGGGAGAATAAAATAAATAAAAAAATTGTTTTTTTTCTCCATTTCTCCTTATTCTCCTTTTCTCCTTTAAATGGTTTTTATTAGTAACCCCTACATTTTTCTACAAATCCCTCTGCAAATCCGGGATTGCTTGCAAAATGCAGATGTATATAGCTAACGAGGGTGTTTTTATAGAGATAACCCTCCCCCCGATAGAAGCATTCGAGGGCAGGTTTGTTCCTAAAGCTATCCTCCCCAAGCCCCTGAATGATTCTATCAGGGGCAAGCTGATAAACTCTTTTTATTCTGTGCGGAGGTTCATCTATATTTGAATAGTGAAACTCATGCCCTCTTATATTCTGCCCTTTACTTAAAAATGGACAACCATCTGCAGCAATTACCTCTCTATATCCAAGGGTCATTCTCTTTTTAGACATCTCAGATATATATGGAAACAGACCAACCATATCATGTCTCCTGCCCTTTAAATCCTTTAAACCCTTTCCAAGATACATCAATCCTCCGCATTCAGCATATATTGAGATATTTCTTTCTGCAAGGTCTTTAATCTGCACCTTAAGAGATTTATTTGCAGAGAGTCTCTTTGCATAAAGTTCAGGATACCCTCCTCCGAAATAGATACCCTTTATCCCATCGGGGAGTCTTTTATCTTTTAATGGGCTGAAGAATACAATCTCAGCACCGAATTTTTTCAGCATATCCAGATTTTCCTGATAGTAGAAGCAAAAGGCATTGTCAAGGGCAACAGCAATACGAGTGGTATAACCCCTCAGTCTTCGGTAGCCGCAGGCTTTAGCCTGCGTTAATGACGCACCAGTAAAGGGTGCGGCTACCAATCTCTCGTTTATTCTTAATATCCCCTCAATATCAACAAACCTTTCTATTAAACTAACCAGTCTCTTATTGACTACTGACCACTGACCACTAACCACTCTATCCCCTGCCATCACAAGTCCAAGATGTCTTTCGGGTAAACTTATTTCTTCATCTCGCGGGATATAACCAAGAACCTTTGCCCTGCACCTCTTTTCAACAGCGACTTTAAGCATTTCAAAATGTCTCTCACTTCCAACCCTGTTGAATATAACCCCTGCAATTTTTACATCAGGGTCGAATCTCTCAAAGCCATAGACAATCGCACCAGCACTCTGTGCCATTGCCTTTGCATCTACAATCAATATTACAGGCAGTCCTAAGACCTTTGCAATGTGGGCTGTGCTTCCGGGAGGACTGTTCGGGGAGCAGTCCCTGCTGTCCTCCTTTCCATCAAAGAGTCCCATCACCCCTTCAATGATGCCCACCCGAAAATCCCCCCTTCCCCCCTTTACTAAAGGGGGGTGTGGGGGGATTACTTGCATTGCCTTTGCAAATGTCTTTTTAACACCATCAACACCCATCATCCATGTATCGAGATTATAGGAAGGTCTGCCGCATACTAACCTGTGAAAGGAGGGGTCAATATAATCAGGACCTGCCTTAAAGGGCTGGACAGTAAAACTCCTTTTTCTTAATGCTGTCATCAGACCAAGGGCTATAGTAGTCTTACCAACACCGCTATGAGTTCCTGCAATTATGAATGATTTAGAAGGAATCGCCATATTTTGCCTCATAGCCCCTCTGAGTTATCAGTTTATCCCCATACCGCACTGTCTGACTATTGCCAATAATCACTATAGAGAGCATATCAATATCTTCATCTGTAAAATTATGGAGGTCAGTAATGACAATCGTCTCTCTTTCTCTGAAGCCGTTGGTAATAATGGCTACAGGTGTCTCCCCTGACCTGCATCTTTTAATAATCTCCTTTGCCTTTACTATCTGTTCCACCCTCTTTCTGCTTTTAGGATTATAGAGGACGATAACAAAATCACCCTCAGCAGCACATCTGATTCTCTTTTCTATCACCTCCCATGGTGTGAGGAGGTCGCTTAAACTCAAGACCACAAAGTCGTTCATTAGAGGTGCGCCCACAAGTGAGGCTGCTGCATTGAGTGCTGAAACACCAGGCACTATCTCTATTTTAATCTGATACCTTTTATTTAGTTCAAGGATTAGTCCTGCCATGCCATAAATCCCCGGATCGCCGCTGCTGATAAGGGAAACAATCTCCCCCTTTTTAGCCAGATTTAGGGCATCTCTGCATCGGTCAATCTCTTTTGTCATGCCAGATACAAAGACCCTCTGGTGTTTAATCAAAGGTCTGATTAAATCAACATAGAGTTTATAACCCATAATCACAGAAGACCTATTGATAGCCTCTCTGGCGATTGCAGTTAAATGTCCTATATCACCTGGTCCAGTGCCTACTACAAAAACCTTTCCTCTGCTATCGCTATTGTTGTCTCTTTCATCTTTGTCTTTGGCAGCAATAATTGACATCTAAATCCTCCAAGCATGGCACAGGGTTCTGCCACAGAATAAACCCCGAGGGTATTTTTTACAAGCTCAGATTTTGAAAACCTACCCTCTACTGTCTTAATCAATTCCTTAGGAATGAACTTGAGGGGGATATTTAATCTTTCTGAAAGTTGAAGGA
>JACQBS010000038.1 GCA_016194325.1 Nitrospinota bacterium | reverse complement strand
GTTCAAGGAGCTTTTTATAGAGAAAAAGGAAATATTAAATTTTAAAAATTTAGAGTTTGGTCCAACAGATATTTCCTTATTTCTGGCAGCAAAGAAATTTAAGTATCCTATATTGACATCGGATAAACGACTTATTGGTTTCTGTAAGGCTGAAAAGTTAAAGGTGATTGATTTTGTAGAACCGTTATTTAATCCTTATTTATAGGAGCATAATATGAAACTTAAAGGTAAGGCTTGGAAATTTGGTGCCGATGTTGATACAGATGCAATTATTCCTGCAAGGTATCTTAATACTACAGACCATAAAGAATTGGCAAAACACTGTATGGAGGATGCAAACCCTGATTTTGTAAAGAAGATGAAGGGTGGGGATATAATCGTGGCTGATAAAAACTTTGGCTGCGGTTCATCAAGGGAGCACGCACCAATTTCAATAAAGGCTGCGGGTATCTCATGTGTGATTGCAAAGAGTTTTGCAAGGATATTCTACCGAAACTCTTTCAACATGGGACTCCCAATCTTTGAAAGTGCAACCGCTTCAGAAAATATTAAAGAAGGTGATGAGATTGAGTTAGACCCTTCAACAGGAGTAATACATAATTTAACAAAAAAAGAAAAGTATCAGGCAAAACCGATACCTCTGTTTATGCAGGAGTTGATAAATGTAGGTGGATTGATGAATTATGTAAAGAGGAAAGTGGCTTAAGAATTATTGCCACAGAGAACACAGAGTTCACAGAGTTTTTAAAAGCAGTTTAAACGGTTTAATCTGTTTAATTCTCTGTGACCTCTGTGGCTAAAAGAGGGATTTAAAGTGAAAAAGATTGCTGTTTTTCCCGGTGATGGGATAGGAAAAGAGGTTGTAAGAGAGACTGTTGAGGTATTAAAGCTCATTGATAAAAAATACGGACTCTCTCTTGAGTTTGAAGATGCACTTGTTGGAGGCTCTGCTTATGATGAATATAAAACTCCATTGCCAGATTCCTCTCTTAAACTGGCAAAGAATTCTGATGCAGTTCTACTTGGTGCAGTTGGTGGTCCAAAATGGGATGGACTTGACTATTCAGTCAGACCTGAAAGGGCGTTACTTGGCTTAAGGTCAGAATTGGGATTATTCGCAAATCTACGCCCTGCTGTAGTTTACCCTGCACTTGTGCAGGCATCTACCCTGAAAAGAGAGATTGTTGAAGGGGTTGATATAATGGTAGTAAGAGAACTGACAGGGGATGTGTATTTTGGAAAACCCCGCGGTGTGGAAAAACTTTCTGACGGCAATGAAAAAGGTATAAACACTATGGTTTATACTACCCCTGAGATTGAAAGGATTGCAAAAATAGCCTTTGATGTTGCAAGAAAGAGGAATAGAAAAGTAACATCTGTGGATAAGGCGAATGTCCTTGAATGCACAGAGCTATGGAGAAAGGTAGTTACAAAAGTCCACAAGGACTACTCTGATGTGGAATTAAATCATATGTATGTGGACAATTGCTCTATGCAGTTGATAAGATACCCGAAACAGTTTGATGTAATAGTTACAACAAATTTGTTCGGAGATATTCTGAGTGATGAGGCTGCTATGCTGACAGGCTCAATAGGGATGTTGCCCTCTGCAAGTCTCGGCTCAAGGATTTCATCCTCAGGCTTACCGATTGGCATGTATGAGCCGATACACGGCAGTGCGCCTGACATAGCGGGAAAGGATATTGCCAACCCCATTGCCACAATACTATCAGCATCAATGATGCTTAAGTATTCTTTAAACTCAGAAAAGGCATCCTCTGATATAGATAATGCAGTTTTGAATATACTTAATAAAGGCTATAGGACAAAGGATATTTATGAAGCTTGTAGTGAGCGAAGCGAATCTAATGGCAAAAAATTAGTAGGGACAAAGGAGATGGGAAGATTAATAGGAGAGGAAATTTTGAATGAAAAAAGATAAATATACAGTGGCGGTTGTCGGTGCCACGGGGGCTGTCGGAAATGAAATGGTTTCCATACTGGAGGAGAGGAACTTCCCTGTAGGTGATTTAAGATTGTTAGCCTCTGAAAGGTCAGAAGGAAAACAGATAGAGTTCAAGGGAAAAAAAGTAAAGGTCCATAAACTAACAAAGGACTCTTTTAAAGGTGTAGATATTGCCCTCTTTTCTGCAGGTGCATCAAGAAGTCTTGAGTTTGCACCTGAGGCTGTTAAGTCGGGTGCTGTTGTTATAGACAACAGCAGTGCATTCAGGATGGAGCCAGATGTCCCTCTTGTTGTACCAGAGGTAAACAGTCATGCCATCAAAAAACATAAAGGGATAATTGCAAACCCAAACTGCTCCACCATCCAGATGGTAGTTGCCCTGAAACCGATTCATGATGCTGCTCAAATAAAGAGAATCGTGGTATCTACCTATCAGGCTGTCTCAGGCACAGGTAAAAAGGCAATATCTGAACTTGAGCAGCAGACGAGAGATTTATTCAGCCTTAAAGAGGTTACTGTAAGTGTCTACCCTCATCAGATAGCCTTCAACTGCATCCCGCAGATAGATGTATTCCTGGACAACGGCTATACAAAGGAAGAGATGAAGATGGTAAATGAGACAAGGAAGATAATTGGAGATGATTCTATAAGGGTTACGGCTACAACTGTAAGGGTTCCTGTTTTTGCGGCACACTCTGAATCTGTAAACATTGAAACCCATAAAAAGATAACCAGAGACAAAGTAAGGGAGCTTTTATCAAAGTCACCAGGTGTTGAGGTGGTAGATAATCCAAATAATTCTATTTATCCTCTGGCAATTAATTCCGCAGGAAGGGATGAGGTATTTGTCGGAAGAATAAGAGAGGATGAGTCCATAGATAATGGTATAAATATGTGGATAGTCTCTGACAATCTGAGAAAGGGTGCGGCACTGAATGCCGTCCAGATTGCAGAGATGTTAATAAAATCTGAAATTTGAAATTTCAAATTTCAAATTATTTAAGGGAGGGATTATGGTAGAAAACATTAATACCCAAACTGGGGCGGTTCAAAGTTCGACAGGCTCACTTTCAGCAAAAGATATTGCTGAATTTAAAGAACTCCTGAAAGAGGCGTCAACGGAGAGAAAGACCCTTCAGATGCTGGTGGAGTATATTGAGAAGAACAAGGATGCTGTATCACAGCACGGCATGGCATTAAAGAAGATTGAAGAGAAGATGCCGATTATAAATAAATTCGTTGAAAAGATAGACCAGAAGACAGAGGATGTGAGGAATCTTGAGATAAGGATTAAAGAATCGCAGAGGACTACGACTGAGCTGGATTCTACTGTCCGCAATGCAAAGAGAGAGATGGACAATGTCAACCTCCTCGCAGAGAGAATAAACAGCAAGACTAAGGCATTATCACAGCAGAGGGTTCTTGTGGAAAAGGCAAACGAAGAGGCAGGGAGGCTGAATATCTTAATCTGGGATATGGAATCAAAGATGAAGAAACTCTCTGAAGAAAACAAACTGGTCAAGAAATCCGAAAAGAACATAATAAGGCTTGAAGAGATGTTTGAAAAGACATCATCAAGGATGGAAGAGATAGACAACTTCAAAAATCTCATGGGCAATGCAGAAGAAAAAATTGGCAAGCTCTATGATTTAAATAAAGAGCTTGATTCAAAGGTATCAAGGCTGTTAAAGGAAAAAGAGGCTATTGAAACATTCAGCCATGATGCAGGAAGGCTCAAGGTGATGCTTGAAAACATGCAGAGAGACACCGATACACTGCTGAAACAGAATATTGCCATAGGTGAAATGAGGAAGGAAGTTGACGGCCTTAATAAGGATATAAACGGTATAAAGATTGAGGCTAAAAATATTGCCCTTAAAGAAGATATGATAAAGAAGGTAAGCAACAGGCTGAAAACTCTTGATGCATTGAATACAGAGGTTGAGACGAATATAGCAAGGGTTAAGGAAGATAGGGAAATCGTTGCATCTACAGAGGAAAAGATAAACAGGCTCAATACATTCCTGATTGAAAATATTGGAAACAAGATGAAGCTCCTTAAGGACGAACTGGCTACAATAGACCATGCCAGAGAAAAGATGGAACAGGTTAATAGGTTGGTTGAAGAAACAGAGAAGAGGCTTGAGAAGTTCTATCAGGATTTAAAGATTGCCGATGAAGTAGAGGAAAATTATAAAAAGTTAAACGAGGTTTATGAAATATCCAAGACACAGCTTGACGACCTGATTAAAAAGAGGCTTCTTGTAGAGCAGGTAGAAAGGAAGGTCAATGACTTAAGTTCTACAATAATCAGTCTTGATGTAAAGATGGAGAGCCAGTTACAGAGAAAGGCATTGATAGAGAAGCTTGAAAAGAAGTTAGACGGCCTTGACTATTTCATAGAGGATGCAAATATAAAGGCAGATAAGATTTCAAAGAAGATTGAATTTCTTGAGAGTGTGGATAAGAAGATGGAGGATTTAAAGGAGTTGACCAGGCTGGTAGAGGAAAAGATACTTGATACAACAAAGGAAAAGGCAGCCATAGATGCCCAGGAAAAGAGGATAAATAATCTTACATCTAAATTAAGCATCATGGAAGACAGCGTCAGTTCAAAGCTGAGAGAACTTCAGGATGGAAAGACAGATATGGATAAGCTGTTAAAAATGAAAGACAGCCTTTCACTTATCATTGAGGATTTAGACAAGAGGCTTTTAGAGATAAATAAGAGGTCTGATGATGTAAAGAAGACAGAAGACAAGCTATCCATCCTATCCTCATCTCTATCGGATATAGAAAAAAGAATGGTAATGGTTAAAGAAGAAGAGGAGTTTGTTGTGGATACCGAGAAAAAGATAAACTATCTTTCCTCCCTCTCTGAAAATATAGACGGCAAGATTGTGAAGATATTGGAAGAAGGAGATTTGGTCAAAAGGATTCAGGAAGAACTGGCTTCACTTGATGCCCATATTCAGGAGATCAAGGATGAGACGAAAAAGATAGAGAGAGAAAAAGAGGGATTCAAGGAGATAAGCGAAAAGATTGATAAGCTAAATTCCATAATGGGAGAGGCTGAGGGAAAGATTGAACAGTTGAACAACAGGATGTCGCTTATCAACAAGACAGAGAAGAGATTAAATGATTTAAGTATCATGGCAGAAGATGTAAAGATAAGAATAAAGGCATTATCTGATGAAGACAAGGTAATTACAAGGGCAGGAGAGCAGATTGCAGAACTCAGGTTTCTATTGAGCGAAGTAGAGAAAAAGATTGGGGAATTAAAGATAAAGGAGAGAGAAGAATAATGATGACAGAGGTCAGAAGACAGAAGCATGCCCTGAGCGAAGTCGAAGGGACAGAAAACAGAATAAAAAGGATTGGTGTTATTGGCGGCAGTGGCCTCTACGAGATGGCTGATTTAAAGAATTTAAAATCAGTAAAGATAAAGACTCCATTTGGAGAACCTTCGGATGAGTATATCCTCGGAACTCTGAACAACAGGGAGATGGCCTTTTTGCCGAGACACGGAAAAGGACACAGGATACAGCCTACAGAGCTTAACTTCAGGGCGAACATATACGGGATGAAAAAGCTTGGTGTTGAATGGATTATTTCAGTGAGTGCTGTAGGGAGTATGAAGGAGGAGATTGCACCGGGTAATATAGTTGTGCCAGACCAGTTTATTGACATGACAAAGAGACGAGTCAGCACATTTTTTGGAAACGGCATTGTAGGTCATGTAGCATTTGCAGACCCTGTGTGTGACGCTCTTCATAATATCCTCTATCAGGCAGGGCTTGATGCATCTGCTACAATGCATAAAGGCGGAGTGTATATATGTATTGAGGGGCCACAGTTTTCCACACGGGCAGAGTCATTAACTTACCGCAAATGGGGGGTAGATGTTATAGGAATGACAAATGTCACTGAGGCAAAACTGGCAAGGGAGGCTGAGATATGTTATGCAACAATTGCCCTTGCAACTGATTATGACTGCTGGCATGAGGCAGAGGAGGATGTAACAGTAGAGGCAATACTTGAGATACTCCATAAGAATGTAACCACTGCCCAGAAGATAATTAAAAATGCTGTATCAAAAATAGGTTTGGAGAGAAAATGCCCATGTAAGAATGCACTCCAGAATGCAATTTTGACTGCAAAAAATAAGATACCTAAAAAGACGAAGAAAGATTTGGAATTGATTATAGGTAAATACTTAAAATGAAAAATAAAAAATCAAAAGAATTATTTAAAAAAGCAAAGTTGTTAATACCAGGTGGTGTTAACAGCCCTGTCAGGGCATTTAAGTCTGTCGGCGGCGAACCTTTATTTATCAAAAAAGCATTAGGTTCAAAGATCTATGATGTGGATGGAAATGAATATATAGATTATGTAGGTTCATGGGGACCAATGATTGTCGGACACTCCAATTCGAAGGTAGTGTCAGCACTTAAGAAGGCTATTGTCAATGGTACAAGTTATGGTGCACCTACTGAATTAGAGGTTCAACTGGCAGAAATGGTAATAAAGGCATTCCCATCAATAGAGATGGTCAGAATGGTGAATTCGGGGACAGAAGCCACAATGAGTGCCATAAGGCTTGCGAGGGCATATACAAAGAGAAACAAAGTAATAAAATTTGAAGGGTGTTATCACGGTCATGTGGACAGCCTTCTGGTTAAGGCAGGGTCAGGTGCAGCAACATTAGGGCTTCCGGACAGCCCCGGCGTTCCTCCTGATTTTGCAAAGAATACAATCACAATTCCATTTAATGATATAGAGAGAGTAAAAGATGTCCTAAAAAAAGAGGGTGGAAAAATTGCCTGTATAATACTTGAACCGGTAATAGGAAATATTGGAGTTGTCCCTCCAAAGAAGGGCTTTTTACATGGGTTAAGAGAAGTTACAAAAAAATACGGAATCGTCCTTATATTTGATGAAGTAATGACAGGCTTCAGGGTTGCATATGGCGGGACACAGGAGCTATACAATATAAAGGCAGACCTCACATGCCTTGGCAAGATTATCGGAGGGGGGCTTCCTGTTGGTGCTTATGGAGGGAAGAGGGAGATTATGGAGATGGTAGCACCCGCCGGACCAGTCTATCAGGCAGGGACACTATCAGGAAATCCCATTGCAATGACTGCCGGCATAGAAACCCTGAAGATATTATCCAAATCCGGCGTCTATAAAAAATTAAATAAGATATCTGAGAAATTATGTAAGGGAATGGAAGACGGGGCAAGAGAGTCTGGAATCCCTGTTTATTCAGCACGGGTAGGCTCAATGTTCTCCATGTTCTTCACAGACAAAGAGGTAGTGGACTACACAACAGCAAAGACATCGGATACAAATAGGTTCTCTAAATATTTCTCCTTGATGCTGAAAGGGGGCATATATTTAGCCCCCTCCCAGTTTGAGGCAGGTTTTGTATCTCTTGCACATTCTGATAGTGATATTGACAGGACAATAGAGGTAAACTGCAAATCCCTCAAAAAATTATAACTACACTCTATCGCGATACGCTGTAAATCTCTTCCCTTTCTACATCCTCTTTCAGCTTCGTAAATATCATCCGCCCTGCGGTTGTCTGAAGGACACTGCTGACAACTACCTCTACACTCTTTCCTATCTCCCTGCGGGCATTATCAACCACAATCATCGTCCCGTCATCCAAGTAACCAATCCCCTGATTATATTCCTTCCCCTCCTTGAGAATATAAACATTCATTATCTCGCCTGGCAGCACTACAGGTTTAACAGCATTTGCCAATTGATTTATATTGAGAACAGGAACCCCCTGAAGCTCGGCTACCTTATTCAAATTAAAATCATTTGTAACTACCTTTCCGCCAATCTTCTGGCAGAGTGCTACAAGCTTTCCATCTACTTCCCTAATCTTAGGAAAATCGTCATCAACAATCTTTATATCAAGGTCTGCATTCTTCTGAATCCTCTGAAGGATATCAAGCCCCCTCCTGCCGCGGTTTCTCTTCATTGAATCGGATGAATCCGCTATCTGCTGGAGCTCTTTAAGGATAAACTGCGGGATTATAATCTGCCCCTCCAAAAAACCTGTCTCACAGATATCTGCAATCCTCCCGTCAATGATGACGCTCGTATCTAATATCTTTATATTTTGCTCTCCTGATTTATTTTCCCTTAAAATTGCCCTGTAATGGGATAAATCAAAGATCACTGCCTTTTCAGCGCCAATAACCAAGCCGAGATATCCAAAGAGTGTTTTGATTAAGACATTAATTAGGAGAGTTGATTCAATGCCTATGAACTGAATTGATAGAGAGTAGATAAAAAGATTTGCTGCGACGAGTCCGGCTAAAGCCCCTATTGCACCGCCGATTATAACCTTTGCCGGCAGCTCCCTGATGCGGTTCTCAAGTATAATAATAACAAATGAAATAATTGCCCCGATTATAAGTCCAGCTATACCTGCCTCAGTTCCCTTGCCTGCCAATAAACCTATTGCACCGCCGATAGATGCAAACATAATCAGAAGCAACCCTCTGATTATCACCATAATTTTCACCTCCTTTCCTTACTACATCACCACCTTTCGTTATCTTAAATCCCTTACCTGTATGCTAACAGGCAGGTCAACAAACAGCTTTTTCAACAAGCTTTTCAGCCTTTTTCACCTCTATCCCCTTTGCCTCTGCTATCTCACTGACAATAAGAAACCTTGCATTATCCAGCATCTTTCTTTCACCAAATGAAAGCTCCTTCTCCATCTGTAATAGATATAAATCTCTATATACCTCAGCCACATCAAATAAAGAACCTGTCTTTATCTTGTTGAAATATCCCTTCTGCCTTCTATTCCAATTTTCATTTAAGCTCAGTGAAACCTCCGTACGGAGTATCTTTAATGCCTTACTTATCACTTTCTTATCAGACAATCCCCTCAAACCGACCTTATCTACATTATCCACCGGTGTCATTACCGTTACTCCATTTTCCAAAATCTTTATCACATAAAACAATCTTTTCTTTCCCACGATTGTTTTTTGCTCAATCTCATCTATAACACCAATACCGTGGGCAGGGTACATAACCTTTTCCCCTTTTTTAAACATCAAGCCTCCTTGTTTTAGTTGTTGAAATAGCCAACGGCAAGGAATTTTTACACTCCTTGCCGATAAAATATAATATCATAAAATATTATTTTAGTCAAAGCAAAACCTCCAATGCCTCTCCAACTGATGACACCTCTATTGTTTCTATTTTTATATCTCTTAAAATATCCCTTTTAATCTTTGGAATTATGCAGCGGGTAAAACCCAGTTTTGATGCCTCACTTAATCTTTTATCTATATGAGTGACTCCCCTTACCTCCCCTGCCAAACCAACCTCTCCAACTACTACTGTCTTTGCATCAACAGGCTTATCCTTAAAACTTGATGCTATTGCAGAGACAATCCCAAGGTCAACAGCAGGCTCATCAATCCTCACACCACCTGCAACATTTACAAAAATATCCTCACCCTGCAGGTGAAGTCCGACCCTCTTCTCAAGTATGGCAATCAAGAGCGATACCCTGTTAGGGTCAACACCTGTCGCCATCCGTCTTGGCATATTAAGATTTGAATAACTTACAAGTGCCTGAAGTTCTACCAGTATAGGCCTTGTCCCTTCTATACTTGATACAACTACTGAACCTGAAATATTAATCGGCATCTCGGAGAGGAATAATTCAGATGGATTTGTCACCTCCTCAAGCCCGTTATTCTTCATCTCAAACACGCCTATCTCATTTACTGAACCGAATCTATTTTTTATTGCTCTCAAGACCCTGAATGTATGCCCCCTGTCGCCTTCAAAATAAAGGACAGTATCAACCATATGTTCAAGAACCCTTGGGCCTGCAATAGCCCCATCTTTAGTAACATGCCCGATGAGAAATGTAGCGACACCAATCTTTTTTGAGATTTGCATTAACTGAAATGAGACCTCTCTTACCTGACTTATACTCCCCGGTGCAGATTGGAGTTGTGTGGTATAGAT
Organism: Nitrospinota bacterium; assembly: GCA_016194325.1. Taxonomy (GTDB): domain Bacteria; phylum Nitrospinota; class Nitrospinia; order UBA9942; family UBA9942; genus UBA9942. The sequence continues at coordinate 1,951 of JACQBS010000038.1, read as the reverse complement.
GGTTTGAATGGAATCTACTACAATAAGTGAGGGATTTACCTTTTCAATATGCGGGATAATATCTTCAAGGCATGTCTCTGAAAGTATGAGGAGTCTGTCTGAAAAACTACCGAGCCTATCACTCCTTAATCTTATCTGACTCCCCGATTCCTCCCCTGATATATAAAGGACTACATCTGCATCTTTACTTACTTTAGCAGAGGCTTGCAAGAGGAGGGTCGATTTTCCAATACCCGGGTCGCCGCCAATGAGGATTAGAGAGCCGGGTACAATCCCCCCGCCCAAAACCCTGTCAAACTCGGCAATTCCTGAAATCAGCTTCTTTTCATAGCAGCTCTCTATTTCAGAAATAGGAATCGGTTTTACTGCACCACTTTTTTCTCCCAACCATCTTGTTTTATCTTCTGCATCTTCTCTCTCCTCTACAAATGTATTCCACTCTCCGCATTCAGGACACCTGCCCATCCACTTTGTTGATTGATAACCACAAGACTGACAGGAGAAATGTGATTTTATTTTTGGCATCTTTCCTTATCAAAATGCGTAAGGGTTTTCATATAAAAAAACATTTTAACCACAGATAGACACAGATGACAGCACCTCTGTCATTCTGAGGGCAAAGCCCGAAGAATCTCAAATATAGATTCCTCACGGAGCCTGCCCTGAGCGAAACATCGAGATTCTTCGCTTCGCTCAGAATGACAAGAGCGAAGGGTTCGGAATGACATTTCTGTAAAAATCTGTGAAATCAGTGGTTTCCTAAGTATTTTTTGGTGGCGGCGCAGGGATTCGAACCCCGGACATGAGGCTTATGAGACCTCCGCTCTAACCAACTGAGCTACGCCGCCCAATTAAGCAAATCAATAGGCATAAAAAATAATGATTTATTATATCATATACTATCTTAAAACAATCGGGATAAATTTACGAAGTAATATTGAAACACCCTATTCAGAAAATAGAATTAAGTTTAAATAGTTATCGGATGGGACTTATTGATAGAAGAAAAAGTATTAATATTTTTATGTATGGATAGATGCGGCTGGTTAATAGGACATCGTAAAAGAGTGTTAAAATCAGCCAGAATTTATACTTTTTTAAAATTCCCTTTTCCCGACATTGGAAAGGATTTTAACCTGAAGCAGAATGCTCCGCCTCAATCTTTTATCTGTAATGGAACGAAATTCCCTCAAAAGGAGCAACTCCTCATTGGAAACATCATCCCAAAATCCTTTCAGCTTAATTCTCCTCTGTTCATAAACTTGTGTTTTTTCCATTACTTTATCTGCAGACCTGCTGGATAGAATGTCAGAAACTTCAACTCCCAAAACCGTTCCAATCTGCTGTAACCTCTCCACTGTAATCGGAGTTGCACCATTTTCATATTTCTGTATCTGCTGATAACTCACACCTATTGCCTCGCCTAATGCAGATTGGGAAATACCTATCTTTTCTCTCACCATTTTGATTTTTAAGCCTATCTCCTCACTCTGTCTAATGATTGCAACCTCCCTTTATATTCATTCTACAATATGCCTTTCTCTATAATCTACCGATTGTTAGTAGCATTAAATATTTCTTGACAATCACAACCAATAGTAGTAGTTATCTTAATGAGGAAGGTTTTATTTTCCATTGTAATGCTTTCTGTAGTATTATGATTGTAGCTGTATCAGAGGTGGCGAAGCAAAGGGATTTACCATTGATAGACCATATGCAACGATAGATGAGATAGATACCCACGGTGTTTTATGACATATCAAGCAAAGACCAAAGATGAATTGATAAAGGAATTAGCAGAGTTAAAAGATAACCCTCTTTCGTATTTAAGTTGAAAACTTAGGGTCAAGCAGTCCACAATGCTGATGTATCTTGAGTAAGAAGTATTTAACATCTCTATAGCCGTAGGCCATATGCTTTAGCCTCTTTATCTTGTTGTTAATCCCTTCTG
>JACQBS010000026.1 GCA_016194325.1 Nitrospinota bacterium | reverse complement strand
CTGAGTGCAGCGGCAGACAACAACAAAAAGAGAATAGAATGAGTTCATTGCAAGAAAACAACTAATAAAAAATGCTTTACAAAGCAACCAAGAAAAAATATCCTATTGTAAACTGACTTTTTCTACAGACTCGTTAGGTGTTACCTATGTCTAAATGAAAATAGGGTCTGGTCAAATCTTGAATTATAGCTTTTTTGTTGGAGAATTGCTCATCCTTGCCGTATGGATATATAAAGGGATTGTGCCTCCACTTTTTAAAGCAAGGTGCAATTAGTGACAGCACCTATTTTAGGATAGAGACAATGAAAAACGACTACCGCGAACGTTCATTAAAAATCCACGGGCTCATTTGCGCCAAATGCGCCCGGGAGTTTACTTACAAAAATAAGCGATTGCTGACCGTGCACCATAAAGACGGTAACCACCTTAATAATCCCCCTGACGGCTCTAACTGGGAAAACTTGTGCGTGTATTGCCATGATGATGAGCACAGCCGGGGGCTCCTTGCTGACTATTTGAGTGGGAAATAATGATAGTAGGAAGGCTATCATAAGGCAGGAGATTGAGATTGTGGAGGGGGAGATATGAAAACCTCCTCGCCAATGGATACTTGACTTCTTATTGTGGATAGTATACTATCCATGCATGAGGATGCACAAAGTTCTTGAGTCAATCTTTAGCAGCCCTGCAAAGATTCGCATCCTTCGGGTACTATTTAACTCTCCTCAACCCCTGAGTGGAAGACAAATCGGGGAACTTTCCGGATTTACTCACAAGGGTGCGATACAGGCATTGGAATCATTAGTTGAACTCGGTGCAGTAAAACAGCGGAGAGCAGGGAAAGCCTACCAGTACTCCTTCTCAAAAGACAGTATATTTGTTGAAAAGATTATTATTCCTTGTATCGTGGCAGAGGCATCGCTGTTTGATGACCTGAAAAAAGAAATCACGGCACATTTCGGGAAAGACACGATGAGTCTCGTCCTCTTTGGAAGCATTGTCAGAGGTGAAGAGAAGAAGGGGAGTGACATAGATATTATAGCAATAGTGAAGGATGAAAGAAGAAAAAGAGAGGTGGAAGAGAAGGCATCATCAAAAGTCCATTACTTTAATGTAAGGTTCAACGGCCTTTTATCCCTGCATTGTTTTACATTCAATGAGATTAAGGATAAAAAGACTCTCCCCATGCTCAAGTCTGCAATGAGGGAAGGGATAAGGCTTTCCGGCAAGCCATTAGGGGAACTGCTCAAGTGACAAAGAAGCGGAAGACAAGGGTTGTTGACAAAAATCAATACAGGGCTTTTCTTGCAAAAGCAAAGGATTTCTCATCCATGATGGATATGTCCCTTCGGGAAGGCAAGTGGAACTCTGCAGGGTTGCAGGCTGTCCACACTGTAATCTCAGCCAGCGATGCGGTGATTGTATATTATGGAGGGGTAAGGAGTGTAGAACTTGACCACAGGGAAGTCGTTGGACTACTTCAAGATATCATAGGAGAAAAAGCGTCAACAGCAGGGAGGCATGTCTCAAGGGTTATTGCAAAAAAGAATCTTGTTGAATATGAAGAGAGACACATTATACAGGCAGAGGCAAGAGATATGGTAGAACATGCAAAGAGGTTTCTTGATTGGGTGGCTGGAATGTTGCCAAAAGAGGATTAGTTGCGGTTCCCTGGGGGTATTTTCAGGTGAATAAATTTAAAGATAAGGTTTCATTAATTACAGGTGCGGGGAGGGGGATAGGACGGGGGATTGCCATTGCTATGGCAAAGGCAGGCTCATCTGTAATTCTCGTATCAAGGAATCAATCAGAATTAGAAAATACAGCAAAAATTATAAATGAATCAGGTGGAACAGCACTACCAATAAAGACTGATATTTCTGATGAGAGACAGGTTAATAAAATGGTTGAAAAAGCCCTTAGTAAATTTAAAAAGATAGATATTCTTGTGAACAATGCAGGGCAGTTTTTAGAAAAACCTGTTTTGGATACTACTGTTGAAGACTGGGAAAAAATAATGGGTGCAAATCTAAAAGGTATGTTCCTCTGCACAAAGGGTGTGCTTAAAGGGATGATGGAGAGAAAGAGCGGGACAATAATAAATTTCTCATCAGTAGGCGGCAGGATTGGTCTTAAAGGGAAGGCTCTTTATTCGGCATCAAAGTTTGGTGTTGTAGGATTTTCAAAGGCTCTATCTAAGGAGCTAAAACCTTACAATATAAAAGTTCATATTATCTATCCATATATGGTGGATTCCAATAACACTATTGACCGGTCAAAGGAAGCCCCCCTTAATATTAACAGTGTAGATGATATTGCAGATTTGGTTGTATATCTCGCCTCATTACCCCTCAGAGTGGATATTGAAGATATCGTGATAGACCCTTATCTGAAGGGTTAATTTTTAATCCATCTATACCTATCTTTTTTATTACCTTTTTTATTGAAATATTTTAAGTTTATGCTATTCTTTTTAGACGCATTTTTTAAGACTGCATATTGAAAAAAACTGAGGGGGAGGGTTAATGAACCCTGTTAGACCTTTGGTCTCTTACAGGGCTCACACAGGGCTTTAAACCCCGTGTTTGCTCCGAAAGGAATTTTATTCATACCCGCCCACAGGTTGGGGTTTTCTAACGGGGTAAATATTGAGTCTATAGTTAAAATAATACTTTTAATTTTTTATAAGGAGGTCTAACAGGGTGAATATCCACGAGTATCAGGCTAAAGAGTTGCTTTCAAAATATGGTGTTCCTGTGCCGAAGGGGAGAGTTGCATTTACCGCCGATGAAGCGGAGGAGACTGCAAAGGGTATTTTGAAAAACAATAGTGTCTGTGTTGTCAAGGCACAGATACATGCAGGCGGAAGGGGTAAGGCAGGTGGGGTTAAGCTTGCAAGGAGCCATTCAGAGGCAAGACAGTATGCGGAAGGAATGCTCGGCAAAAAACTCATAACCCATCAGACTGGACCTGAAGGAAAAGAGGTAAAAAAGGTTTTGATAGAAGAAGGGTGCCAGATTAATAGGGAGCTATATCTTGGAATGGTTGTTGACAGGGCAGCACAGCGTGTTGTTGTGATGGCATCTTCAGAGGGTGGTGTTGAGATAGAAGAGGTTGCTGCAAAAAACCCTGAGAAGATTTTAAAGGAATATGTTGACCCTGCAGTAGGCTTGATACCGTTCCAGTCAAGGAAACTCGCCTTCGGTCTCGGAATTGATAAATCACTTGTTAATAAGACTGTGAAATTTATGGATGGGCTTTATAAAGCATTCACAGAAACTGATGCGGCAATGGCTGAGATAAACCCTCTTGTTATAACAAAGGATGGGAATATCCTTGCACTTGATGCAAAGATGGGCTTTGATGATAATGGACTTTTCAGGCATAAGGAAGTCCATGATATGCGTGATTTGGATGAAGAGGACACAAAGGAGATAGAGGCGTCAAGGCATAGTTTGAATTATGTCGCCCTTGATGGTAATATCGGCTGTATGGTGAATGGTGCAGGGCTTGCCATGGCAACAATGGATATTATAAAACTATACGGAGGCATGCCTGCAAACTTCCTTGATGTAGGCGGCGGTGCAAATAAGGAACAGGTTACTGCAGCCTTCAAGATTTTGATGTCCGATTCTAAGGTTAAGGCAGTTTTGATAAACATCTTCGGCGGTATTATGAGATGCGATATTATTGCAGAGGGTGTTATTGCCGCTGTTAAAGAGGTTGGAATAAAAGTTCCTCTTGTTGTCAGGCTTCAGGGGACAAATGTTGAGTTGGGAAGAAAGATTTTATCTGAATCAGGTTTAAATATTATTACTGCAGAGAAGATGGATGAGGCTGGAGAGAAGGTAGTAAAGGCGACAAGATAATTAAGATTAAAGAAAAGGGGGCAAATTGAGAGGCAATAATAGGGATAAAGGCTTTAAATGGATATCCAGATAGATCCTCATACATTGGAGCGTGCAGAAGAACGGGGCACGAATGAACATGAAATTAAAGAGGTGATTCAGACAGGGTCTTCTATTCCTGCCAAGTATGGACACATAGGTAAAGCCAAAGTGTATGACTATAAACAAAAACGCCTTAATAAATATTATGAGCAGAAAAGGGTTGAGGTGTTTTATACTATTGAAAGAGATAAAATCATAACCATTACGGTCTATGTATTTTATGGAAGATGGGAGGAATAAATGAATATTGTTTACAATGACAAAACAGACCTTCTCTATATTAGATTGGATGATAGGAAGCAGGATGTCATAAACAGGCGAGTTGCTGAAGATATTGTGCTTGATATAGGTGAAGGTGATAGAATTATTGGAATAGAGATTCTCGATGCTTCAAAACATGTATTATTAGAGAGACTATTGCCTGTAAAGTATGAGCTTGCAGGAGCATAAGATCGTTGTAAATCTGTAACTCACAAATGTGTTATGAATTACTTTTGGATTAAAAAATGATATGAATAATTTGTCTGATGAGGAATATAAGAATTTATGGAAGGAATTGAAAATCGAGATAAAAATGATTGAGAAAACAGGAAAGTGCAAACATGAAATGGGAGAGAAATATCTTTATAATTCGCCTTATGAAAAACCGCAAAATGTTTGCAATGCTTTATTGCATGTTCTGGATTTGTATACATGGAGGGCAGCTTTGGATTTCCCCTCGTGGGAATCGGATGATAGAAAAGTTTATAGAATACATTGCCCTTCAAAAAAAGGGACTATTTGGGAGATGAGAAAAGTGGAGGATTCATGAGCATTCTTGTTAATAAAAAAACAAAGGTTATATGTCAGGGGATTACAGGAGAGCAGGGGACATTCCATACAAGACAGATGGTTGCTTATGGCACAAAGATGGTTGGCGGTGTTACACCGGGAAAGGGCGGCACAAATGTTGACGGCATCCCTGTATTTGATACGGTTGATGAGGCGGTTAAAAAGACAGATGCAAATGCATCTGTAATATATGTGCCCGCAGCCTTTGCAGGTGATGCAATAATGGAGGCAGTGGATGCAGGAGTAGAACTGGTAATCTGTATAACAGAGGGGATACCTGTTCTTGATATGGTTAAAGTTAAAAGGTTTATGGGTGGAAAGAAATCAAGACTAATTGGGCCAAATTGTCCTGGGGTGATAACACCTGAAGAATGTAAAATTGGTATTATGCCCGGACATATTCATAAAGCAGGTAGAATCGGTGTTGTATCAAGAAGCGGGACATTGACCTATGAGGCAGTTGACCAGTTGACAAGGCTCGATCTTGGGCAGTCCACCTGTGTCGGTATTGGTGGAGACCCTGTAAATGGGACAAATTTTGTTGATGTCCTTGAGATGTTTGCAAAAGACAAGAAAACAGAGGCAGTAGTTATGATAGGTGAGATAGGCGGAACAGCAGAAGAGGAGGCTGCCGATTTTGTAAAAAACAAAATGAAAAAGCCTGTAATAGGCTATATAGCAGGGGTTACAGCGCCAAAGGGCAAGAGAATGGGTCATGCAGGCGCTATAATATCAGGAGGTAAAGGGACTGCAGCAGAAAAGATGGAGGCAATGAAAAGGGCAGGTATTAAGGTCTGCAATAGCCCAGCTGATATTGGAAAAACAGTTGTAGAAGGTTTAAAGAAGAAAAAGTAGCGAGAGGAGGGATATTAATTGACTACTACAGAGACAGAAAAGGATTTACCAAGAATTTTAATATATGAAGAGCTTTGTAAAGGATGTGATATATGTGCAGTCTTTTGCCCCACTGAAGTTCTTGAGCTTAAAGGGAATATGATGACAGTAAAAAATCTTGAGGCATGCACTCGCTGTCAGTTATGTGATTTAAGATGTCCTGATTTTGCAATACAAGTGTTCTGAGATGCAAGTTGCAAGATGCAAGATACAAGTTGTAAAGTTTGAAACTTGAAACCTGCAACTTGGAACTAATTTTTGGAGGTAATTATGGCTGATAAAAAGAAAAAATTTATGCAGGGTAATGAGGCATGCAGTGAGGGTGCATTATATGCAGGCTGCATGTTCTATGCTGGTTATCCTATAACTCCTTCAACAGAGGTTGCGGAGATGCTTTCCGTAAGGCTTCCAAAGATAGGCGGGGTCTTTATGCAGATGGAGGATGAGATTGCCTCAGTCTGTGCTATCATCGGTGCCTCGCTTGGCGGGGCAAAGTCATTGACAGCTACAAGCGGTCCTGGTTTTTCCCTGATGCAGGAGGGGCTCGGTTTTGCCTGTATAGCAGAGATCCCATGTGTGATTGTTAATGTAATGAGAAGTGGACCCTCTACCGGTTTCCCGACAGGACCGAGCCAGTCTGATGTTATGCAGGCAAAGTGGGGGACACATGGCGACCATCCGTCGGTGGTCTTAACACCTGCAACAGTTCAGGAGATTTTTTACGAAACAGTAAGGGCATTTAATCTTGCTGAAACATATAGGACGCCAGTTATTGTCCTATATGATGAAATTATAGGGCATATGAGAGAGGCAATTGCACTCCCTGAACCGGGTGAGATAGAGGTTATAGAGAGGAAGAAGCCGACATGCAAGCCTGAGGAGTATAAACCCTATGCACAGAGTAATGGCAGTATTGCGCCGCTTGCTGCATACGGTGAGGGTTATAAATTTCATGTAACAGGCTTATACCATGCAGAGGACGGCTTCCCGACAAATAATACAAAGCTTATAGGCGAGGCTAACGAGAGGATTGTAAATAAGATAAATAAGAATGCAGATAAGATATGTGCAAATGAAGAGTTCTACACTGATGATGCAGAGATAGGTGTAGTTGCCTATGGCGTATCCTCAAAATCGGCAAAGTTTGCAGTAAAAGAGATGAGGAAAAAAGGGGTAAAGGCGGGGCTTCTGAGGCCAAAAACTATATGGCCCTTTCCTGATAAGGCAGTCAATAAATTAGCAAAACAGGTAAAGGCAATTCTTGTCCCTGAAATGAATCTTGGACAGGTCTATTATGAAGTAGAGAGGGCATCAAAGGGGCAGTGTGAAGTAAAGGGAATCTTTAAGGTGGACACAGAGGCAATACATCCAAATCAGATTATAGAAGAGATAAAAAAGTTTACATAAATGGAGGCTAATATGGAAACAGTAGCAGTAAAAAAGAAAAAGAAAGAAAAACCGGTGCCATTTGATTATTCAAATTATATAAGGAAGGGAAAGCTTCCTCATATATGGTGTCCTGGATGCGGGCACGGCATAGTTTTAAAATCCCTTTTGAGGGCAATTGCAACAACTGGCCGTCCCAATGATGATTTTGCATTGGTCTCAGGAATAGGATGCTCAAGCAGGACACCTGGCTATGTAAATTTCAATACCCTTCATACCTTGCATGGGAGGGCGCTTGCCTTTGCAACAGGGCTTAAGATGGCAAAGCCTAACCTAAAAGTTATTGTTACAACAGGGGATGGAGATGCACTTGCAATCGGAGGGAACCACTTCATTCATACCTGCAGGCGAAATCTTGATATAGTCATCATGGTTTATAATAACTTTATATACGGTATGACAAGCGGCCAGTTCTCGCCGACCACTTTACCGGGGATGATAGCAACAACAAGCCGTTATGGGAATATTGACCCTCCTTTTGATGTCTGCAAGATGGCTGAGGCTGCCGGTGCTACATTTGTTGCAAGGGGGACTGCATACCATTACGGCGAGCTTGAGAAGATTCTTTATGAGGCAATTATGCACAAAGGGACTGCCGTTATAGATATACTTGACTCCTGCCCAACATACTATGGCAGATTCAATAAATACAAATCTGCGGCAGATATGATGGAAAAGATAGAGAAGGAGGGGACTGTATCTGTTAAACAGGCAGACAGCCTCCCGCTGGAGAAGCTTGAAGGAAAGCTATTAAGAGGTGTCTTATATAATAAGGAGAGACCAGAATATACTGCCGAGTATGCTAAACTTGTGGAAAAGGCAGGAGGAAGCAAACCAAAGTAAAAATAAAGGTTCAGGCTTAGGTTGAGATTTAGTGCTTTCTTAACCTTGACCTTAACCTTTATGATAAAAAAGGGGAGGGAGTATGGGTTACAGATATGAGATGAGATTCAGCGGCTCAGGCGGGCAGGGGATGATTTTGGCAGGTATTATTATAGCAGAAGCTGCCTCTATCTATGATGGTAAAATGGCATCCCAGAGCCAGTCTTATGGCCCTGAGTCAAGGGGAGGCGCCTCAAGGAGTGAGGTTATAATAAGTGATGAGGAGATAGATTATCCAAAGGCAACGAGTATTGATGCAATGCTTGCCATGACACAGGAGGCATGCAATAAATATAATAAGGATATTAAAAAAGATGGTGTCCTGCTCATTGATTCAACAGAGGTAAAAAATATTCCAAAGGGAGACTATAAAGTATACAGTTTTCCAATATCAACTGTTGCCAGAGATGAGCTCGGAAAGATAATAGTTGCAAACATCATCTCCCTCGGCATGATTGTAGAATTAACCAAAATTGTGTCTCACGATGCTATCGAAAAGGCAGTCCTGTCAAGGGTTCCCCCTGCATTCCTCGAATTAAATAAAAAGGCGCTCCAGATAGGTTTTGAAAGGGCAAGGGATTTAAAACCCTTATCCTGAAATTTAGGACGCAGATGGACTCAGATTATCAGGATTATTCTCAAACTGCTCACACCTTATTCATGCTGCTCAATAATATTTAGCAGGCTTGCGTAAAATTCTTTTATATCATCCAATTCATTCATCAGAATATCGTAAAGCATCTCTGTATCTATGTGATTATAAAGATGCACTATTCTGTTTCTGCACTGGCTCATCTTTTTATATTTTTCTATTTTGTCTTTGGGAATATATCCTGCCTCGTTTAATATATCTATAATTTCTGCATTCGTATTTGGAGTTCTTAAACCGAGAGAGGCGATAATATAGCTGCCAATATCAAGAAGTGCCTGTATCGAGGTCTGCAATCTATAAAGGGCGGAGTCTATATTCCTAAAGTCAGAGATAAAATCTTCATAGCTCTTTGAGGAGAAAATTTTTAGTTTCTCAAGGTTATTAAATATGACATCAATCTTTGTCTGAATATCTTCTTTCTTCATAGTCTTGCAAGTCTCCTCCTGTAGCCGTCAAAGTAATAGTTATTCATAAATCTTAGTGTCGGCTCAAAATCACAATATGTGGAGATTAGACGGCTCACATAGTTGACTCTGAATGAGGGGTCTGCATCGTAAATCAGTTTCCCTGTTCTTAATACATTATACTGAAAGATAAGCCCCTGCCTGTTCATTTCTACAAGATCAACCTCTTTTTTCAGGACTTCCTCTATTTTAACAGCAAGATAATCCATCTGATGTATCAGGTATCTCCCCTTTGGATAAGACTCTTTTAATAATACCGCTATATCCACATCGCTCATAGGGCTTATCCTGCCCGAGACATAAGAGCCAAAGAGATATGCTGAGGCAATATAGGGGTAATCCTTGAATAAGTCTTTTAGTTTTTTAATATCAAGTATAAACATTCTTATGATGCCACTGCCGGTATTTTCGGTTCTGAGACAACACTCTCTTTTATCGGAAGGACAGTTACCTTTTTATCCTTTTTAATCATCTCACACTTGCCGTCTAATATCGCCCCTTCTTCAACAAAAAGGAGGGGTGTTTTAATATTTCCTATAACCTCTCCCTCTGCACGGATTTCTATCTTTTTACTTGCCACTATATTTCCTGCAATCTTCCCTCTCACGATAATTATGCCGACTGATACCTCAGCATTCATTACCGCACTCTCACCCAATATCAGGGTATCTTTACTTACAACCTCCCCTTCAAATTTCCCATCAATCCTCACAGTCCCTTCAAAACTGAGCAGCCCATTAAATTCCGTCCCCTCTCCTAAAAACGCCTTTACCTCTTCTTTTACCTCTGGCTTGTTCATAAAAATCACTCTCCTTTTATTAATTCTATTATCCTTTCCAAATCTTCATCAGTATAAAAAATAATTTCAATTTTTCCTTTGTTTCTCCCCTTAAGAATTTTAACCTCAGTCCCAAAGAACCTTTGCAATTCCCCCTCAAGCCTGTCTTTGAAAATATCTACCTTTTTTTTACTGCTCTCCTTTTTTATTTCCCTGCTTCTATTTACATAAGATTCCACCTCCCTGACAGACATCTTTCTCTTTACAATCCTGTCTTTAAGAGAGATTTGTTCCTTAGCAGAATCTAAAGAGAGGAGTGCCCTTGCATGCCCCATTGTCAGTTCTTCATTTGAGATGCTATCCTGAATCTCCTTCGGGAGCTTCAATAGTCTGAGGAAATTTGCAACAGATGACCTGTCCCTTCCTACCTTCTTTGCTATGTCCTCCTGAGTTTGGTAGAATTCATCCGATAGTCTGTGATATGCCCTCGCCTCTTCAATCGGGTTTAAGTTTTCCCTCTGTATATTTTCAATAAGGGCAAGCTCCAGCGATTCTTCACTGCTGACCTCTTTTATAATGGCGGGGATTTTGTTTAGCCCTGCCTTCTGCGCCGCCCTCCACCGCCTCTCTCCGGCAATTAATTCATAACCGCTGTCTGACTTCTGGACAATTATTGGCTGGACAACACCTTTTTCTCTAATGGAATTAACTAATTCGGTGAGTTTTAAATCATTAAAAATCTTTCTTGGCTGATACCTGTTGGGACGAACATCTTCCACCGCTATTTCAAAAGCCCCGCCGACCTTTTCATCTGTAACCGGAATAAGTGCCTTTAGCCCCTTACCCAGTGCCCTTCTTTGCATTTAAAATTATCTCCTTTGCGAGGTCAATATAGGCATCTGACCCTTTTGACTTGCAATCGTAAAAGATAATAGGCTTGCCGTGGCTTGGTGCCTCACTCAATCTGACATTTCTTGGGATTATGGTGTTTAAAACCTCTCCATTGAAATGCCCCTTTACTTCCTCCATTACCTGATATGCAATTGCAGTCCTGTTGTCAAACATGGTAAATAATATCCCCTCTATAGATAGTTCAGGATTTAAAGAGTCTCTGACAAGCCTTATTGTATTCATAAGCTGGCTCAGTCCCTCAAGTGCAAAATACTCGCACTGGAGTGGAATTAATACCGAGCCTGCCGCTGTTAATGAATTTAATGTAAGCAGCCCGAGAGATGGGGGGCAGTCAATTATTATAAAATCATAATTCTCTCTTATCTCTTTTAGAACATCCTTCAACCTTGATTCCCTGTGGTCAAAACTTACCAGTTCTATCTCTGCACCTATGAGGTCGATATTTGAGGGGAGGATGTCCAGATTGTCAATACCGCTGCCTGTAATCACCTCGGCTATATGCTTATCGCCAATTAATGCATTATATATATTTACATTATTATTTTTACTGATGCCCAATCCCGTTGTGGCATTTCCCTGAGGGTCTATATCTATAAGCAGAACCTTTTTTTCCGCAACAGCGAGACAGACAGATAGGTTTATTGCAGTAGTGGTTTTTCCTACCCCCCCCTTTTGATTAGCTATACAGATAACCTTGCCCATAAAGATAAATAATTTAGTTTGAATATAGCATACCGAAAATAAAAAAACAAAGGTGTTTGATAAAGTAAAATTCAGTTTTTAACCTCGTCCACTCTGTTATCAACTATTGCAGACAATTTAAATAGAATCATCTCATTTACAATTGTTGCTAACACCAACACCTCGGCTCAAATGCCGTGAGTTTACTAATTGTCATTATACAGCTAAGTAATAGCTTCTTTTTTGGTTATGTCTTCATATTGCTGATTTGGCACTAACTGACGGATTTTTCCTTCAGGAGATGTTAAATAATTATAATGCGAGCTAATCATTTTACTTAAAAAATCCAATATTGCAAAACCCTGATTTCTATCCCATTCCTCAGGTTCAACAGAAAATTCTGTATAATCAAGGAAACCGTTAACTGTCTTTGCAGGCTGATTTACTTTATCCCACCCCCCATAAAGCATGAAAACCCATGCAAGCTTTTTTTCTAATTCATCGGTAATTTCTTTGCCACCAGCACAAATAACGGCATTTCCAATGGTGAAATGAACTTGGCAATTTTCATCTACTGTTCGGGGCTTTTGTGAATCAGCATAAATGCGAAATGATAGAGGCGGAAATGTTCCTATCATGCGGTCTCCTAACAAAGCCATTTCATTTCGTTTCATTGCGTCAAACAAAGTAATATTGAAATCAGAATTATCTTTATTAAAATATCTTGAATCAACCAATGCCCATAGTTTCCATCGGGACCAGTAAATAGCAACTTTTAGAGGTGTGTCGAACTGCTCGGCGTACTCTTTAAGAGTAGATAGATAATCTTTTTTTATTTTATATGGTTCAAGTGGGTCTTCTTTATGAAAATTTTTAACCTCAATAAAATACTGCTCACCGCCTCTGGTAAGCACACGGAAATCAGGACGCCGAATATTATCATTTAAACTAAAAAAAGACCCAGAATCCTCTTCGGTTATAATGTTACATTCTCCCATTGATGCTGCCATGTGCGCAAACATTGACTCAATACGGAATCCATGAACCAATGTAGGTTTGTCACGGTGTTTTTTGACAGTTTTCGAGAGATGCTCCATGAACTTATAGAAGGTTTTCTCGTTATTTATTGATAATCCTTTTGAGCGAGCGAAATCATCCAGCATACGAAGAAGTATAAATTGTTTTTCATCAGTAAAGTGCCTTTTCATGATTTTTCAATATGGTTAAGGTTACATTCCATCCCATATAATTTATCAATTTATTCGCAGTTGGGCAAAGGGATAGGCAAATATTCCTTCAACTTAATTCCCATTCCTCATACAAGGACTTTTTAAAATTTCGTGCAGCATGTAGCACAGCAAGAATTTCTATATCTTCATCGTCAACAATTCTATAGACGACTCTGTAATTTTGATAAATAATCTCTCTGAAACCATAATCTGCAAGCTCTGGAACAATGCGACCAATATGAGGCATTGTTTCGAGTTTCATAATAGATTTAACAAGAGACCTAATGAATCTTGTAGCGTAAGTTTTAGAATCTCTGGCAATATATTCATGAATCGCATATAAATGATTGCTCGCCTTCTCAGTCCATCTTATTTTGCCAATTGTTCAGCTCTTTTAAGAAGTTCTTCAGCAGTCAACAGCTTTCCTGCTTCAGCGTCCTTCAATCCCTCTAAAACCTGAGCAACAAAGTCTATTTTATACATTATATCCTCTAATGAGCACTCGTCAGGCAACTGTTGTATAGTCCCAATAGCAACCTCTTTAAGTGAAGCCATTCAAACAACCTCCTTTCAGTTATAGAATATCAAATTTATATCTCTTGCTCTTTCGCCTAAACATCAAAGACTTTACCTGATTTTATTTGAATTTAGGTGAAATATAGCATATCAAAAATAAAAAAACAAAGTAAATATCTGAAGATTTTATGGTATAATTTTTAAAGGGGGTGACCTGGTCTCGACGGGAATAGTGATACTAAAGCTGCATGCCGAGGGATCCATTGACCTCGTAAATCCTGATGGAAACTCATAAGTGCAAACACTTATGAATATGCACTGGCTGCTTAATTAACAGCCGGCATCCTCTCTGTCTTTGTCTGTAGGATGGAAAAAGGATGTTATAAATACAGGCTGGCTGCACATCATGTCTGAGGGTGTGGGGCGAGACTAATCAGGCTGGTTGCTCAAGAATCCTGCCTCAGGGAGTTGAGAGCAACGAGACTTTAAAACAGAGGATAAGCATGTAGTATGCTTTCAGTTGAGCATTTTCGGACGCGGGTTCGATTCCCGCCACCTCCACCATTTTCTCCTCAATCTATAGACATCTAATATTTTTAATGCTATTTTATCTTTTATGCTGGATGAAAAGGTAGCATTAAAGGAATTAGAGAAACTGAGGGAGGAGATTAATTACCACAACCACCGCTACTATATCCTTGATAGCCCTGTAATATCTGATGCAGAGTATGACAGGCTATTTAAAAAACTTCAGGAAATAGAAAAAAAGTTCCCACATCTCATAACACCCGATTCTCCAACCCAGAGGGTTGGTGCAAAACCCCTATCAGAATTTAAGACCATTGCCCACACTATACCAATGCTTTCTCTGAACAATGCAAATACCATTGAAGAAGCAAGGGAGTTTGACGAGAGGGTAAAGAGATTTCTTGAAACAAAAGGGGAGATAGAATATGTTGCAGAGCCTAAGATGGATGGACTTGCAATTGAACTTGTTTATGTTGATGGAATTTTCACCGCGGGTTCTACGAGGGGGGATGGCTATACAGGAGAGGATGTAACTCAGAATTTAAAGACAATAAAAAGTATTCCCTTAAGGCTGCTCATGGAGGAACAGGTAAAGGTAGAGATAAAGGGAAAAGAGGTTATACCTATACCTTTACCTATACCTGTTCGTCTTGAGGTAAGGGGTGAGGTTTTCATACCAATAAAGGAATTTGAGAAATTAAATAAATTGAGGGAAGAGAATGGGGAGCCTCCATTTGCAAATCCGAGGAATGCTGCTGCAGGCTCTATAAGACAATTAGACAGTAAAATAACAGCCATGAGGCCACTTGATATTTACTGCTATGGTGTTGGTGTGATAGAGGATGCAAAATTTAAGACCCACTGGGATATTCTTCATGCCCTTAAGAGGTGGGGTTTAAAGGTAAATCCATTTATAAAAATATGTAAGGGGATTGATGAGGTTATAAAATATCATGAGGATATTGAAAAAAAGAGGGATGAAATTCCTTATGAACTTGATGGTGTTGTCGTAAAGGTGAACAGTCTTGATTTACAGAATAGGCTGGGAATACTTACAAGAAGCCCGAGATGGGCAGTTGCATACAAATTTAAGGCAAGACAGGAGACCACAAAGGTAATTGATATAATTGTTGGCGTAGGGCGGACAGGTGCACTGACACCGGTTGCAGTGTTGGAGCCTGTAGAGGTTGGCGGTGTTACAGTTGAGAGGGCGACACTCCATAATCAGGATGAGGTTGACAGAAAGGATATAAGGGTTGGAGATGCAGTAGTTGTTCAGAGGGCAGGGGATGTTATTCCTGAAGTTGTAGTGGTAATTAAAGATAAAAGGAGCGACAAAGAAAAACCTTTCAAATTGCCGGATAAATGTCCCCTCTGTGGCTCTGCAGTAGTAAAAGAGGGTGCAATTCATAGATGCACTGGGGGGCTTTCATGCCCTGCCCAGTTGAAGGAGGGGATAAGGCACTTTGCAGCAAAAAGGGCGATGAATATAGAAGGGCTTGGTGATAGGCATATAGACCAGTTTGTTGAAAAAGGAGTAATAAAAGATATTGCTGACCTTTACTCACTGAAAAAAGAAGACATTGCAGGACTTGAAAGGTGGGCGGATAAGTCTGCACAGAATCTCTTAGACCAGATTGAAAAGAGTAAAGATACGACTCTCGCAAGGCTGATTTATGCCCTCGGCATCAGGCAGGTCGGGGAACACATGGCAAAGGTTTTGGCAAATAACTTTGGCAGTTTTGATGAGCTTATGAAAGCTGATTATGACAGCCTTATAGAGATTCATGAGATTGGTCCTGAAACTGCTGAGAGTATTGTCACATTTTTTAGGGAGGAGCATAACAGAAGGGTGATTGAAAAATTGAAAAAGGCAGGAATTAAAATAGTGGTCAGTGGTCAGTCGTCAGTGGTCAGTTCATTGAAAGGGAAACAGTTTGTCCTGACAGGAACACTGTCAGGTTTCACAAGGGAGGAGGCAAAGGAGTTAATTGAGAGGCTCGGAGGTAGGGTAGTATCTACAGTAAGCAAGAATACAGACTATGTAATTGCAGGAACTGAACCGGGTTCAAAATATGATAAGGCAGTAGAGCTTGGGATAAAGATTTTGAATGAGGATGAGTTCAAAGATTTGCTTGACAAGAAATAGAATGTTATTTATATTTGAAATACAGGTAGAGTTTATTCGGATTAGTTAGGGAGAAAAATGGAATTTCATAATAACGCAGAAGAAGACATAGAAAAACTCTCAAGGGCAATTGTAGATGCCATAGTAGGCTCAAAAGAGGTAAAAAGCATATTATCCCGCCTGATTGAAAAGAATGTAATAGTTGACAAAGGTTTTATGATGCTGATGATAAAGGTACAGGCACTCTCTGAGCTTGCCGATCTGGCAGAAAAAGATACTAAAGCAAAAAAGCCATCAAAAAAGAAAAGCACAAAGCAGTATATTGATGGAAGGGAGCTCACCCCCGGCGAGATTGCATTTCTTGATTACTGCTCAAAAAACTTCAATGAGAAGGAGTGGCTTAAAAAGGCGGGTATTACCCTGGAAGAAGAAGGTACATGATACAGGATACGAGAATGGCTATCTGAATCTATCCTGCCCCCTGCATCAGATTTTCTATATTCTTGCCTCACTATTTCTTATCCTTTTTTTCTCATCACAAATCAATGCCGATGAAGACAGATTTGCCTCCGCAAGAAAAAAGATGGTTGAGAGCAATCTTAAAGGGCGGGATATAACAGACCCGAAGGTTCTTGAAATAATGGGAAGGGTTGAGAGGCATAGGTTTGTTGATAAACAGCTTCAAGATGTTGCCTATGCAGACCACCCCCTTCCAATAGATGAAGGACAGACAATCTCGCAGCCATATATTGTTGCTCTGATGACCCAGATACTCAAGTTGAAGCACGGTGAGAAGGTTCTTGAAATCGGCACAGGCTCAGGTTATCAGGCGGCAGTCCTTTCTGAAATTACCCCGAATGTTTATACAATTGAAATCAGAAAAAATCTTGCTGATAAGGCGGAGGTAAGACTTAAAGAATTAGGATATGGGAATGTAAAAGCAAAGGCAGGTGATGGTTATTTTGGATGGGAGGAATATGCGCCGTTTGATGCTGTAATTGTTACCTGTGCAGCAAACTATATACCTCCACCCCTGACAAAACAGCTTAAAGAGGGGGGCAGGCTCATTATCCCACTTGGAAGCACTACCTATTATCAGACCTTAACACTAATTACTAAAATAAAAGGTGAGCTTGATGTCCAGCATATAACCGGTGTAGCCTTTGTCCCAATGGTCGGAGAGGCTGAGAAGAGGAGAGAAAGATAGTCTCTGTGTTAAAAATCATGTGTTTTTACAGTGTAACCTTTTCCATCTGATTCTATCTCTATCAACCCCTCCCTATCTGTCCTGTATATTTTAGCCCCTGCATCTCTGTATCTTGCTAAAACTTTTTTATTGGGATGTCTGAAAGGATTATTATACCCAACAGAAAAAGTTGCAGCCTCTGGACTTACTTTTTTTATAAATTCTTCTGAGCTTGAAGAACTACTACCGTGATGAGGAACTTTCAAAATTTTAGCTTTAAGCTCCTCACTTTGTTGTCTAATTAAAAATTCCTCCGCCTCCTTTTCTATATCACCTGTAAAGAGAATAGAAAAATTGCCATAGGTAATCTTCATGACTATAGATAGGTTGTTATCGTGTCCTTTCTTTTCTAACTTGGAACTTCCTTTGGGTGGGTGTAATATCTCCACCTTAACCCTTTCATCAACTTCTATTTTATCGCCTGTCCCCAAAACTCTGTATAGAATATTTTTCTCTCTGGCAATCTCACGCAGTTTTACATGGATTAAATCAGTTGATTCCTGTCCATTATCAAAATAATTTTTAACAGACATTTCGTTTAATATAAACAATAGCCCGCCCACATGGTCACTGTCTGGATGAGAACCAACAACATAATCAATCTTTGTAATACCCTTATCCCAGAGATAAGGGGCTACTATGCTTCCGCCCGCATCAAAATCATCCATCAATCTCCCTCCATCTATAAGCAGGGTCTTTCCATTTGGGAATTGAATCAATGAGCATTCAGCCTGCCCTACATCAATGAAGGTAACCCTCAAAAAGTGATGAGTGATGAGTGATGAGTGATGAGATAGAATTCTGAATCCAGAAGAAATTACTAAAAATAAGCATATTGAAATAGTTCCTATTTTTATCCACCTGTGTCGTTTGAAGTTTAATATCCCAACGAGCAGAGGGTAAATCATAAATATAGTTAATAAAGAGGGGGTCTGAACCCTAATTGAGTAATAAGGAATATTTGTGAAAAATTTCGCTATCTTAACCAAAATAAATGTTAGAAAGACAGGTATATTTATTAGAAGAGAGGCAATCTGTTCATTTATATTTGACAATAGTGAAAAAATGAGTGTAAGGGGGACTATAAGAGATGCAAGAGGGATTGCAAGTATATTTACAATAGGCCCAATAATTGATACAAGATTAAAATGATATGCGATTATTGGCAGAGTTCCAAGTGTTGCAAATATAGATGAAAAGGTATAGTTATACAGCCATCGGTGTCTTAGAAAAAACTCACGCAGGCTGAAGCCTGCGGCTACCGAAGGACTAAGGGGTGAAGGCTTAAAGCTGTCCTGACCCTGAACTTGATTCAGGATTGTAAATCCATAAGCTATGGATAGAACTGCGATAAATGACAACTGGAAGCCTATATTAAAGAGGGAAGGTGGATGCCATATCAGAATAATAAGTGCGGCAAGGGATAGGGTATTGTATATGTCCCCCTCTCTATACAGGACAATAGACAATAGATATACAATTGCCATTATTGCTGCCCTCACTGTTGAAGGACTTGCACCGACTAATATTGAATAATATAAAACAGGAAACATGGTGAAAAATGCCGCAAATCTCTGAACTGCACCAATTAAAAAGAGTCTGTGGTAGAAGCGTAAAAACAAGAATGAGAAAAACTTTTTGAATATTAAAAAGGCGGCAAAGGCTACAAACCCTACATGCAAGCCTGATACTGCCAGGAGGTGGGCAATACCTGTAGAACTGAATATATTCCTCATCTCTTTTGAGATTGCACTCCTCTCACCAAAGACCATTGTCTTTAATATTGATGACTCTTCGGGAGGGGCGTTTTTCTCTATGAAAAGTGACAACCTTTCTTTTGATTTATATATATATGAAAGTATGCACCCCTTATCTTTATCTAATACCTCTATCTGATTCCCCTTACTGATACTTCCAATTACATAAATGCCCTGGTCCTCCATGAATCTCTTGTAATCAAATCCGCCGGGATTTTTGAAATTCCTTGGGATATGTAACTTTACATCTTTTATTCTGACCCTGTCTTTATAGTTAGCAT
The DNA here is from genome assembly GCA_016194325.1 of Nitrospinota bacterium. Classification (GTDB taxonomy): domain Bacteria; phylum Nitrospinota; class Nitrospinia; order UBA9942; family UBA9942; genus UBA9942. The sequence continues at coordinate 40,636 of JACQBS010000026.1, read as the reverse complement.
CGGTGGTGTCTCTATATAGTGTTATTTTTACTTTTCCATTAGTATCTCTGCCAGACAGCTTTTCCACATCTAAATATAGTCTTGTCTTGTTTTCCAGAACCTCAGGCGGTTTATAAATGATGCCCTCAATAGACACTTTTTTATCTGATAGAAGGTGAGATAGATGATTATCGGGGAGTGTTAGGGACTGATAGTTTATGGCAACAGCACCTGCGAGAATGGAGAGAGTAGGAAGGAGAATAAGGTAGCCGCAGGCTTTAGCCTGCGTAAGAAAACGCAACCTTAAGAGCTTGCCCTGAACAAAGTGAAGGGTTGCGGCTACCAATAATGTAAAGATTATAAATACAGTTAGATGAATGAGATGCATGGGGAGGTATCTGCCGTATAAAATACCGGCAATGTAGAATAGAAGGATTGGGATAACTGGTTTTTTCATAAAACCACTTAGCCACGAATTTACACGAATGAACACGAATGAAAAGAAAAATCAAAAAGTTAAATTTTTAATTTTATTTATTAGTGCAAATTCGTGTTTATTCGTGGCTCAATAAATTTAGTGCCTTGTCTAACTGTGCATGGCTCCCCAGCAAGATTAAAATGTCTCCTGCCTCAATCTTTAATTCGGGGTCGGGGTTTATCTTAGCATCTCCTTTCCTGACAAGAGCAATAATAACTGCCCCTGTGTTATGCCGCAAATCAAGCTCTTTTAAACTCTTTTTATTTGCTACTGAACCTTCAATTACCAGATAGCTTTCTATTGTACTCATTAATAAATAGCTATAAAGGTCTTTAAGTCTCTCCTGAGATATGGAGAGTCCTCTGAGCATACCGTAGCCATCCATTCTAATCATGCTCACATATTGATTAATAATATTTCCTGGTATGTGATACTCTTTCAAGACCCGTGAAAATATTTCCACAGAAGTTTCAAAATCCATAGGAATGACCTGATTCGCCCCAAGGCTGTTCAATTCTTCTACCTCTGATGCATACAGTGTCCGGGCAATAATGTGGATATTGGGATTCATCTGACGGGCTATATCAATGCCCCTGCGGACTGACAGCAGGTCTGAGATAGCAAAGACAATAATCTTTGCCCGTTCAATTCCTGCCTTATGGAGAATCTCTTTACTTGTTATATCGCCATACATTATTGGAATTCCTGCCGATTTTCCCGCTTCTATTCTCTCTGGATTCATTTCAATAACAGTAAAGTGAATTCGTGTCTCCTTTAAAACTTGAGTGAGATTCTTTCCGTTTAATCCGTAACCGGCAATGATGACATGGTCATTTAATTTTTCCCCTTCCCCCTCGTCCCACTTTTTCTCAGAGGTTGAGAAAAGGGACTGCAGTTTAAGGGATAATCCATAGGATACCTGAATTAAAAATGGTGCCGCCATCATTGTAAGGATTGCAGTAATGAGAAAAGTCTGAAAATCATCATTCCCGATTAATTGCAGTGACAGCCCCTCTCCTGCCAACAAAAAAGAAAACTCACCAATCTGGGCAAGTCTCAGGGCGGATATAAATGCTATACGGGGGGATTTCTGGAATATTACGACAGAAAGAAATGCAGGAATCGCCTTTAACACAATAAGAGATGCAGTTAAAAATAGTAAATATATTGGATTTTCGATTAGATGATATATTTTAAAAAGCATCCCGATGGAGATAAAAAAGATACTGCTGAAGAAATCCCGGAATGGCAATATATCAACAACAACCTGACTGCTGTATTCCGATTCGGATATAATCAACCCTGCAATGAATGCACCCATAGCGAGGGATAAGCCAAAATACTGTGTAATCCATGCAGTGCCAAGACAAATAAGGATAATAAAAAGGATGAGGGATTCACGGTTCTTCAGCCTGACTATATGATGAAGCAGTTTTGGCACTAAGATACGGGATGCAAAGAATATAAACACCACTGCTATTACTGCCTTGAGAATTGCTGTAATAATAATCTGTAGTGAGGCGCCCTCCCCGCTTCCAAGAATCGGAATCAGCAATATCATCGGGACAACACAGAGGTCCTGAAATAGGAGGATGCCTACAGAAAATTTTCCGTGAGGAGAATCAATTTCCCCCCTGTCAGTATACATCTTGAGGACAATTGCAGTGCTGCTTAGTGAGACAAGAAAACCAAAAAAGAGCGATTGCTGGAGGGTGTAGCCTGAGATATGAAAAATAATAAATGTGCCGATAATTGTCAGGACGACCTGAATCCCGCCGCTGCCGACAATGGTCTTAATATTTCTTGCCATACGGGTCAGAGAGAATTCAAGCCCTACAGTGAACAATAAAAGTGCAACTCCGATCTCTGCCAATATCTTCACCATGCTGAGTTCATATATCAGCCTGATACCATAGGGACCAATAACCATTCCTGTAAGGAGGTAACCGATAATGGCAGGCAGTTTTAATTTATGGAATATGAAAGTAATCGGAAGGGTAAAGGCAAGGATAATGATTATATCTCTTAATAATGGAAGTTCATTCATAAAAGAATTCTACCACAGCCCGTTAATTCATTTGTAGTTTTTAAATTGTAAAAATCAGAAAAAATTTGGTATAGTAATAAACTATGGCTGAAAAATTTAAAAGAACACATACCTGTGGTGAATTGAGGGGCAGTAATGCTGGCAACACTGTAATACTTATGGGCTGGGTGCATAAGAGAAGGGACCACGGCGGATTAATCTTTATAGATTTAAGGGACAGGGATGGGATTACACAGGTGGTGGTAAATCCTGAGATTGATAAGATTGCACATAAGAAGGCACATGAAATAAGGAGTGAATATGTGCTGGCAATCAAGGGGAAGGTTATTGCAAGACCTGAAGGGACTGTCAATCCGAAACTTCTGACAGGAGAGATTGAAATTACTGTTGAAGATTTGGAGATTCTGAATGAGTCCAAGCCACTGCCATTTTTCGTAGAAGATGGTGAGGAGGTGTCCGAGATGCTGAGGCTAAAATACAGATACCTTGATTTAAGGAGACCTTCTTTAAAAAGCAATATCATCTTAAGGCATAAGGTTGCAAAGACTGTTCGTGACTTCCTTGATAACAGAGGTTTTCTTGAGATAGAGACGCCATTCTTGACAAAAAGCACGCCTGAAGGGGCAAGGGATTATCTTGTCCCGAGTAGATTAAACCCCGGTAAGTTTTATGCACTCCCACAATCCCCACAACTTTTTAAGCAAATTCTGATGGTGGCAGGATATGAAAGATATTTTCAGGTAGTTAAATGTTTCAGAGATGAAGACTTAAGGGCAGATAGACAGCCTGAATTTACACAGATAGATATGGAGCTCTCCTTTATAGACAGGGAGGATATATTCCCTCTGATTGAAGAGATGCTCTCCGAGGTATTTAAAAAATCTATAGGTGTTGAAATAGAAAGGACCTTTCCTGTTTTAAGCTACCATGAGGTTATGGATAGATTCGGAAGTGATAAACCTGATACGAGGTTTGAACTTGAGCTAAAAGATATAACTTCTTCTGCATCTAAATCTGATTTTAAAGTCTTTACTGAGGCTATAAAAAATGGCGGAACGGTTAGAGGAATTAATGCTAAAGGGTGTGCTGAGTTTTCAAGAAAGGATTTGGATGATTTGACAGCAGAGGCAGGTATCTTTGGTGCAAAGGGGCTTGCATGGTTAAAGATTACTTCTGAGGGGGTTCAATCTCCAATAGCCAAGTTTTTCAAAAAAGAGGTTCTTGATGAAATTGTCCAAGTAATGGAAGGGGTATCTGGAGACTTGCTACTATTTGTTGCAGATAAGCCGAAGGTTGTTTTTGATTCACTATCACACCTTCGTTTAAAACTGGCTGAGAGGCTCAAATTAATAGATGAAAATAAATTCAATTTCCTATGGGTAACGGATTTCCCATTATTGGATTGGGATGAGGAAGAAAAGAGATGGGTTGCAATGCACCATCCATTTACATCACCTGTGGATGAGGATTTATCATTATTTAAAACTGACCCCAAGAAAATGAGGGCAAAGGCTTATGATTTGGTTCTGAATGGCTCGGAGATTGGCGGTGGGAGTATAAGGATATTTAAGCAGGAGGTTCAGAAGCAGATGTTTGATACACTTGGCATGACAGATGATGAGGCAAAGGCAAAGTTCGGGTTTCTGCTTGAGGCACTTGAATATGGGACACCGCCCCATGGCGGGATTGCATTTGGCTTGGACAGATTGATGGCAATCCTTACAAAGTCAAAATCCATAAGGGATGTAATTGCATTCCCAAAGACCCAGAAGGCAATCTGTCTTATGACCGACGCCCCATCGGATGTAGAAAAGAGACAGTTGAAGGAACTGAGTATCAGGCTTGATACCCCCTAAAATAAAAGCAACCACAGATAAACACGGATGAACACAGATAAAAACTTTTTTCTTTTTAAATTCGTGTTAATCTGTGTGAATCTGTGGTTTGATTAGGTTTTTCTTTTTAATTTTTCTCTTGACATATCTCTCTGCCTTGATATAATTTGAGGCAGTTTAAAAATCCCCAAAGCCCACTTAAACCCTATGAGGGAATCTATTAGATATTTAAACAATGCAAAGGAGATACTCAAAAAAATCCCTATAGAGGAAAATGTCTATACAGATGTAAAGCCAGTAAGAGAGGCTTTTGGGACAGCCTATCTTGCTATTTTAGAAGCAATAAACGAGTACCTTATTACTAAACATGGCTTAATAAAAAAAGAACTTCCTAAACCTGTCCTGAGCGAAGCCGAAGGATCGGTAGATGCCTATAGAGAGGCATTGAAAAGGCATCTGGCAATTCGCAATGGAAAACTTATGAGAGAATTTGAAATGCTTTATGATACCCTGCATATAGCAGGATATTATAGAGGGCTTATCTATAATGTAGATATGGTGAAAGATGCCATAAAAGCTGCAAGGATATTTATTGAGAAGATTGAACATTAAAAAACCTTGACAAAGTAAAGAGGGTATGATATTTATTCACATAATTTAATGTTGAGATTCTTCAGTCGCTTTGCTCCTTCAGAATGACAAGCAATAGCAGAAGTGTCATTCTGACCCTGACCCTGAACAAAGTGAAGGGGAAGGGGAAGAATCTAAATTAAGTACACAGTAAATTTTTAAATAAGAAAGGAGGTGGTGGTAAGTAGGTTTTTAGGATTTTACACATAAGTAATGGAGTTTATATTTTTTTAGTTTTTAAATTTGAGGAGGTAAAAGATGAAGAAGATATTAGTAATAACATTAGCAGTAGCCTTATCCTTCGTAGGTTCATTTATAATTACGCAGGATGCACAGGCAATTCCAGCATTTTCAAGGCAGACAGGTCATGCCTGTAATACATGCCATTTCCAGGCTTTTCCAAGCTTAAATTCTTTTGGCAGGGCATTTAAGGCAAGCGGTTATACACAGATTGGCGAGCAGGGCCAGATTAAGGATGATGACTTATCAATTCCAAATGTCCTTAATATGTCTCTTATAGTTAAAGCAAGGTACCAGCAGACAAATGGTGATACTAAGGCCGGGACAGACAGGGGTCAAATACAGGTTCCTGATGAGGCATCATTAATGGCTGGGGGTCGTGGTGGAGAGCATGTTGGATTTTTACTTGAGAGAGGCTTAAAGGAGACTGGAGGTTTTGATAATTTTAAATTAATATTCCCATTTGATATGGGCGGGACCACTCTGGCAGCAGGTGCTTTTACAACAGCAGATCAGGGAGCGGGCTATGGGTTTGAGGTTTTAAACACAGGTGCAATAAAGATACATAAACCTATTGGTGAAGGTATAGATACCTCAGCACAGCAGTATACGGGTCTTAGCGGTACTGCAGCCACAGGTATTGTTCTCTATGGCGCCAGTGATATGTTCTTTGTAAATGCCTCACTATGGGGTCCAAGTCATTCCGATGCGATTTCTTCGGGTCTCAATCTCGCACAGTATATCCGTGCAGCAGTAACACCTAATCTTGGCGGCTTTGATACAGCAATAGGTGTTCAGTATTGGGGCGGTGAGACAAAATTGGGTGAAGCAACTTCTGCAACTTATGTAGTTCAGGGAACTGCCATTGATGCACAGGCACAAGGTGAGATTGGTGGTATGCCTCTGGGAGTCTATCTGACCTATGCGACAGTACCTAAGGCAGGGACCGATGGTAAGACATATGCCATCGCAGCATCTGGTGCAGACAAAAATGCAACATCTATAGCTGCAAATCTTGGTATTATTCCGAACAAGGCATCTGTAGCATTGAGTTATCTTATGGGTAAAAATGGAGCTGCATCCAGTGCCGGTGAAAACCGCATGGATATTGCCCTTATATATAAGATAGCCCAGAATGTTAAGGTGCAGTTAGATTATGCAACAATGAGCGGCGATGTAAACCAGAAGACAGCATATGGTTCTGACCAGAAAACAACACTGATGGTCTTCTCCGCATTCTAATGGTTTGACTTTTAGATAAGCTCAAAGCTCACCATGCTTAATGGTGAAGCAAATAAAAAGGGGAGGGTTTAAAACCCTCCCCTTTTTTTATTTTGAAAAAGTAAAAATCTGGTGTATTATTTGACTATGTCAAAAGAGGCTTTAAGATATTTGGAAAATGCAAAAGAAATCCTGAGTAAGTCAGGAATTGAGGAGAATAGGTACAGAGATATTAAGTTTGTCCGTGAGGCTTGTTCTACTGCCTATCTTTCTGTGTTGATAGCCATAGATGAATATCTCATAAAACGAGGAGTAGGTGAAAAAAAATTACCTAAATCCATAGATGGTTACAGAGAGATGCTAAAGAAACATCTGTCGGTTCATAACGGCAAGATTATTAGAAATTTTGAAGCCCTCTATAAGGAATTGCATATAGCTGGATACTATAGAGGATTGTTAGAGGATGTAGATATGGTAAAGGCAGCCCTTAAATCAGCAGGATCATTTATTGAGAAGATAAAATGACAATAACCCGCTATTCCCTTCCTTTCTTACTATTCCTATTTATAACAGGCTGTTCAGGGGCGGTTAAGCTTAACTATAAGCCCGGACAAATCCCTGATACATCAAAAGCCACTAAACCCCTAACCATCATCCTTAAACCATATATTGATTCAAGGGGAGATGTCGCCCCAAACTATGTTGGAAAAATTGAGTCAACTGTTACTGATATGCATGCCGATAAAATTATTTTGGAAAAGGATGTTGCTATATCTGTTAATGAAGCTATTAAGACACATCTAACTTCTGCCGGTTTTATTGTTACCATCCCTTCATCCCCTCCTTTAGAAGGAGGAGAGGGGGGAGGTCAGGCGGATATAATAATGAGCGGGGAGATAAAAAAATTCAGGCTTGATATAAAGGGAAGAGACGAAATAGAAATTGAGATTGAAAGCAGGTTAATATCAGGTAAAACAGGGAAGGGCATATGGGAGGGTGTAATAACAGAAAAAGAAGATAGGTTTGCAGGGGTCTCTGGTAATTCCAAGAAGACAATCAATTCATATATCTCAAAGACACTTGCAAAGGTTATTAATAAAACAATTATAGAGATAAATAAAAATTTTGGAAAGGCAGGGACTGCATCTGCAGAAGAAACACCAATTCCTGAAGGGGCAGGGAGAATTTCCATAAAGACAGAGCCTCCCCGCTCCAAGATATATATTGGCGACATATACTTTGGACTATCGCCGCTGAGTGTTGATATTGAATCAGGTATATATGATGTAACTGTAAAGCTTGAGAGCTTTAAGGAGAAAAAGGAAAAGGTATCTATAAGGAAAGGACAAAAAACAGAACTTGAGATGAATATGGAGAAGGAGTGATCCTTCGACAAGCTCAGGATGCAATAATAATGACATGGTTATACATATTGAAATGTGCTGACGGGTCATACTATACTGGCTCTGCTAAAAATTTAGAAAAACGATTAGCTGAACATAACACTAAAATGTTTGATGGCTATACAGCAAAGAGATTGCCTGTAAAATTGGTTTATTATTGTGAAATGCCAACAATTCATGACGCATTTCTCAGGGAAAGGCAAATAAAAGGATGGACAAGAAAGAAGAAAGAGGCTTTAATTAATGGCGAATGGGAGAAATTGATTGAATACTCAAAGTCGAGAAAGTAAAGTGGTAAGCCCGAAGGCAAGCATGGTGAGCTTTGAGCTTGTCGAAAAGTCGAACCATGCATCCTTCGACAAGCTCAGGATGCTTTTATTAATTATTTTCATCGGTATATCATTTATTGCGGTGGCATATAAACCTGCAGATGCGCAACCGGGGTTTGCTAGAAAACATGAGATCGCCTGTATGCTCTGCCATTCCACTTGGCCAAGGCTGAATGAGTTTGGATTTAATTATATGCTCAATGGCTATCAACTGCCTGATACAGAAAGCGGGGGAGAGGCAGGCAAGATAAAGATTGCCGAAGACCTACCATTGGATAACCCTGCTACATTCCCGCCGTTTAGCCTGAGATTAGAGGGCAGAACCTATTTAAGCAGGACAACACATACAACTGCTGGTGAGAATGAACAGGCGGGGGGGCTGCTCTCATCCGGTGAAATGGCTGGCAATATTATTGGAGGGGGGACACTTACAAAAAATGTTTCTTACTGGTTTGAACTTCCTCAAGGGTCATCGCAGGATAAGATTACAGGCCGCATAACCGACTCAATGTTTTTAGGTTTTCATAATATATGGGGCCCTGGTAATTTTAATATCAGATTTGGCTCGCTTATGAGTTCTGACCTTGATGCTGTCCACAGCACAAGGCGGGTTATAAGCGGCAAGTCTCTTATCCCGATGCCTATGAACTGGAGCAGCGGAAACAATCCTTCGGCAAGCTCAGGATACAATACAGGCAGGGCAGGCAGTAATGACCTTGGAATTAGTCTTTACGGACGTCCCGGGTTTGGTTATTTTACCTATGAGCTCGCCGTAAATCAGGGTAATGGCGGAAGTGCCGATAATGATAATGACCCAAACACCGCCTATACAGGGATGTTGAGGGGGGATTTTGGGGCAGTTGCTGCCTCTGTCAGATACTTCGCCAATCCTCAGGGATTTGGAGGGACAACAGGTAATAGAAAATACAGGAATGATGTGGGAGAATGGGTGGCGGGTATCAGGTATTCATCACAGAGATTTGACTTAGATTTTCTTTATGACACCGTATCCCAGAGCGATGTTTCATCAACAGGAATCGGGACAAAAAGGGAATCAACCGGTTTTATGATGGAGGGGCTTTTACGCCTTAGTGAATCTTTTCAATTCGGTGCAATTTATGAGACACTCACAGAAAAAGATGGCGGGACAGATTCAAATAAAAACGCTGATTTTGCAGTTGAGGGCGCATGGTATGTCACCCAGAATGCACGGATAACTTTTAAATCCCTGTGGGATTTTCAGGATAATAAATATAAAGACAAATACACCGTCGGCGGTGAACAGAAGAGTATAGATGGGAGTAAGATTACAGTCGGGTTTGATGTAGCATTATAAGTCAAAACAGAAACTTATTAGCCACGAATTTACACGAATCAGATACGATGATTTACCATATAATTTAGTGTTAATTCGTATTCATTCGTGGCTGATTTTTTTTTGGAGGTTAATAGATGCTTCAGTTCATGAGAGATTATGCAAAATCGTGGTTTATAAAAATTATGCTGTGGACAGTGGTTGCATCATTTGTCGGCACGATGTTTTTAGTATGGGGTATGGGGAAGGAGACATCGGCAGCCGTTGTTGCCACAGTTGACGGCAAGAAAATAATATACACTGAATATCAGGAATTTTATAAGAGGATATTAGATTTTTATAAGAAACAGCAGGGGAATTTGAATGAAGAACTGTTCGCCCCTATTGTAAAAAAGGCTGCAATAGATTCCCTTATAACAAGAAAGCTGCAGTTATCCATTGCTAAAAAGGAGGGTCTGGTTGTAATAGATGAAGAGGTTATTGATGAAATTCAGGGGATGGATGTATTTAAAAAGGATGGCAGGTTTGATAAGGATTTATATATAAGAATACTTCAGACAAACAGGATGAACCCAGGCGGTTTTGAAGATGCGGTGAGGGAAGACCTCCTGATAAAAAAGATAGAAAATCTGATTAAGGATGGTGTGAAGATTTCAAAAAAAGAGGTGAAGGATGCCTATGCCCGTGCAAATGAAAAGGTGGATGTTGACTATCTTATATTGAGCCCTTCCAATTTTATAAACAGGGTAACATTTGCTCCAGACAAAATAGAAGAATTTTATAATAATAATAAATCCCTTTTTCAAAGAGGGGAGGAGATGGTTGTTGAATATGTCTCGGCAGACTCAAAGGGTTTTGAGGCTAATATTAAAATAGAGGACAACAGGGTAAATGAATATTATAACAGGCATATAAATGAATATAAAATTCCGAAGAGAGTGAAGGCAATGCATATACTCATTGCTGTTTCACCTGAGGCAGATGAGAAGGTAGAAGTTGAGGGGCGGGCAAAGGCAGTAAAGGTCTTGCAGGAATTGAAGGGGGGCGGGGATTTTGCTGAACTGGCAAAGAAATATTCTGATGACCCCAATAAGGGTAAAGGTGGAGACCTTGGCTTCTTTTCAAAGGGACAGATGGTAAAACAATTTGAGGACGCCGCATTCGCCTTAAAAGAGGGGGAACTGAGCGAGCCTGTCAGGACTCCGTTCGGCTACCACATAATAAAGGTTGAGAAGATTGAAGATGAGAGGACAAAAGGACTGTCAGAGGTAAGAGATGATATTGTAAAGATTTTGAAAGAGGGTGACGCAAAAAATATTGCAAAGACTGAACTTGACGGCATAAGAAAGGGTACAGATTTAAAGAGTGCTGATTTTAATACTGTTATAAAAGGAAAACAATATGTTACTGCTTCTGGAGGCGGTTTTAAAAAAGATGATAGAGAACACCCTATCTTAAGTAAGGCTGCGTTTGCATTAAAGAAGGGAGATGTAAGTGAGATTTTAGAGGATGGCGGAAAATTTTATATATTAAGATATAAAGAGAAAAAGGATGCATTCATACCTAAATTTGAAGAGATAAAGGGAGAGGTGGAGAAGGCATATAGGGATGAGGAGGCAAAAAAAATCGTTGACCTTGAGGCAGGCAAGATTCTTGAAGATTTGAAAAAGGGGAAGGAGTTTAAGAAGGCAGCTGATGAACTAAAGGCTATGAAGGGGACTACAGGATATGTTACAAGGAATACGATAGCATCAAGCATCGGGAGAGATGAAAATCTGGTGCAGACAGTTTTTAATACAAAAAAGGGTGATTATAATAAGGTCAAGCTGAACGATAATTATTTTCTGGTATATATCAAGGATAGATTGGGAATTGATGAAAAGAAATTTCAGGAAGAGGAAAAGGAATTTACAAACAGACTGCTGACAGAAAAACAAAATTATACTTACCAGCAGTGGATTGAAAATACAAAAAAGACGGCTGAGGATACAGGGAGGATAAAGATAACAAAAGGGTTCATTTAATCAATTTAAAATCAATCTGTTTTTTTGCCAGACTGACATTTTCAATCTTTACCTTTACCCTATCTCCCATCTTGAATCTTTTCTTTGTCCGTCTTCCTGTCAGTGAATGGTCTCTCTCATTTAAGGCATAGTAATCATCAGCCATACCCGATACATGGATAAGCCCTTCAACAAATATCTCCTCCAGTTCCACAAACAATCCAAAAGAGGTTACGCCTGATATAATCCCTTCATACTCTTCACCAATCTTATCCACCATGAACTGGACCCTCTTTAATTCAACAATATCATTTTCTGCCGCATCTGCCGTCCTTTCTCTCTCTGAAGAGTGTCGGGCAATCTCAGGGAGTTTCTCCTTCCATAAGTCTAATCTCTTTTTTGGAATATGTTTCTTTTTTATTATTTCTTTTAAGAGTCTGTGGACGATTAAGTCAGGGTATCTCCTTATTGGAGATGTAAAGTGGGTATAGTTCTCAAAGGCAAGGCCAAAGTGACCGATATTTTCAGGTGAATACCTTGCCTGTTTCATGTGCCTTAAGGTTATTGTAGATATAAGCAGCTCTTCAGGTTTCCCCCTGATACTATTTAGCAGTTCCTGAAATCTCTTTGGATGAAACTTGTTCCCGCGAAGGCGGGAATCTATTTTTAAATGATAACCAAAATTTGATACAAATTCACTCAGTTCTATTATTTTTGCCGGGTCAGGTTCATCATGCACCCTGTAAAGAGCAGGTATTTCAAGTTTTGTAAAGTGTGTTGCTACAGTTTCATTCGCCACGAGCATAAATTCCTCAATGATTTTATGGGCAATATTCCTTTCAGCCTTTATTATATTTTCAGGTTTGCCCATCAGGTCAAGGATTATATCAGGCTCAGGGAGGTCAAAATCTATACTCCCCTTTTTCACTCTTCTTTCTCTCAAAACCTCGCACAATTCCCTCATTAAATAAAAATCATTCAGGAGATAAGAATATCTTTCTTTTAAATCCTTATTTTCTCCTTGCCCCTTGCCCCCCCTGCTTACTACTTGCAGGGGCAGGCTTGCCCCTTGCCCCTCTTCCAGTATTGCTGCCACATCTGTATAGGTCATCCTCTCTTTGCTGTTTATAACTGTCTCTGCAAAACTATAATTTATCAGTTCTCCCTGCATGTCAAACTCCATAAATGCACTCAGAGTCAGCCTGTCTACATTTGGCTTTAGACTGCATATCTCATTGGAGAGTTGAAAGGGGAGCATAGGGATTACCCTGTCAGGAAAATATACACTCGTTCCCCTCTTAACTGCCTCATTATCAAGGTTATTTTCCTCTTTCACATAATGACTCACATCGGCAATATGGACCCCTAACATATAATTGCCATTATTAAGCCTCTCAACATTTACAGCATCATCAAAATCCTTTGCCTTTTCTCCGTCTATGGTAACTATATTTTTATCTCTTAAATCCAGTCTTCCTATAATTTCATCATCTGTAACCTCTTTTTGAACGGCATCTGCCTCTTTTAAAACATCTATTGGAAATTTTGAGGGTATATCATATTTTCTCAGAACAATATCTATCTCTACATCGGGGTTATCGGGATAACCGATAATCTCTATTATCCTGCCTTCAGGGTTTCTGTTTTTCATTGGATAGGCTGTAATCTCTGTTATGACTGCATGCCCCATCTTAGCCTTTCCGCTATATTTAAGCGGTATGTAAATATCATGGCTTATCCTCCTGTCATCAGGTATCACAAAGCCAAAATGACCACTCGGCTCGTATATACCGACTAATGTCTTATGCCCTCTCTCTAATATTCTTACAATCCTCCCCTCTCTCTTCCCGCCTTTTTGGGCTGGTTCAGCCCTGCAGATAACTTTATCACCGTGCATTACCTCTCTCATATTTCTTGGATTTATAAATAGGTCTTCTCCTCTGTTAGATTCCCCTTCGCTCCGATCAGGGTCACTACAGGCTTCAGGGATAACAAATCCATAACCGTCAGGATGCCCCTGCACAACACCTGTAACAAGATTCATCTTTTCGGGGAGTCCAAATCTATTTCCCTTTATCTTTATAATCTCTCCATCACCTGTCAGCCCCCTGATTAATCTCCTGAAGGAGCTTCTCTCCTCTGAAGGGATATTAAAACTCTTTATCAATTCCTTCATTGTAAGGGGACGATAAACAGACTCCCGCATAAATTTTAATATTTCCTGATTTGTAATTTTCATGGTATTAAAATCTGGAACACGAATAACACGAATATACAAATAGCACTAATAAGAAGCAAATTAAAACCATAATATAATTATTCGTGTAATTCGTCCATTCGTGTTATTCGTGTTCAGGTCTTTTTTCTTTTGGCTTAATAATCAATACAAACTCTCTCTTCTTCTCCCTGTCTTTTATTTTTTCCAATACCTCATCTATCCTCCCTCTTAAGATTTCTTCAGTATCAGTTGTGAGGTCCATACACAGGATAATATAAGTTTCCCTCCCCAACATATCTATAATATCTTTTAAGAGGGTAAGAAGCCTGTAAGGTGTATCCATAAGGATAACAGGCATCTCTCTTTTAATACTTAAAAGCTCCTTTTTCCGTATATCACTCTTGGGAGATAAAAAACCGTAATAGCTAAACTTATCAATAGGGATTCCTGCTGTAACAAGTGCTGACATGATTGATGAGGCACCTGGAACAGGGACTAATTTTATGTTTGTTGAGATTGCCTCCTTTATAAGATAGTTTCCTGTATCAGCAAAGACAGGTGTTCCACAATCGGTAATAAGGGCAAAATTTTTCCCCTCTTTTATCTCTTTTATAATCTGCGGCGTATCCTTCTTTTCATTATGTTCACTAAGTCTTCTTAAGGACTTGTCAATTCCATATTGATTTAAGAGCCTTCTGCCTTCTTTAAATTCCTCACATATTACCTCATCAACTATTTTAAGAATATTTAATGCCCGTAGAGTTATATCATCATAATTGCCTATTGGTGTTGAGACTATGTATAGTATTCCGCTCATAACAAAAGCCTCAACCTTCTAATCTTTTGCTCCTCAGTTGTCCACAGGCGGCACATATATCAGCCCCCTTACTTTTTCTTATAATAGCAGTATAATGTCTTGAAATAAGAAAATTTTGAAACTCCTCAACATTTTTATAGTCAGGGGTCTCATAATCTGACCCTTCAAAGCTATTAAATGGAATGAGGTTAATCTTACATTTTATATTCTTAAGTATATTTGAAAGCCTTTTTGCATCCTCAATAGAATCATTTAACCCCTTTATAATAACATACTCAAAGGTAATCCTCCTATTAGGCGGAAGGGGATATTCTTTTAATGCCTCAAGCAATTCTTCAATTGGATATTTTTTATTTACAGGCATGATTTTATCTCTTGTCTCATTATCTGATGCATTAAGGGAGATTGCCAGATTTATTTTAAGGTTCTCTTTTGCGAGTTTTTTAATTTCAGGAATTAGCCCCGATGTGGATAGGGTTATTCTTCTTGCAGGTATCTTTAATCCATTAGGGGATATCATGGTTTTTATGGATTTTATTATATTTTCGTAATTATCAAGCGGCTCACCCATCCCCATGAGAACTATATTTGTTATATCCCCTACCACCCCATTCCCCTCCTTCGTAAGGAGGGAAGAAAGGGGAGGTCGAATTTCTCTCTGGACAGAAAGAATCTGCTCTATTATCTCAGATTGACTTAGATTCCTGACAAACCCACTCTTCCCTGTAAGACAGAATGCACAGCCTAATTTACATCCAACCTGTGTGGATATACATAATGTGAGCCTGTCTTCATCAGGAATGAGGACACTCTCTATACTATTACCATCCTCCAATAAAAAAAGATATTTTGATGTGCCGTCAGATGAAGTTCTTTTATTGGCAATAGAGAGGCGGGATATATAGGCTGGTTTGTTTAACTGCTCTCTAAGATTTAGGGAGAGATTTGTCATCTCTCCAATATCACTCACATCCTTCTGAAATACCCATTCATAAATTTGGCGGGCTCTGTATGGTTTCTCTCCGAGAGATTCTACAAGACCTTCTATCTCCTGAAGGGAGAGGTTTTTTAAATTAATCTTTTGCATTTATTAATATCTTAAAAATAGAGGAAGAAAAAAGTGGGCTTCATGTCTTTTATCATTGTCTGATGAAGGTCAAGACTGACAGGTGATATATTCACTCTGCAACTACTCTCCCTTGATTCAACTTAACTATCCTGTGGGGGAAGTTTTTCAAAATCTCTCTGTTATGCGTAGCAACAATTATTGTAGCGCCCTTTGTATTGGAATCTTCAAACAGCTTCATTATCTCCATTGAGATATCGTAATCAAGATTACCTGTAGGCTCGTCAGCGAGGATTATCTGAGGCTCATTTATAAGTGCCCTTGCTATTGCAACCCTCTGCTGCTCACCACCTGAAAGCCTTAAAGGAAAGGTATCTTTCTTGTGGCTTAATCCTACCATCTTGAGTGACATCCAGACCCTCTTCTTAATTTCCTTATTGCCTACCCCTATCACTCGCTGTGCAAAGGCAATATTTTCAGCTACTGTCTTTTTAGGAAGGAGTTTAAAATCCTGAAATACTACACCGATTTCTCTTCTGTAATATGGTATATCGGAATCCTTTAGTTTAAGGATATTCTTTCCATTTACAATTATCTGCCCCTGGTCAGCCTTTACACCGCAGAATACAATATTAAGAAGGGTAGTCTTACCTGCACCGCTTGGCCCTGTTATATATAAAAACTCCCCCTTTTCTACCTTGAGGCTTATGTCTATGAGTGCCTGATAATTGCTATAGCTTTTAGAGACATGATATAACTGAATCATAAATCAGGGGACAGGGGACAGGGGTTAGGGATTAGTAAAAGATTAATCTCTGACTTTTATCCCCTTCATTTTTACAACATGATGAACTGCCTCTTTAACAGTTTCTTTTGTCAATCCGTAATGCTTCAATAAATCAGCTGTGCTTCCTGACATTCCAAATTTATCATTTATTCCAACCCGTTTTAAGGGAACCGGCTCGTTCTCTGATATTACCTCAGCAACCGCACCGCCAAGCCCGCCAATTATAGAATGTTCTTCAGCAGTAACTATTGCACCGCTGTTTCTTGCCGCATTTAATACTGCATCAGTATCAAGGGGTTTTATGGTGGACATATTTATAACACCTACATTTAAACCATCCTTTTTAAGTTCTTCAGCTGCTTCAAGAGACATATGAACCATTAAACCGCACGAAATGATTGTGGCATCTTCGCCAATACTATGAACCTTTGCCTTGCCTATTTCAAACTCGCAATTTTCAGGATATATAACAGGAAATTTCTCCCTTGATAATCTTATGAATACAGGTCCCCTGTATTTTGCCGCAGCCTTTATAGCAGCCCCTGCCTCATAGCCATCCGCCGGGATAATAACTGTCATATTTGGAAGCACCCTCATCAGTGCAATATCCTCAGTTGAGTGATGCGATGCCCCATCCTCGCCGACAGTTATGCCTCCGTGGGTTGCAACAATCTTTACATTCATTTTTGGGAGACAGATAGACTGTCTGACCTGTTCCCACGCCCTCCCTGTGGCAAATATAGCAAATGTGCTTGCAAATGGAATCTTGCCTGCAGAGGCAAACCCTGCAGCAGTCCCCATCATATCCTGCTCGGATACACCCATATTAAAAAACCTTTCAGGAAATTTCTTTTTAAATTTTGCAGTCCTTGTAGAACTCGCTAAATCTGCATCAAGAACAACTATATCCTTATTCTCTGTTCCAAGTTCTATCAGGACATCCCCATATACATCCCTTGTCCCAAGCATCTTTGTCAATTGAATCTACCTCCAATAAATTATTTAGCCACGAATGAACACGAAATAACACCAAAAATTACTCTAAAACCTTAAGATTAGAAGATAATAAAATCCTGTTTATCCTGTCTTAGTTGTTATTTTGTTCTTCGTGATTATTCGTGTCAATTCGTGGCTAATGGGTTACCCCCAGTTCCTTCATCGCCCTCTCATATTCATCTTTTGTCGGAGCTACACCGTGGTACTCCACCTTATTTTCCATAAAGGAGACACCTTTACCTTTTACAGTATGGGCAATAATCATTGTAGGTTTCCCTTTGATTTTCTCTGCCTCATTAATGGCGTCAACAATTGCTTTAATATCATGTCCATTTATTTCTATTACATGCCAGCCAAACGCCTTCCATTTTTCAGAAACAGGGTCAATATTCATGACCTCTTTATTTGTTCCATCTATCTGCAAGCCATTATTGTCCATTATTGCACAGAGATTATCTATCTTGTAGTGGGCTGTAGTCATTGCCGCCTCCCAGACCTGTCCTTCATCAACCTCCCCATCTCCAAGCACAACATATATCCTTGCAGGCTTATTATCAAGTCTTGCCGCAAGTGCCAATCCATTAGCCTGTGATAACCCCTGCCCAAGAGAGCCTGTGCATACCTCAATACCGGGTGTTACAGCACTGTTTGGATGCCCCCTTAAAATACTCCCTAACTTTCTCAATGTATGAAAGTGTTCAAGACCGAAATAACCTGCCCTCCCGAGGACTGCATAAAGTGCTGGTGCACCATGTCCTTTTGATAGGACAAATTTATCCCTATCCTCCCATTTAGGATTTTTTGGGTCATAACGCATCTTATAAAAATATAAGACTGTCAGTATGTCTGTGGCAGAGAGAGAGCCTCCGGTATGCCCTGAGCCGGACTCAACCAGCATGGTGAGTATATCAATCCTTATCTGTCTTGCAATGCTTTTAAGTTTTTCAATATCAGCTTCCATCACTATCTCCTTAGTATCTCCTTAGAATTTCAAAATTACCATTTTTCATAGGTTAATGCAAGATTTTAAGATGCCGATATAATAGGCAATGAATAAGGTATATATTGATAATACACCCATACCCCTTTCTACGCTCAATGCCTTTGTCTATTGTCAGAGGCGGTTTTAAATGGATTAAGAAATTAAAAGATAAGGTTTTATAGAAGTGCTGTATTGAGAGAATCCAGCCACGGATTTTCTAAGGTATTAATCGGGCGTTAAGAGTTCTCAACATTTTCATCCTGCACATATAACGCGGGGCTGAGCCATGACCCGTAGGGTCATTGGTTTCGTGCCCCTGGTTCTCCCGAGCGAAGCGAAGGGATGGGGCACCATGGCTCAGCCCCGCGTTCTCCCTCGCGGAGCGAGGGAGAATGCGGAGTTAAGCCGTAGCCCCGTAGGGGCGTATTGGTCTTGAACTCCTTGTTCTCCCTGAGCGAAGCGAAGGTAGAATAAGTTATTATACAGTTTCTGTCTATCATTACTTTTTGCATGATAGGCAGAAGGCTTGTCATCTAAGGCTTTAATCGGGGAGATGTCAAATTCTTATGATTAATATCCCCAACTTTCGCTGGCTAACAAATAGCACTTATGGGCGGATTATAGAACTCAAGAAGAATGGCTGTCAATAGAAATTTTGATGCCAAAAAAACTACAAAAGCAGCCACAGATGGATGCAGATTAATGCAGATAGAAAAAGAAATTACTGTAGGGAGAGGGTTAAATAGAGGGGCTAATTTAATTTACATTACAAACAAGGAAATATCTTGGAGCCGCAAAATAAACTTCTCAGATAAATGGAGTGATATGTCAGTAATTTAATTTTTTGCTTCTATTAGCTTACCACTAACAAATTTATGAATTATGCTGGAAACATATGTCTGATAAGGCAATCCCTCATTTACTGCCTTTTTTTGCAATTCAGTTAGGTCTCTTTCTGAAATTCTTATGTTTAGTCTTTTATCTTTTTTTAAAGTATTTCTTGCATATCTCATTAGTTCTGCTTTCCTTTTTGAAAGGTTTTTTACAGGAACCCATTCGTCCTTTTCAAAGCTATCTAATATTTTTTGTTCTTCTTTAGTTAATTTGGTTTTCATTTTTTCCTCCTAAATAAATGTCTGTTGCCTTTCTACTGGGGATAATGGTTTTTAGAAATATTTCTTCCGCATCTTCGACATAAGGAACAAGGTATGCATAATTATTTATTCTGATTACCATTATCCGTTGTTCTGGAGACCTCTTCTGATTTGGATGTAAATAGTCATCCAAAATGTCGCCTTTTTCAATATGATAAACAATATCCTCAAAGCATATTCCTCTTGATTCTTTGAGTTTCAGGCTCTTTTCTGTGTTCCAATTTATATGCTTCACTTATTAATAAGTTAACACATTGTGTGCTTTTTGGCAACACAATAGAAAAAGATTTATCCATGTACATCTGTAAAAATGTGATAAAATTAGATGATTATGAAAAACGAGACCACCCCTGCGATGAAGCAGTATCAGAATATAAAGGGGGATTATCCTGATTCCATACTCTTTTTTCGCATTGGTGATTTTTATGAGATGTTTTTTGATGACGCAATAACTGCATCCAAAGCCCTCAATATCACACTTACATCCCGTGATAAAAACAAAGAGAATCCTGTCCCAATGTGCGGAGTCCCTCACCATGCAGTTGATATTTATATAGGCCGCTTGATAAGAAAAGGCTTTAAGGTTGCAGTATGCGAGCAGATGGAAGACCCAAAGACTGTAAAGGGTGTTGTAAAGAGAGAGGTGATAAGAGTCATTACACCCGGGACTGTTTTAAATCCCAATCTGCTCGGTGATAAGGATAACAACTTTTTTGTAAGCCTATATCCTGACCAAAATGGATATGGCATTGCAGTAATTGATATATCCACAGGAGATTTCAGGGTAGCGGAATTTAAAAATGAGGGGCAAGAGGCAATGGGTAAGGGGCAAGAAAATTCAGAAGAAAATATTATAAAAATCATTAAAAATGAGTTTCTCAAATTGGAACCGAAAGAGATTCTTGTCCCTAAAAGTTTCAATCCCCCTTCACCCCCCTTTGATAAAGGGGGGATGGGGGGATTACTCCATCTCTTAAAAAATGAGCTCTCTGCTGCTGTCAATTCATGCGAGGATTGGGTTTATGATTATGATTATGCATATAAGACACTCCTATCACAGTTTAAGACAGCCTCCCTTGATGGCTTTGGATGCGAGAATATGCCCCTTGCTGTATCTGCCGCAGGTGCTGCAATCTATTATTTTAAGGCGACACAAAAGTCCCCTCTTACACATCTCTACCGCATATCGCTTTTAAAGTCTGATGAATACATGAATCTTGATTTCTCCACACAGAGAAACCTTGAATTGACAAGAAGAAGTTATGATGGCTCAAAAGAGGGGTCTCTATTGGGACTATTAGATTTAACTGTTACATCAATGGGGGGGAGGAGGCTGAAGGAATGGCTCTTAAAACCTCTCCTTAATGCAAATAAAATTAAAACGAGACATGATACAGTAGGCAAACTGAAAGACTCTCACAGGACAAGGGAAGAGATTAGAAATAATCTGAGCAAGATACTTGATATGGAGAGGCTTACCGCCCGCATTACCCTCTCTGCTGCAAATGCGAGGGACCTGATTGCCCTAAAAAATTCTATTGCCCCTATAGAAACTATAAATGGACTCTTAGAAAAAACTCCTTCCGAAATATTCAAAGAGATGCTTTCAAAATGGGATGACCTCACTGATATTGAGAAGCTTATAGATATTTCAATTAAAGATGAACCTCCCCTGTCTCTGAAGGATGGAGGGCTAATCAAGGATGGTTATAGTAAGGAACTGGATGAATTAAGGAGTATTAGCAGGGATGGTAAAGACTGGATTGTCCGGATGGAGGTAAGGGAGAGGGAGAGGACAGGAATTGCCAATCTCAAGGTTAGTTATAACAAGGTATTCGGATATTTTATAGAGATAACAAAGAAACATTTATCAAAAGTTCCCGAAGGCTATGTAAGGAAGCAGACTGTGGCAACAGGAGAGAGGTATATATCTCAGGAACTCAAGGAATATGAGGATAAGATACTTGGTGCAGAGGAAAAGATTAAGAATATAGAGTATCAGATTTTTGAAGATATAAGGAAAAAGATTGCAGAAGAGGCAAAGAGGATACTGAAGATGGCCGGGATAATATCGGAGATTGATGTATTATCTACATTATCTGAGACTGCCAGTAGATACGATTATATCTGCCCGGATATAAATGAGGGTGATACTATTGAGATAGTAGATGGAAGACACCCTATATTAGAAAGGATAATTGAGGGCGAAAGATTTGTCCCAAATGATACCTGTCTTGATAATACTGACAATCAAATCATGATAATTACAGGGCCCAATATGGCAGGCAAATCTACATATATGAGACAGGTGGCACTGATTGTCCTTTTGAGCCAGACAGGCTCTTTTGTCCCTGCAAGGGAGGCAAGGATTGGCATTGTTGACAGGATATTCACAAGGGTCGGGGCACAGGATTATCTGCAAAAGGGGCAGAGCACATTCATGGTTGAGATGAATGAGACAGCCAATATCTTAAATAATGCTACACAAAGAAGTCTTATAATACTTGATGAGATTGGTAGGGGGACAAGCACATTTGATGGAATAAGTATCGCATGGTCTGTGGTGGAATATATACACAATAATACAAAGGCAAAGACCCTCTTTGCCACTCACTACCATGAGCTTACTGAGCTATCAATGACACTTGATAGTGTAAAAAATTATAATATTGCCGTAAAGGAATGGAATGATGAGATAATATTTTTAAGAAAAATTGCAGTGGGAGGGGCGGATAAGAGTTACGGGATTCAGGTGGCAAGACTTGCCGGACTGCCTAAAGAGATCATAGAAAGGGCAAGAGAGGTTCTCACCAATCTGGAAAATAAAGAGTTTGATGAAGGGGGGAAACCGAGGCTGACAAAAAAGTCAGGCATAAAAGAGCCTCCTGTTAAACAGATGCACCTGTTATGACAAAAGGTTAAGGTTAAGGTCAAGGTTAAGAAAGATTAAAACTTAACCTCAACCTAAACCTTAGCCTCTTATTAATATGGAGGTTAAATGAATATACTTATTACAGGCGGTGCAGGTTTCATAGGGTCCAATGCAGCAGATAGATTTATAAAAGAAGGTCATCAGGTAATAGTTGTAGATAATTTAATAACAGGTAAATTAAAGAATTTAAACCCTAAGGCAAAATTTTATAAGATTGATATAAGAAACAGGGAAGGGTTAGAGGGTATATTTAAAGAAAACAAGATTGATATTATAAACCACCACGCAGCCCAGATGGATGTGAGAAAATCTGTTGATGACCCTATTTATGATGCGGATGTCAATATACTCGGCTCATTAAATCTTCTGCAATTGGCAGTTAAGTATAAAATTAAGAAATTTATCTTCGCCTCTACAGGTGGTGCTGTCTATGGCGAGCAGGATTATTTTCCTGCTGATGAGAAACACCCGCAAAATCCGTTAAGCCCTTACGGTATCTCAAAATTGGCTTCAGAGAAATATCTCTATTTTTATAAAAGGACATATAATCTTGAATTTACAATACTGAGATATGCCAATGTATATGGCCCAAGGCAGGACCCGCATGGAGAGGCAGGCGTAGTGGCTATATTTGCAAAAAAGATTCTAAAGGGGGAACCGCCTATTATAAATGGCGATGGGGGACAGACAAGAGATTATACATTTGTGGAAGATGTAGTGGAGGCTAATATTATGGCTATAAAAAGCGACATTAATGGAACATATAATATTGGCACAGGTATAGAGACATCGGTTAACGAACTCTGCAACCTCATGCTTAAAATTTCAGAGACAGATATAAAGCCTATCCATGGCCCTGCAAAGATGGGGGAACAGAGGAGGAGTGTTATAAGCTATAACAAAATAAATTCTGAATATAATTGGACTCCCAAATATCCTCTCAAAGACGGACTTTCAAAAACTATAAGATTTTTTGAAAACGAATAAAAGAAAAAGATTATTAGCCACAGATTTACACAGATAAACACAGATTATTTAATACTTTTTTTCTTATTTGTGATAAGATATTAGCTCAATTATGAAAATATTTAAAAACTTTTTATTTTATTGCTTTATATTTGTTTTTTGCTATCTGTTTTTTTCCGGCTATTCATATGCCTCAAGTCCGTTTATGGCGGATATATCTGTAACTAATTCATCTTCAGAACTGCTCCTTTCTGCAAAATTAAAAGGGGGCTTTACAACCGAGATTGAAGAGATTATTCATAGTGGCGCCCCTACTACATTTACATATTACATCAAGCTGATGCGCTACCGTTCAGGGTGGTACGATAGAACTGAATACTCAAAGACAATTAAAAGGACTGTTAAATATGATGTCTTAAAAAAGGAATATAAATTTAGTGAAGAGATAGAGGAGTCTGCATTGCCTCCTGATAAGAAGAATAATAGTGAAAAGGATTTGAAGGGTCAAGGAGTTGAGGGGTCAAGTGAAAGTAAAACCTTGAACCATGGAACCCTTGAATCCTCGCCCCCTTTAATTAATGAAAAGGCTACAAAGGATTTTGATGAATTAAAAAAGTGGCTCGCCAACTTAGAGTCAATAAAAATTACGCCCACAAAACCGCCGGCATCCGGTAGTAAATATTATGTAAATATAAAGGCAGATTTAAAAACTATTAAACTCTGGTTCCCATTTAATTATATCCTCTTCTTTGTATCATTGTGGGATGTTACAACCGACTGGGAAGTTTCGTCCCCATTTTCTGCTGACTAAAAAAAATGCAATTGGACGCAGATGAACCACGTAAGAGACCGAAGGTCTTACGGGGTGAACGCAGAAAATATATGATTTAAGAAAATTATTATAAGGAATCCATGAGAACAGGAAATGATATTCTTTTATTCATGCGTTTCCTAAGAAAAAATTGAATTTATCTGCGTAACTCATTTTAAATCCTGTAAATCTGCGTTCTACTCTCTATTTAGGATAAACTTATGGATTACCGTCTTTCTGACGAATACATCAGAAAAAAAAGGAAAAGAACACGTTGGATAGTATTCGGTATCCTTCTGCTCCTTATTGTCTTAACTTCAGTAGAAGTATATATACAGCAGTCTCATGTATCAACCCCGATTGCCAGCAATATTGCAGTTCTGCTCCTTGTCAATATAAACATAATCCTCCTATCTGTATTGGTGCTGATAGTAGGCAAAAATCTGGTAAAACTATATTTAGATAGAAAATGGAAAATTATCGGTGCAAGGTTCAGGACAAAATTAGTTTTGTCATTTGCAGTCCTTACATTCGTCCCCTCTCTTCTTCTGTTTTTGGTAGCCAGCGGACTCCTTACAAACAGTATAAATAACTGGTTCAATCAACAGATAGAAAACTCCCTGAAAGGTTCTTTAGATGTCGCGGAGGGTTATTATGCAGGCTCGGGAAAAAATATACTCCTGTATGCAAACATGCTGAATGAACTCATTTCAGAGAAGAACATGGTCAATAAAGAAAATCTCCAGTATCTTAAAAATAGTGTCCTTAAAAAGAGGGTTGATTACAAAGTTGACGGAATACTTGTCTTTGACAGCAATCTAAATCTTGTTGCTGAATCCATAGAATCTGCCCTTAAAGAGAAGATACTCAATGAAAAATTAAACCCATTACTTGAAAAGGCATTGAGCGGGGAAGATGTATCGGAGATTATATTGATAGACAAAAAAAATCTCGTAGTCGGGGTATCTCCTATAAAAATCTCTCAGCAGTCTGCTGCCGGCAGTCAGAATATAGCCGGCATAACAGTTGTCTCCTGGTTCATTTCAAAGGATATGGTTAGTAAGATTGAGAATATTGTGAATGCCTTTGAGGAATACAAACAGCTAAAACTCCTCAAATATCCAATAAAACTGAGCTACGAGATAACACTTCTTCTTATTACGCTTTTGATACTATTCTCGGCAATATGGTTTGGTTTCTATCTGGCTAAGGGTATAACAGTTCCAATAAAGGAATTGGCTGAGGCAACCAAGTCGGTAGCAGAGGGAAATTTAGATTTTAAAATTACTGCCAAGGCAAATGATGAAATAGGAATGCTGGTGGAATCATTTAATCAGATGACCTCTGATCTAAAAGAAGGGAAGCTTGCAATAGAAAAGGCAAATGAGGAATTAAAAGAGACCAACATCGAGCTGGAGCAGAGGAAGGGCTACATGGAAACTGTATTGGAAAATATCGCCACAGGTGTAATCTCCGTTGACAGCCACGGGAGGGTCTCTACCATAAATGAAGCTGCATCAAAGATATTAAATATTCAGGCGAAAAAGGTTAAAGGAGAGCCGTATAAAAAGGCATTTGATGCATCATATTTAGACCCTGTAAGGGCAATGATAAAAGTCATGAACGAGGCGAGAAGGGAGAGTGTAAACGGCCAGATTCAGATTATGGTATCAGGGAGATTAATTACCCTCCTTGTAAATGCAACTGCCTTAAAAAATACAGAGGGGAAATACCTTGGCATAGTAATAGTATTTGATGACCTGACAGAACTCATAAAGGCCCAGAAAACCGCTGCCTGGCGGGAGGTTGCAAGGGGTATAGCACACGAAATAAAAAATCCCCTTACGCCAATCCAGTTGAATACACAGAGATTGAAAAAGAAGTTTAAGGAGGGTTCTCCAGATTTTATAGAGGTATTTGATGAAAGCACGAATGTAATTATTCAAGAGGTTGAGGGGCTTAAAAAGCTGATTGATGAATTTTCCAAGTTCGCTCGTATGCCTGAGCCTAATCCAAAGCCTTACAAACTCCACCGCATTATAGATGACACGCTTGCCCTTTACAAAGATATAAGGAAGGGGATAAAGTTTTTAACCAACTATGATTCAAAAATAGATATAATAAATGTAGACCATGAGCAGTTCAAACGGGTATTCATAAATCTTATAGAAAATTCTATAGATGCAGTGCATGGTAACGGGATTATAGAAATTGATACATCTCTAACAAAGGATGGTAAAACGGTAAGGATTGAAGTGAAGGATAATGGTATAGGCATACCTGATGAGAATAAGGATAAGCTGTTCCTGCCATATTTTTCCACAAAGAAAAAAGGGTCAGGGCTGGGGCTTGCCATTGCAAATAGAATAGTGGTAGACCATAGTGGAATCATAAGAATTGAGGATAATCAGCCGAGAGGTGCAAATTTTATAATTGAACTGCCGGCATGAAAAATATAGGTTAAGGTCAAGGTCGAGGTTAAGAAAAAAATCTAAAATCTAAACCTTAACCTCAACCTTAACCTGCTGTTACTATGGACAAAGGTCATATATTGGTTGTAGATGATGAAGAGAATATACTTTCC
This sequence comes from Nitrospinota bacterium, assembly GCA_016194325.1. Lineage (GTDB taxonomy): Bacteria > Nitrospinota > Nitrospinia > UBA9942 > UBA9942 > UBA9942. The sequence goes on along the minus strand of JACQBS010000026.1, from coordinate 13,843 downwards.
TCCCTGGAAGGCATATTAGCAGATGAGGGCTTCTCTGTATCAAAGGCAAAGGACGGCTCAGAGGCATTGAAAATAATTAAATCTAAATCCCCTGACCTTGTCCTTCTTGATATATGGATACCAGGGCTTGACGGTATCCAGACCCTCAAGACGATAAAGATGCTGCGGTCTGATTTAGATGTAATCATGATGTCAGGACATGGCACTATAGAAACCGCTGTAAGGGCGACAAAACTTGGGGCATTTGATTTTATAGAAAAACCTCTGTCACTGGATAATGTAATTTCAACAGTCAGGGCAGCATTTGAGCATAAAAAACCTGCCAAAGAATTCATAATCACATTAAACACTGAAGTAGAAGAAATTGTAGGTAACAGCGATGTTATTGCAGAGGTAAAAAAGCTGGTCAAGGCATCATCTAACAGCCGTAAAAATGTAATCATCAGTGGGGAGAGGGGGACAGGAAAGGAATTTATTGCACGGCTGATACATATTCAAGGTCTTAAGAAAGATGTCCCATTTATAAGGGTAAACTGTTCTGCCATAAAAGAGGATGAGGCAGAAGAGTTTCTCTTTGGCATAAAAGTCGGAAATAGAAAAGATGCCTTCATTAAGAAAGGTAAATTTGAACAGGCAGAAGATGGAACCCTCTTTCTTGACGATATAGAAGGGCTCAGCATAAAACTCCAGAATAAATTAATAAAAGTATTGAGAGAGAAAAAATATAAAAGAAAGGGGGGGAGGGGTTTTATCCCCTTCCATGCAAGGGTCATAGCATCCTCAAATCAAGTCCTGAGAGAGGAGGTCAAGAAGGGCAAGTTTAAAGATGGGCTTTTAAATCTCCTCAATGAAGCAACAATAAATCTTCCTTCCCTGAAGGAGAGGAGAGAAGACATACCTGAACTTGTAAGATACTTCATCAAATATTTCAGCAATGAATATAATAAGAGAATTGAAAAGATTGATGACGATGCAATGGATATATTTACAAACTTCAGCTGGCAGGGGAATGCAAAAGAATTAAAGAATGTTATTGAGCATATAGTAATGACTGCACAGGGGAATATTATATCAGTAAAAGATGTATCTACTGCAATTCCTGTTATTTCAGTGAGGAGCAGGTCGGCATGGTTTGACGGCTATAGTTCTATGGAAGAGGCTGAGAAGGCGTGGGAGAAAGAATTTATTATCCATCATCTTGAAAAATATAACTTTGATATTTCAAAAACTGCAGCAGCCTTAAACACAGACAGGATAAGTCTGATCAGAAAATTAAAAAGACTCAATATACCCGTGGGCGAAAAAGACAGTCTGCAAAAGGATGCCGATATTTACAGGGAAACAATTCTCCAAAAGACACTTAAGCAGAGTGTGGTCTTGTGCGGACAGGGGCTGCATTCAGGCTTGAAAACAGGTTTAATCCTCTCACCTCTGCCATCCAACAGCGGAATAATATTTGGTGATATATCATCCGGAGAAACAGTCCCTGCTAATTTAGAATATGTTCAATCAACAGATTACGCCACTACGCTTAAGAATGGAATGACTTCTGTAAAGACTGTAGAACATATCATGGCAGTTCTCCACATGTATGGCATTACAAATCTACTCATAAAGATAGGAGATGAGGTGCCAATAATGGACGGCTCTGCCGCTGATTTTTGTCAGTTGATTGAAGATGGGGGGATAGAAGAGCAGGATGAAATAGCAAATGAAATGGTCATAGATAAAAAATATATGGTTGGCGATATCTCAACGGGCAGGTATATCTACATAGAGCCTTCTGAAAAGTTTACTGTAAATTATTCAATGGATTATCCACCTCCGATAGGACGATTGGATTATACATTTGTAGCAGATGGTGAAAAATCTTTTAAAAATGAGATTGCCCCGGCAAGGACATTTGCATTCATAAAAGACTATGAGAAATTAGAGGAGATGGGATTGGGGAGCGGCGGCAAATTGAGTAATGTAATCTTAGTGGATAATGAGAAGGTAATAAATACACAATTAAGATTTGATAATGAATTTGTCAGGCACAAGATTCTTGATATAATCGGGGATTTTTATCTCCTTGGAAAACAGATAAAGGGGCGGATAACTGCAAGGATGACTGGACACACGGAGAATATCACCCTTTTGAAAAAGATAAAAGAACAAACCCTTGAAAATGTCAGTGTCAGTGTCACTGACACTTCTTTATAATTTCCTATGTCTTTAAAAATTGCTGTCCTTGTATCAGGCAGGGGTTCAAATCTGCAGGCAATAATAGATGCAATTGAATCTGGCAAGATTAACGGAGTGATTGAAGTTATTATCAGTAATAAAAAGGATGCCTATGCCCTTGAGAGGGCAAAGAGGCATAATATTGAAGGTGTATTTATTGACCCATCATCTTGTAAATCTAAAGATGACTACGATAGGGCAATAATAAAGATACTGGAGGAAAAGGATATCGGGCTTGTCTGTCTTGCAGGCTTCATGCGGATATTAACCCCATATTTCGTCAATAAATATAAAAGGAGGATAATTAATATCCACCCATCTCTCCTCCCTGCATTCCCGGGGCTTGAAGTACAAAAAAAGGCACTGGATTACGGAGTAAAATTCACAGGCGCCACTGTCCATTTTGTAGATGAAGGTGTAGATTCCGGGCCAATAATCATACAGTCTGTTGTCCCGATCATGGATACAGATACACCTGAGATTCTGTCTGAAAGGATATTAAAGGAGGAGCACAGAATATATCCAGAGGCAATAAAATTATTTGCAGAGGGAAGAATTGTTGTCAAAGGAAGAAGGGTATTCACACCCTTTCCCTCAATATAACTATCTCCACCCTCCTATTTTTGGGGCGGTTTTCGGGTGTCTTTGGAAACCTTGGTTTATACTCGGCATACCCTACAGCCGAAAGTCTGACAGGTGCAACCCCTTTTTCAATAAAGTATTTCACAACACTGCTCGCACGGGCAGATGACAGTTCCCAGTTTGACGGAAATCTCTCCGTTTTGATTGGGGTATCATCAGTATGCCCCTCTACAAGCAATTTATAAGGGACATCCTTTATTGTGTCATTGATATTATCAAGGAAATATTTTATTTCAGCATTCAGTTCTGACTCTCCTGATTTAAAAAAAAGGTCGCCGCTTGCAAAGAGGACTATACCCCTCGTATCTGATGTTAAATGCACATCCTTTGAAAGATTTTCATCAACTATTAGCTTCTCTATCTGTTCCTGAACTGCCTCTAATTTTGTGGGTTCAACCGTCTTTTTAAATTTTGACTGAAGCTGCTCCATCACCGCATTAAATTGCTCTGCATTTGGAACTGATATAGATAATAAAAGGACAAAAAAGACCATCAACTGGATTATCATATCACTGAATGATAGCGCCCAGATTGCAGTCTCTTCTCCATCTTCATATCCTTCCTCTACACCGTCTTCTCTGCCTTTATCGTAGTTTTTTTTCCCCATGGTAATTATACAAATTCTTCAGATCCTTCTGTTTTGGTTTCTACCCGCATTTTCTTAATTATTTTTTCGTAATGGGACATCCTCAGATCCGGCGGTAGGAATGAATTCAGTTTCCTCTCTATAACCCTGGGATTTGCACCTGCCTGAAGCATCAGGATACCCTCCGTAATTATCTTTGTTCTTAAAACTTCATCATCTGTCCTTGAACGGAGTTTTTCTGCCAGAGGCAGGAAAAGTAGATTGGTTCCCATAACACCATAAAAGGTACTTACAAGAGATATAGCCATGCCTTTGCCAAGTCCTCCCATACCGGCCTCTGCCCCAAGACTCCGAAGCATAGATATAAGTCCTATAAGCGTTCCGATAAGTCCAAAGGCAGGTGAAAGTTTGGCGGCAGTTCTTAATATATGTCCGCCGGCTCTATGCCTTACCTGTAGGACATCAAGCTCTGTATCCAACACATCCCGTATTAAGTCCGATGGCTGACCATCTATAACCATCTCCAATCCAAGCCTTATGAATCTGTTATTAATTCTGTCCGCCTCTCCCTCCAGAGCCAATAAAGACTGTTGTCTCGCCTTGACGGCAAGCCTCACGATAAGTCCTATGACCCATGACGGCTGCTGAATGTCAGCCCTGAATGCCTGTGCCGCAGCCCTGAATACTCCCATTACCCTCGGCAGGGGGAAGCCGATAAATATGGCTGCAATAACACCTCCTATAACAATCATCATAGAGGCCGGGTTTATAAAGTATCCAATCCCTCCCCCTTCTACAAAAATGGCGACAAACAACAGGGATATGCCAATTATAATCCCAAGAATTGTAGACATAAATTGAAATTAGTTTGCTATTTATCTGACTTTTATAGTAACATACAAAAATGTTTTAAGGGATTTAAATAAATATTTCCCCTTTAAAATACATAAAGACAGTCTTAAAATCAAGAGAAAAAACCCAAAATCCGATTTAGGATTTTGGGTAAAATCGCAAAGTCGCCTGAAAGACAAGAGGCAATTTTGCGACGCAACCGTATATGACCAATACGGTGAGGAGCAAAATTGACGATAACGCAGTATTTCAGGATGAATCTGCGATTTTAAATTCCGCTAAAGCGGAATTTGGGGAAAAGTGATTGATAATGGCTAAAGAGATATTTTATACAGGGCTTCGTATCCTTGTGGAGATTTTTGAAAAGAAATATCAGGGGGTTATTATGGAGTTTTCGGCAGGCGAAAGCATATCCATCAGACTCTCCAATCCCGATGCAACCCTCGTTCATATAATGCCTGATACTGAATGCAAGGTTAAATTTATTGCTGAAGACGGAATGGCATATAACATTGATACGGTCCTTCTCAAGAGAAAGATACCAAATATTATTATAAAATATCCTGCCAAGACGGAAGGGGTATCTATAAGAAAACACCATAGAGTATCCACATCCTACTGGACATCAATCATGGATGAAAAAAATGAAAAGATTGGTGACGGAACCATCGTGGACATGAGTCTTGGCGGATGCAAATTAATGACAATGCTTCAATACAAGGCGGGAAATCACATCCAGCTCTCATTTGAGTATGATGAAAATAGCAGCCCGGTAGCATTTAAGGGAATAATCAGAAATATAAAACAGGCTCCGTATGATACAACTTATTATGGTATAGAGTATGAGCAGCCTTCTGAGGATTTCATAAAAACAATAGATGAACTTTTAAAAAATCCAACAGCATAAAATAAAAGGTTAAGGTTTAGGCTGAGGTTAAGATTTTAAGTTTTTCTTAACCTTGACCTTAACCTCAGTCTCGCTTTTAAATGAGCCCATCCGATTCTGAATCTCTCCTCATTCTAAGACATATTAGAAAAATAAAATTCTACAGTTATGATTAATAGACTTCAAGGGACAGATGGTGTTAGAAGAGATGTAAGATTATCATCTGACCCTGCCATAAAAGGGATGTCACCGCTTCAGGCATTTGTTGAAAAGGGTTTTATTACTGAAGAGTTCATGGAGCTTTACACTTTTTGCCATGTGACCAATTTGATAGAAAGTGGTGAAATGAATATTGGCGAAGATATAATCATCGGGTGGGACCCCCGCGACATTGAAGGCGAATTTACATCTGCGGCAGTGAGCGGAATCAGAAAGGCAGGCGGTAAGGCAGTAGTTTTAGGTATAACCCCTACACCTGCAATACCTATATATATGCTCTACAAGGGTGCAAAGGGCGGATTTATGATTACTGCATCCCATAACCCAAAGGGACAGAATGGGATTAAAATATTTAAGCCAACAGGATTGAAATTTTTCCCGGAAGATGATATAAGACTTACAAAGAAATTTTTTGAAACATCAATTCCCCTCACTCCACCCTCTCCCCTCAGGGGAGAGGAGAAAGGTGAGGGGTGGTTTGCTGCGAGGGGATTTTTAGGCGAACTTGAATATGTACATGATGATGCAGTCAGGGTATTTACTGAATTTTCTTGTGATTTAAGAAATTCATGGATTAAGGAATCTGGCATTTTTTCAAAAATCGTTTTGATTGTTGACCCGGCTAACGGTTCTTTTTCAGGGATTGCGGCTGATATTTTCAAGAGATTGGGATTTAAAGAAATAATTGAGGTTAGCCACTACATCAATGGTGCTGTAAATCTGGACTGTGGCGTTGTTGCCCTTGAAGGCATATCATTAATTACATCCGATATGATTGAGGAGGGCAAGAGATTTGAAAAGAACAAAGCTATAAATAAAATCTTCCAAACTGGAAGGGATAAAAGAGAAGAAATAAAGAAGGGGGAGGTAAGGGTAGCAGGGGCTGTATTTGATGCAGATGGAGACAGGTTTTACAGGATTGATTATAACCCCTTTGATGATACTGTAATTGTCCTGTCAGGGGACGAGACTGCATTTTTACAGGCAATGTATCTTATGGAAATGCTTCCGGAAAAGTATAAAGGCTCTATATATGTGAATACAATAGAGAGCGATATAAATACTGCCATCGCAGCTGGAAAAATTGGGTTTAAAGCTGTAATCACAGGGGTTGGAGATAAATGGCTTCTTAAAGAGGCAATGCAACCGTCAAATAGGTTTGCAATAGGGAGTGAGGAGAGTGGGCACAATATTACAGAAGGGTATTTGAAGACTAAAGATAATAAAGAAATTTCTGTATTTGCCGGAAACGGCTTAAAGAGTGCTATAAATACCTTTGTTGCATCAGAATCCATTCTCAGCAAATCGGATTCTAAGGGTTATTTTAAAAAACTGCATAGCCCGTTTGAGCATGGTTTTAAAAAAACATTTTATATTTATAAAACTGATAAATCCCGACTTTCAAAGGGGACTGAGTTATGGAAAAAATTAGAGAGGTTTATAAAAAATATCTGTATGGAGAAATTTGAAAATAGTGTAGAATTATCTTTGAAAGTGAGGGATGAGGAGCCAGATATGATTTATATTGCGATATATGATAAGCAGAGGGTAAATCTAACTCCGAACTCTTTACGGGGATGTGTCTTTGTAAGAAACTCAGGGACAGAAGATAAGACAGGTGTTAACGTAAGGGGTTCAATAAATGATAGTGATAAACTCATATATATAGGCGAGAGGGTAAAGGATTATCTAATACCTGAAATTAAAAAAGCGGTTTAAACCGTTTAAGCCGTTTAAACTGTTTGAACCGTTTTAAGGGAGGGGGATATGCTAAAAAGTGAAGACTTATTTGAGCATCTTCCGGAGTTCAGGCATAAGGCTATATTTGAAGGCATAAACCATTACTGGGATGTAACAGGAAGAATTAACAAATATATAAAGGACTGGTTTAAGGAAATAGAAAAGAGTGTTCAGCCTAAGATGATAATTGAGGGGGTAACCCTTCAGGAGGTGAGGGATGAAAAAGATACCCTGATAGATAAGGTATTGTATGTAGGGAGGGAGGTTAAAATCAGGTCAGACCTCTTTTTGAAAGAGATGGGGATATTTGTGGGAAGCGGCACAGTATTAGAGCCGACTGCACTCATAAAAGCCCCGGCAATTATTGGTAATGACTGCGAAATCAGGCAGGGTTCTTATTTCAGGGGTAATGTGATAGTGGGGGATAAATCGGTAATAGGGCATACAACTGAGATAAAAAATTCAATATTCATGAATCACTCGGAGGCAGGGCACTTTGCCTATATCGGTGACAGCATTGTGGGCAGCTATGTAAATTTAGGTGCAGGGACAAAGCTTGCAAATCTTCAGTTCAGGACATCAGAGGAAAAAAGAAGCGGTAAGATTAATACAATAAAGATACATGCAGAGGGAAAGACTACAGATACAGGTGTAAAAAAGTTCGGTGCTGTGCTGGGTGATTATGTAGAAATTGGATGTAATACTGTTACATCTCCCTGTGTCATCATTGGTAAAAATTCATGGGTCTATCCAAATATCACAGTGAAGAAGGGATTTTATCCTCCAAATAATTTCATTAAATCCAATATTGAAAACATATCAAACTTGAAAAAGGTTTAACATGTTTCTGTAAATAACTTGTTGCCCCATCTGCCATTAAATTAGGAAGGAATAAGCCATGCCTGTAGTAATAGTCACCGGTTCAGCAGGATTGATTGGTTCTGAGACTGTAAAAATTTATTGTAATAAAGGATATAGGGTAATTGGTATAGACAATAATCTAAGAGAGGTCTTCTTTGGTAAAGATGCATCTACTGAATGGAACAAACAGGAGCTTATATCTAACTTCAAAAATTATACTCACTACGATACAGACATACGAGATTTTAAAATAATTTCAGATATCTTCAAAACTTATTCATCCGACATTAAATTAATTGTCCACACTGCCGCACAGCCATCACATGACTGGGCGGCTAATGACCCATTTATGGATTTTTCTGTAAATGCCAATGGGACCCTTAACCTTCTTGAGGCATTCCGCCATATCTGTCCTGATGCCGTATTTATATTTACCTCTACAAATAAGGTCTATGGTGATTTGCCAAACTCACTCCCTTTAAAAGAATTAGATACACGATTTGAAATAGAGGATGGACACAGATGGGTAAACGGTATTGATGAAACAATGTCCATTGACCAGTCAAAACATAGCCTCTTTGGTGCCTCAAAAGCAGCGGCAGACTTAATGGTTCAGGAATACGGAAGATATTTTGGACTTAAGACCGGCATATTTCGCGGCGGCTGTCTTACAGGTCCTGCACACTCAGGCACAAAACTTCACGGTTTTCTATCATATCTGATGAGATGCTGTATTACTAAAAAGAAATATTATATCTACGGATATAAGGGAAAACAGGTAAGGGATAATATTCACTCCAATGACCTTGTAAATGCCTTCAATTACTTTTTTGAAGAACCAAGATGTGCTGAGGTATATAATATTGGCGGAGGTAGATATGCTAATATATCTATTTTGGAGGCAATTAAATTCTGTGAAGAAATATCAGTTAATACGCTTAATTATGAATATGTTGACCAGAATAGGGCAGGTGACCATATCTGGTGGATAAGTGATGTATCAAAATTTAAGAGTCATTACCCTGAGTGGAATTTTAAATACGACATAAGAAAAACTCTGGAGGAAATATTTGAAGTGCAGAAACAGGTGAAATTTTGATAGGACAAAAACTAAATTTAGACAGGATATACAGGATTTAAAAAGGAAGAAGAAATTGTTAATTAATTTTTGTTTATACTGTTAATCCTGTCTAAATGCTTTTACAATTTCCTATACATGAAACATAAATCAATCTTAATTACAGGTGGTGCGGGTTTTATAGGAAGCACTCTATCAGTTTCTCTCAAAGGAAAATATCCTAAAATTAGAGTGATTGCCTTAGACAATCTCAAACGTCGTGGCTCAGAACTTAATATCCAACGGCTCAAAGAGACAGGTATAGAATTTATTCATGGCGATATAAGAAACCCTGAAGATTTTCCACAGATTGATTATGATGCTATGATTGAATGCTCTGCAGAGCCATCAGTCTTGTCAGGATATGAAGGAAACCCTTTATATGTAGTAAATACCAATCTAACAGGAACTATTAATTGTCTTGAAAATGCAAGGAAACGAAAAGCTGATATTATATTTCTCTCAACAAGCAGGGTCTATCCCTATGAAAGAATCAACGGGATTAAGACTACTGAAGATAAGACACATTATATATGGAAAGAGGGACAGGATATAAAGGGGTGGTCTCCAGAAGGAATTACAGAAGATTTTTCGCTTGAAGGTTCCCGCTCTCTTTATGGTGCCTCCAAACTATGTTCAGAATTACTCCTTCAGGAATATATTTCAATGTATGGGCTAAGAGGGGTTATTAATAGATGCGGAGTAATTGCAGGCCCATGGCAATTTGGTAAGGTTGACCAGGGAGTATTCACCCTCTGGATGCTTGCCCATTATTTTAAAAAGGATAATTTAAAATATATCGGCTTTGGAGGAGAGGGTAAACAGGTTCGCGACCTTTTGCATATTGAGGATTTATTTAACCTTGTTGATTTTGAACTAAAGAATATAGATAAGGTAAATGGCAGGATTTATAATGTTGGCGGTGGTAAGGATATAAGCCTTTCCCTTCTTGAAACGACTTTAATCTGTCAGGAAATCACTGGAAACAAGATTGCTATTGGCAAAGAATCAGTTACAAGACCTGCTGATATTGCTATATATATTGGTGATAGTAGGAGGGTTATTTCAGAAGCAGGCTGGACACCAACTCACTCAGCAAAAAAGATATTGGAAGATATTTATAAGTGGATAAAAGATAACGAATCTACCCTATCAAAGGCATTAGTTTAAACAACTCCTCTCTTTTCTCCTCTCCTCTCAGGTCTGTCGGTGGCTAAATAATTATTCCCATATTTTTCCAAAATCAAAATCTATTCTGTAATTGTCCAAATCAAAGGCGATGACATCCTTCTGGGCATCCTTAAGCTTTTTATAACTTCCGTTGATAAGCTCAAAAACTTCTGCAACTTTAGCATCAATATCCACCATTATATAGTATTTGACCCCTTGAGATTCGTAAATCTTATATTTGATATTTCTATCTTTAAAAGCTGTTGCAGGGGATAATATTTCAAATATCATTATAGGGGGATGGATTAGATAATCTCCTTCCACTTCCTCACAGACTACCGAATTATCAGGCTGCAGGACTGTGTCATCATCTATCTTCCAGTCAAGAGGTAATAAAGCCTTACACTTTCTACACCCTTCCAGTAATTTAGATAGCTGGATATTAATATTGTTACTTACTATCTGATGTTTAAAAACTGGCGAAGGTGTCATTGCATAAGGTATCCCCTCAATTAATTCCCATCTCCCTTCCCACTTTACATAATCGTTATAAGTATATCTCGGTATGTAATCAATCTTTATACCCTTCATTTAAAATCTCTCCAAAAATTCTAACCTAATTATATTACATTTAGCTATTGGTTTCAAATAGGCTTTCTTTAAATCCTAAAATCAACTCATCCTTTTATTTATCAATTCTAAAAACAATCCTTCCAGAGTCTTTCTCTTTGGCTCTATTGCAAAGAGTGATAGATTTTTTGACTTTATAAATTCTATTAACTGCCATAAATCATTTTCCGCTATTGTCAATCTTGCTGTATCTCCCTCTCTATGACAATTAATATCTTTATCTAAAATCTCTTTAAAGATTTCCTCTGAAATATTCTGAACTACAACTTCAAAATCTTGAAAACTTTGATGCAAAACAGTGGATAATTTCCCTGAAAAGCGTAATTCCCCTTCCACTATAATTCCTGCTCTATCGCATATTGTTTCTACATCGTGGAGTATATGTGAGCTGAAAAAGATAGTTTTGCCCTTTTTCTTTAAATCAAGAAGCAGGTCGGCAACCTTTCTTCTACCAACAGGGTCTAGTCCTGAAGTGGGTTCATCTAAAATTAAAAGATCAGGGTCATTGATAAGAGATTGAGCAAGACCTACTCTCTGAACCATCCCTTTAGAGTATTTCCTAATAGGGGTTGCTCTTGCCTCTGTTAAATCCAGTAATTCGAGCAATTCTCCAGTTCTTTTTTTAATACCGGCATTATCCATGTTATAAACACTTCCCGCAAACCATAAAAGTTCTTCTGCTGTAAGGTAATCATAGAATGATGGATTTTCTGGAAGATACCCAACTTTCTTTCTTGATTCAGGATTTGCAACATCAATATTAAAAAGGTTCACCTTACCAGAGGTTGGTCGTATAATATCCAATATAAGTTTTATAGTTGTGCTTTTACCTGCCCCATTTGGACCAAGAAATCCAAACATTTCTCCCTTTTCAATCTCAAGGTTTAAGGACTTTAGTGCATAGACTTTCTCTTGCACCCTTTTTACATATGTCTTACAAAGGTCAATAGTTTGAATCATTTTTGTTGTTCTGATGGAAAATTCAGGTTACTTGTAGTCTTTATATATCCCTCTTTATCCAGATAAAAAACGCCGCCATATGGGTCCTCAGGTAATTTCTCTATAATTCCTTCTTTTATTAATTCTTCAATATTTTCAGGAAGTTTCATAAATTTGTCTTTATATTGATTAACTGCCTTCTCTAAGGAAAGAATCTTTTCTAATGCATCAAGTCTTATAGAAATTGACATTCTGACATTTTCATTCTGTGCATCCTCATACATCTTTTTTAAAAATGCAATGGCAAAGGCAGTTTCATTTACTTTATAGTAAAATTTCGCTGCTATAGGGGCAACTTCTTTATTTATCTTTGCCGCTTCAGAAAACCATTTTGCAGCCTCTTTATTATCCTTCAAAAAATAGAAACTGTTAAACCCCATAAAAAATGGAATATACCAATCCCAGTTTCTGAACTTTGCCCCTCTTTCAAGAATTATGTTTGCCTCTTTTGGCATTTTAGCATCCCATGCAAGAACTGCCTCTGCAAAATAATACGAGTCTATATTGTATGGGTCAAGATAGGTAGAGGCATCAAGTGCCTTATGAATCCAGTGCCAGTTCGGCATAATCTTTGTTTCAAGCTTATCTCCAAAATAGACAATTGCACGGAAAAAGAGTAATTCTGATATAAGGGTTTTATAATCAAGCGATACAATCTGCAAGACCTCTTCAGGGGGTAGATATAAAAGCGGCTCCCCCTTCCTCAACCCTTCCCTATAGCTTTTTACATGGGTAAAGGTAAAGGTATACGCTCCAAGAAATAAAAAAAGAATTAGCCAATTAAAAAGTTTTGCTTCTGACGGCTTCATAGTAAAAAAACTTTATACCCTTCTTTTTGAGATGCAACAGAGAGTTTTTCGTCAGCTGTAATCATAGGAAAATGAGTGGATAATTCCCTTCTTAAAATATTAGCGGATGCCAGATGGATAGCATCTAATGCCCTCAGTTCATGATTTATAATGATACGACCTGTTTCTTCAATAACAGTCTTATTTACTTCTATTATAAAAACCTTTTCAATATCCTGCTTAAATAAAGAAATGGCTATTTCAAATCCCTTTTCCTTATACTTCCCTTCCCTATTCTTTCGGGATAAGGCTGAAATTACCTCTGCATATATTAATATTGAAGAACAGGCATTATATTTTCTGTATAGACTTTCAGCTTTTTTAGAACCCTCTTCAAATTTATCATAGAGTTTTACCAGAACACTTGTATCAAAATAGGCAATATTTACCATCCCTTTTCTCTCTCCTCAAGAACTATATCAGTAAGTGATTTTCCTTCTCCGGTTTCATATTGAGCAAGTTTTTCCCAATGGGGAGAGAGATGTCCAGATTTCTTTGGCAACTGAATCATTTTTCTATCCTGAAGCCTTTCCAATTTTTCTTCTATAGACATATCCTCTTTCTCTTTTAAGGGTTTTAAAACTGCCAGAGGCTCACCATGTTTTTCAATAATTATTTCCTCCCCTTTCTTAACAAGCTTCAAATAATAGGTGAATCTATCTCTTATTTCTTTGATTCCTGCTTTAACCATTTTGCCTCCTTAGTGGTCATTGTGGTCATTTTATGATAAACCGGATAAAGAGTATTGTCAATTTCAGAAAAAAAAACTTGAACACGAATGGCACAAATGGACGAAGGACACGAATACTTTATTGCTCCATTGTTCTATTGCTTCATTGCTGGATTTAACAATGGAACAATGAAACAATCATTTATTATTCGTGCCATTCGTATATTCGTGAAATTCGTGTTCTATATTTTTCTTTGTGTCTGGTTTATTGTTGTCAAGCACTTTTTTAAAGTGCTTTTTAAAACATATATTAATATAGCACCTTGCCCGATCCTGGTAATTAGAGGGTCTCAACAGAGCCCAAACCTTGCTTAATAGGGGCTAAGGTGCAAACGGG
>JACQBS010000040.1 GCA_016194325.1 Nitrospinota bacterium | reverse complement strand
GAAGGGATTAACAACAAGATAAAGAGGCTAAAGCATATGGCCTACGGCTATAGAGATGTTAAATACTTCTTACTCAAGATACATCAGCATTGTGGACTGCTTGACCCTAAGTTTTCAACTTAAATACGAAAGAGGGAAAATAAGGGATTTTTTTCGGAGATTGGGAGCGGTAGCAGGATTGATTAATTGGATATTGTTGATGTTATTAACGATTGGCTCAGTAATGGTACGATGAACATAATCGGTCTGAGTCCAACTTAGACTCAAACAACACCAATATCAGTTGGAAATGATCCAGACATCCAACTGGTAAAAAAGTATAATGCTGATTCTTATGGCGGCGATTTTTAAGGTAGGCATTTGAATCTGCCATATTGGTTGAAATGCTCGTCAAAGGTAAAGACGTTAGAGATTTTAAGTCTTTCCATGACGCCAAAGGTGGTGCAGTCAGTGAAACTGAAACCTTTATCATGGATATAATTAGATTTTCCAGTTGTCTAATTGTAATTCATGTATGCGGGAAAAGTGGTTTGTGTTATTTGTAACAAGAACGAGATTATTTACTATGGCTATCGCAGCAACAAGAATGTCTGCATCGGATATGAGGCTGCCCTGCCCTCTTAGTGATGCGTATATATCGGCTGCCTTAACAATGACATCGTCAGTTATAGGGAGGATAGTGTTAATAGAGCAAAATCTGTTAAAGATATCAGTCTGTTTTTGTGCTTTTTTTGCCTTTAAGCCTTTCAGGATTTCATACTTTGCTATTTGTGAGATGGTCAAATATCCATATTGGTTAATATATCCAGAGGCATGGGCTCTTACTGCACTATTCCCTTTAAAAAGTTCTGAAAGTATATCTGTATCAAGGAGTGATGGTTTGTACATTTCAAACTCGTGAGAAATGATTTCTATTTAGCGCTATCTCTTCTATATCTTCAATTTCTGCAAGAGAAAAGCCATTATATACTTCAGATGCGAGGGAAAGAATATCAGGGGTTTTTGGGATTTCATCTTCAATTATGAGATTAACCTTTTTATGTTCAGGAATATTGAGTAGAGCCATCGGTTTTAAGACACCATTTTCATATATTGCTTCTACGGTCTTAGTCATAGAATCAGCCTCCTTTCAAAGGTAGGGTATCAAAATGAATTTGTAAAGTCAATTGTGGGCGACCTATTTGTATCTATCTCCCATAAGTAAGCCTGTCAATTAAATATTCAGGAAGCCCCTCTCTTCTCATCTTCTCCTGTGCTGATTTAATATCATACGGAACCCTCTTAAACTCTATAGTCATATTTTCACTGTCATAAACAACAAATGAGGCATCAGGGTTTCTATCCCTCGGCTGCCCCACACTTCCATCATTAATAATATACTTTGAATTGTCATTGAGCTTTATAATCTTATCCTTTGGGGTATTTATTCTGCCAGAAGCATCACTCTCTATAATAAACGGATAATGGGAGTGGCCTATAAAACAGAGAGGGGTATTAAAATATTCAAGATTCTCCATTGCATCAAGGGTATTTATAATGTAATGCCACATCAGAGGCTCTTTAGGTGAAGAGTGGGCTAATGTAATATTATCTACAACCATAGTCACAGGCAGTTTTTTGAGATATTCTTTATGTTCTGGTTTTAATATTTCTTTTGTCCACAGGATAGCCTCTCTTGCATGGGGATTAAAATAGGCGATGTCTGTCATATCTATAGCGGCATAATCATGATTACCTGCCAGTATTACATCGGCGGATGATTTAAGCAAATCTATTGCCTCATTGGGGTTGGCACCGTAGCCTACAATATCACCAAGGAAAAGCCTTTGGTCTATATTCAGTTTCTCAATTTCTTTTAGGACAGATTGAAAAGCCTCTATGTTGCTATGGACATCTGAAAATATGGCGTATCTCATTTTGGAATGACGATTGACGAATGACGATTGACGAATTAATGTAATACTTATCAATCGTCATTCGTCAATTGTCAATCTTCAATTCTATAGGTTATCCTTCAAGGACTATCTGATGCCTTTCCTTAAAAGTTTCCACAGAGTGTCTCATCAGCCTGTTTAACATTAAGAATCTTCTCTTATCCTCTTCTGCTATCTTTACTGTATAATCACTCTCTGATAATTGTATCTTGCTGAATCCCTTTAAGATGCCTTCAACCATATCTCCGGCTATCCTGTTATATTCTGAATCTGACACCCCTTTTATGCAGACAGAGATGCCAAAATCTTTGACCTTCATCCTCTGGACAATATCTATGATGCTTGAAAATATATAAAGGAGTTTCGGGGAATTGAGGTTGGCAGCCTTTCCAAACCCGACTAAGAGAATTTTTTCTGTCGGCAGTTTGTTAAGGCTTGACAGCAATACGGTCTCTTTAAAATTTCCAAAGACCTTTTTTTTCTTTATAAGATTTGATATCTGTCCATTCAAAAACCAGTCAATATAGCCTGCGTCACCTTTGAGGGGTATAACATCTTTGAAAAGGGATACAACAATCAGGTCGGTTTCGGTTTTTAAGAATTCATTCGGCAGGGTTTTAATCTTTAACATTTTTCTTTTTATCGCACTTTAATTCCCTTTTTATTCTATCAAGAATGCCATTCACAAAATGTCCCGAATCCTCCGTGCCATATTTCTTTGCAATATCAATTGCCTCATTTATGGTGACATTTGATGGTATCTCATCTTCATACAATAATTCATATACGGCACTTCTCATTATACTTTTATCTATTTTGTTTATCCTGTCCAGAGTCCAATGTTCACTGAATCTTTCAATGGTTGAATCAATCTCTTTAATATGGTTATAGGTGCCTTCTGCCAATCTTGCTGTAAAGGATTGAATATCATCAGGGGTTGGATTGTACTTCCAGAAATCCTCAATCTGAGATTTAATATCGTCTTTCTGAATATCCCACTGATACAGGATTTTCAGACACAATTCTCTTCCCCTTCTCCTCTTCTTCATTTTTAAAGAACAAAAAAGTGAAAGTGAAAGTGAAAGTGAAAATTTTTAAAATTTAAATTCTCTTACACTTGCACTTACACTTACACTTTTATCTGTTTATACAGATTCACCATCTCAATGGCATTTATTGCCGCATCCCATCCCCTGTTGCCGGATTTTGTGCCGCACCTTTCAATACCCTGCTCAATATTTTCAACTGTAAGGACGCCATATATTACAGGGATTCCTGTCTCAAGTGAAATGGCTGCAATTCCCTTTGTAACCTCTGAAGATATGTGCTGATAATGGGGTGTATCCCCTCTTATTATTACACCGAGGCATATCAGTGCATCATATTTCTTTGACGATGCTAATATCTTGGCAGCATATGGAATTTCAAACGACCCCGGAACCCTTACGATTTTGATGTCTCCGTCTTTGGTGCCATGTCTTGTAAGAGCATCCAGAGCCCCGTCTATAAGCTGTTTTGTCAAAAAATCATTGAACCTGCTTGCCACTATCCCAACCTTCAAACCGCTTCCATCCAATTTCCCCTGAATTGTCTCAGGCATATTGCCTCCCTTTTAAAAAAAACAGTTTAAACAGTTTAAACCGTTTAAACGGCTTTTACATATTTATTAAGTGTCCCAGTTTCTTTCTCTTTGTCTCAAGATACTTAACATTATCCTTTTTAGGGTGTATCTCTATTGGAACCCTATCTACTATGTGAAGTCCGTATCCGTCTAATCCCACAATCTTTCTCGGGTTATTCGTTATTAATCTTAAATTTTTTGCTCCGATATTGGCAAGTATCTGGGCGCCGATGCCATAGTCTCTCAAGTCAGGCTTAAAGCCAAGCTCCTCATTTGCCTGAACAGTATCTCTCCCCTGGTCTTGCAATGAATAAGCCTTCAGCTTGTTTATAAGGCCAATACCCCTCCCCTCCTGATATAGGTACAAGAGAATACCTGTCCCTTCCTTCTCAATCATCTCAAGTGCCTTATGCAACTGCTCACCGCAGTCGCATCTGTGTGAGCCGAATACATCGCCTGTAAGACACTGTGAGTGAACCCGGACAAGTATATTCTTATCAGGTGTGATTTCCCCTTTTACTAAGGCGAGGTGTATAAAATCGTTGAGTGTATTTTCAAATGCAATTACCTTAAATTCGCCATAGTCTGAAGGGAGTTTGGTCTCTGCCGCCCTCCTGACAAAGGACTCTCTTTTCATCCTGTATTCAATGAGGTCTTTTATGGTTACAACCTTCAATTCGAATTCCTTTGAAAATTCCATAAGCTGTGGAACCCTTGCCATAGTCCCGTCATCATTCATAATTTCACATATAACCCCTGCCGGATATAATCCTGCAAGCCGCGCAATATCTACCGACCCTTCTGTCTGACCGCTTCTAACTAAGACGCCCCCCTCCTTTGCCCTGAGAGGGAATATATGTCCCGGGCTTACAATATCATCCTCCCTTGTTTTTGGATTGATTGCTGTAAGGATGGTAGTTGCCCTGTCATGGGCTGATATACCGGTAGTTACTCCGTGCCTTGCCTCTATTGAGATTGTAAAGGCAGTTCCAAATCGGGATTCGTTATTATCAACCATCATCGGGAGATTGAGCTCAACCACCCTTTCAGGCGTCAGGGAGAGGCATATAAGCCCTCTCCCATACTTTGTCATAAAGTTTATTGCCTCAGGAGTGGTCTTTTCTGCAGCAATCATCAGGTCGCCCTCATTCTCCCTGTCCTCATCATCAACAAGGATTATCATCTTCCCCTTTTTAATGTCTTCTATCGCCTCTTCAATTGTATTAAATTTTATATCCATGGTCTTAAACTCGGAGGGAAACTTCCAGTTTCCCTTCCGACGGTCGCTTCGCTCCCTGCCTCCCTTCGGTAAGGTCGCCTCAAAAACAGGCAAAGCCTGATTTTCTCGGCATTAAAAGAATCTATTATATTAAGTTATATACCCATGACTCTTTAAAATATCAATATTTAGTGTTGAGTGTTGAGTGTCAGTAATCGGATTAACAAATCTTTCTATATATTTTCCTATTATATCACATTCTATATTTACCTTCTCTCCAATTGATTTTTCCTTTAAGTTTGTCATCTCAATTGTATGAGGTATCAGTGCAATAGTGATAGAGTCACTGTCTACATTTGCCACTGTAAGGCTTATGCCATCTATTGCTACAGAGCCTTTGTATACCATATATTTGATTGTATCTTCTGGTGCTTTTATGTTAAGGTAAGCCCCGTCAACTGCCTTATCAAATTTCGTTATCTTGCCTATCCCATCAACATGCCCTGTAACAAAATGCCCGCCCAGACGGCTCCCTACTTTTAAAGCCCTTTCAAGGTTTACTTTTCTTCCTGACTTAAACCCACCGATGGTAGTTTTTTTTACCGTTTCTTCTGAGACATCCACCTCAAATGTCTTGTTGGTATATTTTACAACGGAGAGGCATGTGCCATCTATAGCTATGCTTGAGCCCATGCTTATATCATCCATTATCTTATTCGCAGCCATGGTGAGCCTAAGATTATCCCCTTTATTAGAAATCTCCTTAACTACTCCGACTTCTTCTATGAGTCCTGTAAACATAAGAAGATTTTAGATTTATGATTTACGAATTACGATTTAAAATCCTAAATCCTAAATCGCAAATCGTAAATTATTTCAGGTATCCCTCAACAACAATATCATTTCCACACCTATCCACAGTTACATCGCGGATATTCAGAGAATCACTTAGTTTTTCAAAACCCCTTCCACCCACAGCAGGCACACCTTCTTTACCGCCAATTATTTTTGGTGCAATAAAGAATATTACATTATCAACTATGCCTGACTCCAGTGCGGCAGAATTGAGTTCTGAGCCGCCTTCTATCATTACACTCGTAATCTCCATTTTGCCCAGTTCTTCCATTAAATTTGGCAGATTAATCCTTTTGTTATCTTCCTCTATCTCTATAATATTAATCCCTTTTTCTCTTAGCATATCTGCCTTTTCTGTATCTACCTTCTTTGTTACAGCAATTATGACCTTTGATTTTTGTGATTTGCGGGAGGCAGATGCAGATTTAATAATATTGGAATCCAGCGGAATCCTTAACTGGCTATCAACAATTATACGAATAGGGTTTTTCACATTGCCTCTTTTTAAACTTACTGTCAGGTTTGGATTATCCTGTAAGACAGTCCCTATACCAACCATTACTGCATCTACCTCATCTCTTAAATTGTGGACAAGTTCCCTTGAAGGTTCGGATGTTATCCATTTGGATTCCCTTTTACAGGTTGCAATCTTTCCGTCAAGGCTCATTGCAACCTTTAAGAGGACAAATGGTTTTTTTGATGTGATATATTTTATATAGACTTCATTGAGTCTCTTGCATTCTTTCTCCAATAAGCCTGTAGATACCTGAATCCCTGCTCCATTCAACTCCTCTATGCCTTTACCTGAGACTATGGGGTTGGGGTCAACCATCCCGATAACAATTTTTTTTATTCCGCTCTTTATAATGGTTTTTGTGCATGGGGGGGTCCTCCCCTGATGACAGCACGGTTCAAGGGTTACATATATTATTCCGTCTTTTGCATTTTTACCTGCTGCATTAATTGCATTAACTTCAGCATGCGGTGTCCCTGCCTTTTTATGGCAGCCTTCCCCAACAATCTTGCCCCCCTTTATAATTACAGCCCCTACCATAGGGTTGGGACTTGTTCTCCCCTTTGCCGTCAGGGCTAAATCAATTGCCCTCTTCATATATTTCTCAATCATAGGAAATTATAAAATCATTAGACATGATTAACAGGATAAACAAGATGAATTAAAAGCAATTTTTTTATTAATCCTGTATATCCTGTCTAATTTCAGATTTTTTCTTAAACAGCTGTTATTGATACCCCATTATCCTCTGCCATCTTTATCACCTTATCAATGTCCACCACCATAGTTTTGTCTGCCTCTATTGCAAGGGCTGATGCTTTTCCGTTAATAATAGTTTCAATTGTCCTTATTCCTATTGTCGGGACATCAAATCTTGGGTCCTGTTTCGGTTTTGCCACCTTTACAACAACAGCCCCCTCTTTACAAAGACTGCATCCCCTTTTGATTGCTTCATCAGTCCCTTCAATTGCCTCTACTGCCAGAACTGCCTTGTCTTTTACAACCACAGTCTGGCCAATATCAAGCCCTGCAATCTCTTTCGCAATTTTAAAAGCATATTCTATATCACTGCCTTCTCTCTTGTCAGGTTTATATTTTGTCAGATGCCCTTTTGAAGGGAATAATCTTTTTAAAAATGATATCTGGTCTAAAACCCTCATCCCCTCTTTTTCCAATTCGTCTATTATGGCAAGCATGATTGTGTCATCATTTCTGTTTCTTATTTTGCCCAAAATCTTTATTGCCTTTAAATCAAATCGCAGATTCTGAAACAGAAGCCTCTTCTCTACCTTTCCAGCCATTGCTATATCCTTAACTCCCTCGTTTTTTAGAGACTTGAGTATCTTCCCTGCCTCTCCCACGCCATATTGATATACAATTGTTGAAAACGGTTTAAGTGATTTTGCCGATTCTTCCGTAAAGGCTACTGAGATTACATCCAGCCCTTTTGAGTTTGCCTCACTGGCAAGTAAAGCAGGGAGGTCGCCGCTGCCTGCAATCAGCCCTAATTTTCTAATATTATTTACCATTATCTTTGATAGTAATAGGTTTAAAACTACGAATTTATCTGTTTCTTAAATCTATCTAATACCTCAAGTGCAACCTGGAGGGAATATATCTCTTCATCTACCGGGACCATCCTTACTACACCATTGGTGGCACAATCAATGAGGTGGTTTAATTCAAGTTTTAACGGATTATCTCTATGAACGAATATCCTTTCGGTAAATGACTCCTGTTTATAGCGGAGTTCCTGTCTTGTGAGAAAATGTTCGGAAGATGCCTGCCTGTGGATATGTATATCCTGATTTGAATAATCAAGGAATATATATTTATCCTTCTGTGTTATGGCAAGTGTCCTGATTTTGTGCTGGGTTACCCTGCTCGCAGTTATGTTTGCAATACACCCGTTTTCAAATTCCATCTGAACATTGCAGAGGTCATCTTTGTCAGAAAAAATGGAGTTGCCGACTACATTTAACCGTTTTACCTTTGAGTTTACAAGACTGAGGATTATATCTATGTCATGTATCATGAGGTCCATCACAACGCCGTCATCCTGAATCCTTGAGTCATAAGGTCCAAGCCTCCTGCATTCTATGAAGAGGGGGCTGTCAACAACCTTTTTTAATTCATGCACAGCACCGTTGAATCTCTCCACATGCCCGACATGGAGTGTCAACCCTTTCTTCTCTGCAATCTCAAATAATTCCCTTGCCTCTTTAAGGCTTTTTGTCATAGGTTTTTCTACGAGGACATGAATGCCAGCCATAAGAAAGTCTTTTGTGGTTTTATAATGCTGAGATGTAGGGACGGCAATACTTACCACATCAACCTTGCCAAATAGTTCTTTATAATCCTTATAGAAGGTAGTATTATATTTTTCCGCAATCTCATTACCTTTTATCTCGTTAAGGTCTGATACGCCTACCAATTTGACATTTGGTATCTCAGAATATACCCCCACATGGTAACGTCCCATGTGCCCCACACCAATTACTCCTGCCCTTACCTTTTTCATATAAAAATCCTCTTTAAGCCACAGACTTTCACTGACCAAAATACATAATAAAAAAAGAAAATTGGACACAGATAAATACAGAAAAATTAGAATAAAGATTTTAATTTAATCTATGTTTATCTGTGTAAATCTGTGTCCTGATTTTTTTATCCCCATTTCTCCTTAATCTTTTTATTTGCTTCTTCCTTTTTAGTCCGTGTCCATCGGTGGCTAAATCTTATTTTATAACCCCCCTCTGGGATTTCTCTATAAATTCAACGAGGTGTTTAATCTCTTCCACATCCTCAATCTCTTTCTTAATCTTTTCTATTGCCTGAGAGATATTGAGACCTGATTGATAAAGAAGTTTAAATGCCTTTTTTAAGCTGCCCCTCACCTTTGGCGGAATTCCGCTTCTCCTCAAGCCAACTGAATTAAGCCCTATCAGTTCTGCCGGATTCCCCTCTACTAAAAAGTATGGAGGGACATCCTTGACAACCCTTGACATCCCTCCTATCATTGAAAGACCTCCAATCTTTACAAACTGGTGAATACCTGCAGCACCGCCTATTACTGCCTTATCCTCTACTGCCACATGGCCAGACAGCCCTGCATAGCTCGTAATAATTGTTTCATTCCCAATCTGGCAGTCATGGGCAATATGTGCGTAAGCCATTATGTAATTATTATCTCCAACCATTGTTGCCCCGTTTTCCTTCATAGAGCGGTGGATTGTTACAAACTCCCTTATGATATTGTTATTGCCTATCTTTACATAGGATGGGCAGTCTTTATGTTTTAAAACTTGTGGTGAACCGCCTAAAACCACCCCTTGAGAAATCTTACACCCTGTCCCTGTCTCAACCCAATCCAGGCATACATGAGAGCCTATCTCTGAATCGTTTTCAATTATAACATGCTCTCCTATTACTGAGAATGCCCCTATTTTTACATTTGCCTCTATCCTGGCATTTTTATGAACAACTGCTGTCTCGTGTATTTCGCTCATTATAACCGATTTTTACACGATTGTAGCTGAAAAATCAAGAACAAAGACTTAAACACGAATGACACGAATGGACAAATTGCACGAATAACTAATCGGGAAATAATTCAGTTTTTATTTGTATCATTCGTTTATTCGTGAGATTCGTGTTCTAAATATCTATTTTATGATTAGGGGCTTGAAAATTTATATCAGGTGGCATAATATTACAAATCATGGAAGACATATCAAAAGACCCGGGCTTTTTACAGACAGTCCTTGACAGTATCCAGGACAGCATAAAGATTATTGATAAGGATTTTAACATCCTTTTTACAAATAAGAAGGGTGAGGCTATAGCAAAAAAACTCTCAAAGGATATGATGGGTAAAAAATGCTATGAAGAGTTTTATCATACAGGAGAGGAGTGTGCCTTCTGCGTCACCCAAAAAGTATTTGATACAGGCGAGCCTGCAGATATTACATATACAGCCAAAAAAAATGGGAAACCCCGTTTGATGGAGATAAGTGTATATCCGCTTAGAAATATTGAAGGGGGGATAGGGTGGGCAGTTGAGATTGTCAGGGATATAACCGAATTGAGAAAAGAGATTGCCTATGAATCAATGTTTGAAAATATCATAAGCCATGATGAAAGGATGGTGGAGATATTTCAGTTGATAGGTTCAGTGGCAAAGACTGATTCAACTGTCCTTATAAAGGGTGAGACAGGGACGGGGAAAGAGCTTGTGGCAAGGGCAATCCACCTTCACAGCAAGAGAAAGGATAAAAAGTTTGTTGCAATAAACTGCGGTGCTATAACAGATACACTTTTAGAGAGTGAGTTATTCGGACATGAAAGAGGTGCATTTACCGGTGCGGATATAAAGAGGATAGGAAAATTTGAGCTTGCCAATAACGGGACAATCTTTCTGGATGAGATTGGGAATATATCAGAGGCAATGCAAATGAAGATACTCAGGGTCCTTCAGGAGGGGGAACTCACAAGGGTAGGCGGCAACGACCTTATACATGTGAATGTAAGGGTGATTGCGGCTACGAATATAGACCTTGAAAATGCGGTTAAAGAGAGAAAATTCCGTGAGGACTTATTTTACAGGATAAATGTAATTCCTATAGAATTGCCTCCATTGAGAGAGAGAAGGGGGGATATTCCTCTGCTTGCAGACTACTTTCTTGAATACTATCGTGAACAGATTGGCAAGGATGTGAGGACTATAGGCAAAGAGGCGATGAATTCCATGATTAAATATAACTGGCCCGGCAATATCAGGGAATTAAGAAACCTAATTGAGAGAGCTGTAATTTTGGCTAAAGGGAAGGAGATTGTGAGTATTGATATCCCATCTCTTAAGAGGGGTAGAATAGCTGAGGATACAGGTGTCCAGCTTAAGGAATGGGTGAGGGTGTATGAAAGGGATTATCTGGCAAAGATATTGAAACAGTATAAAGGGAACTTGAGCCTGACTGCCGAGCATTCAGGTATAGACACAAGGACTCTATACCGCAAGATGAGGGAGTATCATTTACAAAAAGAGGATTACAAATGAAACTTCCATTGCTATACTTGCATTGAGCATTGTAATTTGTAGTGATGAATAAATTTAATCCTTTCTACTACAATAGAGAAAAGGTGGTAAGAATTTTTCAGGGGGATGCCCTGCTAACTTATCAAAGATCAAATTGAGGGGAAATATGGCGAATTTGGAAGAAAGACAAAAATTGAAACATAAGTTTAGAAATCAGCTCATTAAAGCTGTTGATTTGTTCAATGCTGCTGTTTCTACAGGCGAAGGGGATTGGGTTGTTAAAGGATTTATTGATATTGCAAAGAATATTTACACAATATCCGTTGACACAAAGGTTATCTCAAAAATAATGGAGCTTCTCCTCTTTCCAAAGATTTGTCAGTTTGCTCAAGAGAACGGTTATAAGATGGTTCTCTGCAAGGAGCAGAATTTTTATCCAGATATATCATTCATAGACAATAAAGATAACAAATTTGCGGTTGATCTAAAAAGCACCTATCGGAAGAATGGAAAAGAAGTAAATGGTATGACATTAGGTGCATTCACAGGATACTTTCGGGATAGAAAGAGCAAAAAGAACATCACCTTTCCATATAATGAATATGTTGGTCATTTTGTCCTCGGTGTAATCTACTCCAGAACTGATAAAAATATAGATGAGAGGAAAATTTATAAAATAGACGATTTGCAAAATATCACCTCTGTTATTAAGGGGTTTATCTAATAACATCGTATACTTAAAAAATCTAATAACATCGTAAACTAATTTACATCGTCTAAACTTCTTCCAAAAACTTTTTGGAGGAGGTAAAGGCGATGAAGAATCAAAATGAATATGAAAAACGCTG
>JACQBS010000037.1 GCA_016194325.1 Nitrospinota bacterium | reverse complement strand
TGAATTTCCCCTCCGAATAGTCATATTCCTTATATCTCGCCATTATGTCTCCTCTCTCTTTACTAAGCGGTCAAATGCTTTGTTCTATGTAATTATATGGCGTTTTTATAAGGATTTGAAGACTTTTTCTACAGGTTCAACAACTGAATTAAGCGGCGGCGCTTTTTGCCGTCCGCTTGAACGATTTGTTAGGCGTTTCTTCAGTCAATATCTTTTCCAGCTCTATAAACTCATATTCAGGCTTAGCAACAAAAAGGTCGCCTTTAATTGTTTCGAGTTTTTCAATGGTCGCTTTTAAGGCGTATTCTGATTGGTCAATTCCAATCCATTTTCTCCCGTTCATTTGGGCTGATTTTAATGTTGTTCCTGAACCACAAAAACAATCTAAAACTATGCTGTCTGGATTAGAAGAAGTGCGAACGATTAAATCCAATAATTCAGGATTTTTTTCTGTGGGATAGGTAGGATATTGAGGATCTTTATACTCCCAAACATCTTGAATTCTTTTACCCTCTCTTTCGTCTGCAAAAATTATTTTTCTTGGATTTCCAGTTGAAGACCACTCAATGAGTCCTTCTTTATCACATTGTTCAAGAGTTTCAACATCTGTTCGCCAATGTCTGCCTTTGGGAGGCATTATTCCTTTGAATGGCTGATTAGATTTTCCATTTTCAGTTTCACCAGGGGCATGAATTGGCACAGTTGTATATCGTCTCCCTTGTTTGTCTATTTTAGGAAATAAATTTTCAATGTCTTTTTCAGTATATTTTTCTCTCGGCTCGTTCCATATCGGTTTTGAAGATTTTGTGTAAAAAAGTATAAGGTCTTTAATGTTGCCATAACCAAGTCGGTCAAAGTTTTTGGGATTACATTTAATTCTTGTAATATCATTTCTGAAATTCTCTATTCCGAAAACTTCGTCCATCATTACTTTAACATAATGCCCGATTTTGTAATCAATGTGTAAATAAATCGAGCCTTGTTCAGATAACAACTCTTTAAGCAAGATTAACCTTTCTCTTAAATATTCAATAAAATCTTTGCCTGTAAGTTTGTCAGAATATGCAATATCCCCGTTTCTTGAATTACTAATTGTGGATGCCCTGCCATCTGTAATTGTGAAGTTTCCATTTGTTGCAAATGGAGGATCAATATATACCAAGTCAATTTTTCCTTTTAGTTTTCTGTTTTCTAAAAGGTAATTAAGACCTCGAGTATTGTTACCCTTAATTAGTAAATTCTTCATAGATTCTTTCCTATAGTTGATATAAGAACTCTCGTAACACCAAAGCACTCATAATGTTGTAATCTTTATAAGTCTCGGTTATTGATTTATACATCTTGTTTTTCCCTTTGATATAAAGCACACCGTCTAAAACAGCAATTTTTAATGCTTTTACTCCTTTTGCTTCAACCGTGCTTATTGCATCATTGAATTGTGCATTCTGATGTCCACCAAAATCAGTAAGAAACTTTGCTTCTCCTATAATGTATCTGCTGTTAAATCTTGCCACAAAATCAAGTCCTTTATTATGATTATAGCCTAAATTATTCTTTGCAAAATCCATCATTGCATTATCGCCTGCGTCTAAAATAGCATCGTTATTGTTTGCGATGAATTCAGATAAATCAACAGGTGTAATACCAAGCGATTTCTTTCTTAACCACTCCCGAAACATTGGACCAATCTGCCGATTGGTTTCTTTTGGCTCGCTACATCTTTCAAAAATCTTATCAAGTCCCATTTCATAGAGTCTGCCACAAATACGATTTATAGTTCTTGGGTTTCTGTCGATTGCAGAATCGTCTCTTTTCAAGTATGCAATATAACTATCCTTTATCGGAAAGAGGTTAAGTTTTAAAAGTTCTCTGATAAGAGCATCATTGTTTTTACGATTAAAGTATTTTTCAACATCCGCCCATATTTCTTCATTAATGTCTCTTATTCCTTCTGGAATTGTCGGATAAACTTTAAATAGGTCATCAAGATAAGACCTTTGATTTGCATATTCTATGCTTAATTTAATCCAACGATTCATTTTGGTCTCCTAATTTTTCACACCTAACATTTATTTTTAAGCTTATTCCACGAATGGTAACATTATATATTTATAGCAACAAGGGGCAAAGTATTTTTTAAAATCACGAACCTAATCACGAACCTTTCTATACAGCTATGATAAAAAGTGATATAAACTTCTACCGCTACCTTCAGATTTAATAGCCCTTAAGTTTACCAGTTTTCTGATTTCTTTTAACCCAATTATGCAAGGGTATTTTAAAACAGGGTAGCCGCAGGCTTTAGCCTGCGTTTAGCATCACCTGAAATGTGAATTAAATACTCAATAAATACACGCAACCTAAAGGTTGCGGCTACCAACCTTGCGTAATTAGGATTTAAACATTCCTCTCTTTACACCCTCTCCATTATACTCACTGTTATATATGTCCCTGTCCCTGCATGGCTGTGGATTAAGCCCCTTCTTGCGTCTTTAATCTGAAGTGTATCGTTTCTTAGATGTTTTTTTATACTCCCCTGAAGCTGCCAGAAAGCAAAGACTGCCTGCATAAGCCCTGTTGCCCCCACTGGATGACCACAGGCAAGGAGTCCACCCGATGGATTAACAGGTATATTCCTACCCCTCCTTTTGGAAAATTTTAATCCATGATTAACATTGGGCATAAAAGGGTAACCTGACTCAACAAATCTCCCACCTTCTCCATATTTACAGAGTCCAATATCCTCATAGGTCTGAATCTCTGAAGATGAATATGCGTCGTGAAGCTCGATGAAATCAAGGTCTTCTCCGGGGTCTTTAATCCCTGCCATCTCATATGCTAATTTTGCTGCCATCCTCCCGCCTCTGAAGGAGTGGACACCGGGATATTTTAAATTTTTATAATCTTCTTCAGATTCGTGTGGAAGTAAGATTACCTTACCGTGTGGTCTGTCTGCCATCCTCATGGAGTCTGTCCCGCACCCGACACCTGTAATCTTTACAGGCTTTTTGCAAAGTTTTTCAGCCATCTTCTCAGAGCATAGTATTGCCACTGCTGCACCATCAGACATCTGGCAGCAATCAAGGATAGTAAGAGGTGTTGCAACCATAGGTGATGAGCGGACATCTTTAACTGTCAATTCCATAGGGCTCTGGGCGTAAGGGTTATGAATGGCATTCCTGTGATTTTTTACAGAGACCATTGCCATCTGTTCCACTGTTGTTCCGAACTCATACATATGCCTCTGAACCATCATTGCATAATATCCCGTGTAGAAGCCTCCGACAGGATAGTCAAAGTTTGTATCAGAGGCATGGGCAATAAACTCATTCCCCTTCCATGTATTGACCCTGCTCATTGTCTCAAAACCAAAGCATAGGCATACCTCCATCCTTCCTGAGGCAATTGCCTCCCATCCTGCCTGAAGACAGAGACCGCCTGTGGCACCTCCACCTTCAATCCTCTTGGACGGCTTCGGGCAGAGACCAAGATAGTCCTGAACCATTGCCCCTGCCTTGAGCTGTCTTGTGAAGTGGTCTGAGAAATATGAGCAGATGCTCCCGTCTATCATCTCGGTGGTAAGGTCGGGGACATCCTTCATGGCATAGTCAAAGGATTCTTTGACCATTAGTCTGAAATCCTTGTCAGCATGTGCCTTGGCAAATTTTGTTATACCGCCTGATATTATATAGACTGGCCGCATGGCTAAAATATACCCTTATAAAAAGAAAAAGGCAAGCCCCTAAAAGAACAAAAATCTGATTAGCCACAGAGAGCACAGAGAAGAAAAAAAGAAACTAATTTTTGCCACTGACTAACACAGACTAAATTATTTTCATTTTTAAAAGTTTTATTAGTCAGTGTAAGTCTGTGGCTAATTCTTTTCCGATTTATTCGGGTTTGAAGTATGAATGGATTCTTTCAACTCCCATAGTGTAATTATTGGAAAGAATTTTATAAAGACTCCAAGTAATAAAAAAAATCCAGAAAATAACATTAGTGTAATTGACCATTCTGTAAGTGTTGGCAGATAGTGACCGGTTTGCCAGGGGAGGTAAGGCCTTGCACCTGATGGGACAATAATTGAATATCTCTCAAGCCACATTCCAATATTTATTATTATTGAAACAATAACCATATTTGGTATAGTCCTGTGTTTTATTAATGAAAAAAAGTTTGATAGGACAGCAAAGGGGATTATAAAATTAAGCACAAACATCAGCCAGAAAATCACTGCATACTCTTCAAAAAATTTTGCCTTAAAGACAATCATATGTGCAGATTCGCCGCCATAAAATGTTGTCAGGACTTCAACAACGGTAAAATAAAACCAGAAACAACATAAGGTAAGCAAAAATTTCCCAATCTTCTGAAAGTGTTCTTCTCTTACTATTTCTTCTAATGAGTAAACCCTTCGCAATATCGCCATTACGACTATAACGGTTGCCACTCCTGAGTATATCGCACCTAATACAAAGTAAGGACCAATTACTGCAGTATGCCAGCCGGGTTTCAGTGTCATACCAAATACAAAGGATACATTGGTATGCACTGATATTACCAGGGCAAAAAGAAATATACTCATCCCTGTAAGAATTTTATTCAGTGTCTTCCAATCATTTGGAGTCCCCTTCCATCCTAAAGATAGGGTCTTATATATATTCTGTTTGAACAGCGATACATTCTTTAGTCTATCTCTGCATAAGGCAATATCCGGGACCAATGCCAGATAAAAATATAGGCAGCTTGTAATCAGATATGTTGAGATACACAGGACATCCCAGATTATCGGGCTTGTGAGGTGAGGAAAATTCAACGGATGCAAGAGTCTATCAGGTCTTCCCAAATCAATTACTACAGAACCGGCGCCAAAGGGGAGGCTGAATACTGTAATCGCCTCTGCCATCCTTGTAAAAGGGGTGCGCCATTGTGTATCTGTAATTCTTAAGATGGATGATATAAGGGTGCCTGCATGGGAAATCCCGATAAAGAATACAAAATTGACTATATAAACTCCCCAGAATACCGGGGTATTTAACCCCGTAACCCCTAATCCCAATGTAATCTGTTTTATCCAGAAAAACAGACCAAGAGAGATAAAAAAAACGCAAACCAGTATAAAAAATCTATAACCGATTGAGGGTTTTATGATTATTGACTGCAGAACCTTTGATTCAATCCTTTGAATATTCCCTTCGGTTGTCATTTTATCTCCTTCAGGTATGTAATATTTGGGGCAGTTCCCAGTTCCTCAAGGAATCTGAATGCCCTTGGCGAGTGTGATAACTCAGCCACCTTTGATTGTGCATCCTCAATATCACCAAAAACAATAGCCTTTGTGGGACATGCCTCAACACAGGCAGGCTGATATTCGTCAACACCAATCTCCCTGTTCTCATATTTTGCAGCCTCCTTTGCCCTTTGAAGTCTGTGATGACAAAAGAGGCATTTTTCAGTAACCCCATTTTCTCTTATAGAGACATCAGGATTTGCATTTTCCTTATAAGGGTTTTCAGGTTCATACCAGTTAAAGAATTTGATTGTATAGGGGCAGGCATTGACGCAATACCTGCATCCAATACAACGCCAGTAAACCTGCGCTACAATTCCATCAGGGTTTTTATAGGTTGCACTTACAGGACAGACATATGTACACGGCGGCCTGCTGCATTGCTGGCAGGTAAATGGAATCAGGGTCATTTTGAATATCCCGCCCTTTGCCTCAGAAATGGGCAAAATTTTAAGCCACCGGATAATCCTGTTCATCTGTGCATCATTTATGTTTCCTGGCGGCAGATTATTTTCAACTGCGCAGGCAACAACACATGCCTGGCAGGCAGTGCATTTTTCTAAATCTATTACCATTCCAAATTTAGGCATTTATAATCCTGTAATAGTTCACCACGGAATGACACAGGAAATCACAGAGTAGAAAGAAAAGTGAAAAAGTTCTAATTTAAAGGATATTTTAAATTCCGTGTTTTTCCGTGAATATCTGTGGTAAACAATTACATAATCCTTACCTCACTAAATCCAAAAACAGGAAAGACAAATTCTGAAAAATTCTTAGGGCTGAGCTTTAACGGGTTATCACCTATCCCCTCTGTAATACCTAATTTTGAAGACCTTCCAAGTCCTACAGGGGCAGCAATGACATTATCCATAATCCCATTAAATATTTTTACCCTTGCCCTTATCTTTTTACCATCCTGATTTTCAATATAGACAATGGATTCTCCTTTAAGATTGTATTTTTCTGCCGTGAATGGATTTACCTCAACAAAAAACTCCCATACAGAATTAAGATGTGAGCCGATTGCATCCAACAGATACGGCATCTGACAGCCCTCAAAATCATTGAATCCACTCGGAAAATAGATTATAAACTTTAGTGCATCCCTGCTCCCCTTTATTCTATCCAGATTTATATCTCTTAAAAATCTAAAATCAAGTTTATCAATTTTAATCTCCTTGCGTGGTATTAAAACCCCTCCATTGCGTGCAGACTTTTCAAATTCATTATAACCTTCATATCTTGCCCTTATTTCCGGGTCGGAATCAAAGGTCTTCCTGATATAATCTTCATATATCTCTTTAGAGTTATTCCATAGAAAATTATTCTCAAACTCTTTAATATTTTTACCAAGTGTGAGAAAAATATCTGTGTTACTCATAACATCCCTATTCAAGATAAGGGGTTTGCAGGCGGAGATTATTTTGTTTGCCTCAAGGGAATAATTGAGCTTCACCTCATATTCTTCAAGAAATGTGGTAACTGGCAGAACAATATCTGAATAGAGGGCAGTCTCATCAAGAAAGTTGCTGAAGGTTACACTGAATGGAATCTCTTTAATGACATCAGCTCCTAACCCCGGATAATTATAAACTGGATTGACATTACAAAAAAAGGCTGCATCTACCCTATATGGATCCTTTTCAATAATCCTTTCTAAAACATTTATCATATTTAAACTGTTTTTACTTAAAGAGACCTTAGAAAGACCCGACCTTGCAGTTGGGTCAAGAGTTTTATAGAACGGAAGGGGAGCATCATGCGGAATAATCCATGCACCTCCAAGTTGATTAAAACTTCCTGTAAGAATATTAATTAAAAGGATTAAGCCCTGGGAAAAGAGGTCTGTCCTTCTACCGATTGCTATCGCAGGTTTTGCCGATGCAAGCTCCCTGGTAAGATAACGAAACTCCCCTTCTGAGATACCGGTAACTTCTAAAATTCTATCAAGGTTAACCTTTAAGATAGATTCCTTTAAATCATCAAAATTCTCAATGTAATCATTTGCAAATTCAGTATCATAATTACCACTGACTATCATATAAAATACAACCCCTAACGCTGCCATGCCCTCCGCTGCAGGATTACATTTAATCCATCTATCAGACTTCATTGCAGTTATAGAATAGCGCGGCTCAATCTGGATAATCTTTGACCTGACATCCGGCTGGGATGTCTTTGACAGGGCATAACCGCGATTTGCAGATACAAAATCTCTATATGTCAGCAGCCAATCGTTACCAAAAGAAACAATCAGATTTGCCGAAGAAAAATCAAAACTCAAATCCCCTTTAATTCCTGTTGTTTTATAAATTGCCTCAGATAACAGCCAATCGTTAGGCATATCATATTCAATCAAATTAGGGGTTCCATATACATCGGCAAAATGCCTCGCCATAGACCATTCTAATTCACCCTTTCTCCGTGAAAAGATTATAAGTGAGTTGGCCCTGTTTGTTGTTCTTATTTTGATTAATCTCTCAAGTATTAAATCAAAGGCATTATCCCATGAGATATTTTGAAATGAATCAGGACTACCTCCTTCCCCCTTTCTCAAAAGGGGTGAATAAATCCTCTGAGGATGAAATTGATATTGTAAACCTGCAAAACCCTTTGGACATAGCGCACCCTTGCTTATCTCATTCCTCTTATTCCCTTTAACTCCTGCAACCTTTCCGTTTACCTTTCTGATAAGCATACCGCAGCCTGCCCGGCATAATCCACAAACCGACGGTATCCATTCTTCCGGTAAAAAATTGGTTAACTCCCTCTCAATTGACTCATCTATCTTTGGTAAGATTATCTCCTTTGAATGTGCCAACCCGACGCCAAAGGAGGCTGCTGCAGACATCTTAAAAAATCCTCTACGACTTATATCCATAGTTTTTACAAAAGAGAACAAAGACTTGAGCACGAATAACACGAATGGGACAAATTACACGAATAACTACTAATTACAGAAAATATTTTTACTTTCAATTTTAGTTTTTATTCGTGCCATTCGTATATTCGTGAAATTCGTGTTCCAGAATTTTATAATTTCCTACCTATGACACATCAGGCAATCAGTAACAACCCTTTCCTTTTTATGACAGTCAACACAATTATTCATACCCCTCTGTTTAGAAAATTCTATAGATGGTCTGATTATGGATTCAGTCATCTCTTTTACAGCACCAT
Organism: Nitrospinota bacterium; assembly: GCA_016194325.1. Lineage (GTDB taxonomy): Bacteria > Nitrospinota > Nitrospinia > UBA9942 > UBA9942 > UBA9942. The sequence continues at coordinate 21,999 of JACQBS010000037.1, read as the reverse complement.
GACAAACCCTGCAATCAATTCTGGCAATCCCTATGTGTCTCCTGTGAGAAAAGAGGGTATGGTCTTTTATTTTGTATATCCTTTCCCATGGTATCTGCCTTTTTTCAGTAATATATCCTTTTAAACTATGTGATGTTATATTCCACAATGGTATATTTTTAGAATTATGGCATAATTCACAGGTCTCTATATTCGGAATCCCTGCCTCTCTCTGGCTCTCGGCATCTCTATGACATGCAATGCATTCAATAAGTAAATCTGTGTGTGCCTTATGGTTGAAATTGAGAGGCTGTTTAATTTCTGGTGGTTTCATAGAAAAATAATAAATAATAAAAACTACTATAAGAGCCAAAATAAACCTTCTCACCATTCTACGCCTCTTCCTTCGGATATATGCTGAAAAGATAATCCACTATATTACCAATCTCTTCATCGGTCAATTTATCCTTCCATGGCGGCATGTTGATTGGGGGTTCTGATTTATCAGTGTCCTTTTTTGCAACTACAGGAATACCACCCTTAATCCTTTCAATCAACTCCTCTTTTGTATACCCCTCTTTTACATAAACCAATGCAGGTATCTCTTCACCAGATTGCGAATTGGGATTTCTAACACCGCCTTTGGCATCCTTGCCATGACAGATTATGCAACCTCTGTGATTGAACAAAAACCTTCCCTTTTCAACATATGACAAACCTTCATAGTTAATTTGATTTTCCTCCGGAGAGGTGAGATTAGAAATAACAACCTTTGATTTTTCAGAGTCATAATTTTTTATATATAATGACGGCGACCATATCAAGGAACGAATTGTGAGATAACCATATACACAGAAAAGTCCTCCCAGAACCGAGAGTGTAACTAAAACCAGTCTCGGACCGCCGGGTTTAAAAGTTTTAGAAAAGAAATTCATTTTTTTCTCTCTTTGAGTTTTCTTTCGTAAAGTCCTTTCTTTCTAACCTGAGAATCATACTTCAGAAACTCATAAATAGTCTTCGCCGATTTAGGATCAATCCCTGAGCCAGGTTTCCTCATCATCATCTTTATATATCTCTCCCACTCCTCTGGTATGGCATAGGGAGAATTTATCGGTCTTGCCAGTGTATGACACTTTGAGCATTTTGATGCAAAAACCTTATATGCCTCCTGCATCACCCTTGGATATTTTGAAACATCTATCTTATCAGAACCTTTATCATACAAAAGCTCCTCTACTATTAAAGTAGATTTTTCAACAACTGTTCCTGCCTCTTTTGCTGAAATATTTTTACTTAGAAATATTAGAGATACTATCACTATCAATATTATTTTAATCATTTTGTCCATAAATATACCCCTTTCCGTGTAAAATGAAAAGTGTAAAAATCGGATAAACTATAGTATACTTCAAAAAACTTTATGTCCCGGAAAACGTCTGATATAAAATTCTTCTTCAATCCCAAATTCATTGCAGTCATCGGGGCATCGCCTGCACCGGGAAAAATCTCTAATGCAATACTGGAAAACCTCAAAAGGACAGGCTTTTCTGGTGTTATCTATCCTGTAAATCCAAAGTATAAATCAATTAACGACCTCAGATGCTACAGCTCTATAAGCGAGATACCATGTGATATTGATATTTCTGTTATTGCTGTCCCTTCAACAGTTGTCTTAGAAACCCTGAAAGATGCTGGTAAAAAGGTTAAAGGTGCAATCATTGTTAGCGGCGGCTTTAAAGAGATGGGAGACAATGGGAAGAGATTGGAAGAAGAAATAAAAGAGACTGCAGAAAAGAATGAAATCAGGATTATGGGACCAAACTGTCTTGGTATATACGATACAGTATCTAAGTTAGATACCTTTTTTATCCAAGCTGATAGAATAAAAAGACCTTCTAATGGAGGCATCTCTATTATTTCCCAGAGCGGCTCATTTGCAGCAACAATTATGGATGAACTGGCATCCAAGGGTATTGGTGTTGCAAGGATTATAAATTATGGAAATAGAATTGATGTTAATGAGTCTGATTGCCTTGAATTTTTAGCCGATGATGAGGCAACAAAGGTTGTTGCATTATACATAGAGTCAGTTGATGATGGGAGAAGATTTATTGATGTGGCATCTGAATGCACAAAGAAAAAACCTGTGGTGGCAGTAAAGGTTGGCAGGAGAAATGCAGGTGTCAATGCCGCAAGGTCACATACAGGGGCAATGACAGGAAGATATGAGATATACAGGGCGGCCTTTAAAAAGGCAGGGATAAGAGAGGTGGATGGGTATGAGGAATTTAAGGATGCCTGCAGAATTTTAAATATTCATAGCCGGGGCAAAGGGAAAAGGGTTTTAATTATAACAGATGGCGGCGGCATTGGTGTGAATATAGCAGATGCGTGTGAAAACTATGGGCTTAGGGTGGATGAACTTAGAGAAGTCACAAAAAACTGTCTTACCTCCAAGCTTCCACCTTTTTGTTCCATAGGCAATCCCATAGACCTGACAGGCAGTGTTACAGATGAACATTATATCACTGCCCTTGAGGAGGGTTTAAAAAATGGATTTGATATTGCCATTGTAACAGTCTTGTGGGGACCCCCTCAGCTTACTGAAAGGCTTGTGGACAAATTAAAAGAAGCTATGCAGAGACATAATACCCCAATAATTGTATGCAGCCCCGGCGGGGAGTTTACTAAAAGGATAAATAGTTTATTTGAGGGAAAAGGTATACCTGTATTTTCTACGCCAGAGAGTGCCGTCAGGGCAGCAGCAATATTGTGCAGTAAAAGAATATGAAAAAACAAGAGACGAAAAAATTAATCAAAGATGTCTTATCTTCCAATAGGAGAACCCTTCTTGAATCGGAGGCTAAAAAACTTATCTCTGCATGGGGTATATCAACACCTAAATCAATTCTGATTAAAAAGAAAAAAGATATTAAAGCAGAGGCAAAAAAACTCACCCCTCCTTATGTCTTAAAAGTAGTATCACAGGATATCCTCCATAAGAGTGAAGCAGGCGGAGTAGTTACAGATATAAAGAATATTAAAGAACTAAATAATGTATGGACTAAGATGGTAAAGAATATTTCACATAAAATGCCAACTGCAAGAATAGACAGCTTCCTTTTAGAAGAGATGTCTCCAATAGGAATAGAAGTTATAATTGGGGGACTAAGAGACCCTCAATTTGGGCCAGTAGTTATGTTCGGCACAGGAGGAATTTTGGTAGAACTAATGAAGGATGTATCTTACAGGCTTGCCCCCCTTGATAAAAAAGAGGCGCTTGAGATGATAAGGGAGGTAAAGGGCTATCCGCTCCTGACTGGATTCAGAGGCTCAAAGCCTGCTGATATAGATAGCCTCTCAGAGACAATAGTAAAGTTATCCGAAATATTAATTGAAATAGAAGATATAAAGGAAATTGAAATAAATCCCCTTTTTGTTTATGAAAAAGGTGTGAAGGCAGTAGATGTTAAGGCTGTCTTAAACTCAGAATAAATTAATTATCGTTCAGTAAAAGTACCCATCTCTCTAAACTTCTCTCTCCTCTGCTGGATTAAATCATCAGGTGAAAGCAATGTCAGTTCCTGCAGATGTCTTCTCAAGACTCTCCTCAATATCCCTGCAGTCGCCTCTGGATTACGGTGGGCACCGCCGAGAGGCTCCTTTATTATTTCATCTATCACGCCTAATTTTAATAAATCATCGGCAGCAAGACAGAGTGCCTCTGCCGCCTCTTCAACCTTTTTGCAATCCTCCCAGAGAATGGTGGCACACCCCTCCGGAGATATTACTGAATAAACTGAGTTTTCAAGCATCAAAACCCTATTCCCAACCCCAACTGCCAATGCACCGCCGCTCCCACCTTCGCCTATAACTACAACTATTATTGGGACGGAGATATTTGCCATCTCGTAGAGATTCCTTGCTATTGCCTCAGCCTGTCCCCTCTCCTCAGCATCTATTCCGGGATATGCACCGGGTGTATCAATTAATGTAATGATGGGTTTGCCGAATTTTTCTGCAAACTTCATGAGTCGGAGTGCCTTCCTGTAACCTTCCGGCTGGGGCATGCCAAAGTTCCTGAACATCTTTTCCTTTATGTCCCTCCCCTTCTGCTGGCCTATTATAAATACACTCCAATCCTCCAATCTGGCAACGCCTCCTATAATAGAATGGCAATCGCCAAAATGCCTGTCACCATGCAGTTCTATAAAATCCTTTGTCATCATATTTATATAATCAAAGGCAAAAGGACGTGAGGGATGTCTCGCAAGCTGCGTCCTCTGCCATCTTGTAAGCCTTGATAGAAGGGAGTGTCTAAGCCTGTTCGCCTTTTTGTGCAGCCGCCGTATCTCACCTGAAAAATCTACACCATTATTCTTTGAGACAGCTTTAAGTTCTGCTATCTTTTTCTCAAGTTCAATAATCGGTTCTTCAAAATCTAAATATTGTCCTGCCATAACTAAAAAGGTTGAGGCTGAGGTTAAGGTTAAGGAAAAACGGGGAAATCCCCTTAACCTCAACCTTAACCTTAGCCTGTCTTACTCAAAATACACTGCCTCATCCCCAAATAGGTTTTCAATCTCTTTAACCATAGATTCAGTTGTGCTGACCTGAAAGGTTTTATCCACCCCAATATTTATCTGGCTTTTATCAGGAAAGAAGAGATGGAGGAAGAGGTTATTCTTACCCTTGCTTGATGATAAAATCTTCCTCAGACGAACCAGCATATCCTTCTCAAGCCCTACTGCCTTAAGATTTATATGGACATTTGAAGAGAGCCTCTCCCTGATATTCGTCAGTGGGAAAATCTCCCTTGCAATTATTTTTGTAGAGTCCTCCTCTGCACTTATATTTCCCTTAATCAGGACAGGCTCTTCGCCTTCAATCAGGTTTCCAGATGCCTTAAATACATCAGGAAACACTATCGCCTCTGCAGAACCCTGCAGGTCTTCAAGTGTGGCGAATGCCATCTTATCTCCCTTTTTTGTAACCTGTGTCCTGTATTTGCTTATAATACCAGCTATACTTATCTCCCTCCCATTTTTAACCTCTTGAAGATTTTGTGTATTTGCATTAGTAAAATGCTTTATCTCGTTTTCAAACCTTGACAAAGGATGCCCTGATATATAAAAACCGAGTGACTCTTTTTCAAATGAAAGAAACTCCTTTTCGCTCCACTCCGCAGATTTGGAGGCTGAAGGCTGTGACCCGCTTCCAAACGAATTATCAAACATATTAAACTGCCCTTTTTCCCTGTCTTTCTGGATATTCTGGGCGCTCCCCATAATTATGTCAATATCATCCATCATCCTCGCCCTGAATTTCCCCGGAGAAAGATTGGCAGAATCTACACTATCAAATGCACCGCATTTTATAAGGCTCTCTATCACCTTCCTATTTACAACCCTTAATTCTACATTTTGGCAGAAATCTGACAGAGAATCAAATTTCTTCTTCTCTCTTACCGCTAATATTGACTCTACTGCATTTGCACCTACATTCTTCACTGCTGCAAGGCCGAACCTAATCCCCCCATTATTAAGGGGTAAGGGGTAAGGGGTAAGTATATTTTTATCTTGCCCCTTGACCCTTGACCCTCGACCCTCTTCTTCATAGACTACTGTAAAATCCTTAAAACTCTCATTTATATCTGGCGGGAGAACCTTGATGCCCATACTTTTGCATTCGGTTATATATAAAATAATTTTATCGGTATTCCCCATCTCGCTCGTGAGGAGAGATGCCATGAATTCTAACGGATAGTGTGCCTTGAGATAGGCAGTCTGATAAGCAATCAGGGCATATGCGGCACTGTGAGACTTGTTGAATCCATAGCCTGCAAAGTGCTCCATAAGGTCAAAAATCTTTTCAGCCTTATTTTCCGCTATCTTATTGGCTGTCGCACCTTTTATAAACTTCTCCCTCTGCTGTGCCATCTCTTCAGGCTTCTTCTTGCCCATTGCCCTTCTCAATGAATCTGCAGCCCCCATACTGAAGCCGCCGAGCACACTTGCAATCTTCATTACCTGCTCCTGATAGAGAATGACGCCATAAGTCTCTTTTAAGATTTCATCTAACTGAGGAACTATGTTTTTTATTGGGATTGTCCCATGTTTTCTCTTGATGAAGTCATCCACCATCCCGCTGCCAAGGGGACCCGGGCGATATAGTGCCACCAATGCAATAATATCCTCAAATACCTCAGGTTTCATTTTCCTTAATATGTCCCTTATGCCTGAACTTTCAAGCTGAAACACACCAAAAGTCTGTGCCTCACCCAATAATCTATATGTATCTACATCATTGAGTGGAATATTTTCTATATTGAAATCGCTTTTATTTTTCTCCCTGGCAAGCTCCTCCGTATCCCTAATCACTGTAAGGTTTCTGATACCGAGGATATCCATTTTAAGTAATCCAAGCTTTTCAATATCCCCCATCGGATACTGGGTTGTTATTTCACCCCTGTTTCCCTTATAAAGCGGCATAAACTCTGTGAGCGGTGAAGGAGATATAACAATACCTGCCGCATGGGTAGATGCATGTCTTGGAAGACCCTCAAGTTTTTTTGCAATATTCAGAATCCTGCCTACCATCTCATCCTTTTTCCCCATCTCTGTAAACCTTGGCTCTTCTTTTATCGCCTCATCAAGCGTTATGTTGAGTTTGTTGGGGACCAATTTGGCAATCTTATCCACATCTCCGTAAGGCACTGCCAGTGCCCTCCCGACATCCCTGATAGCCGCCTTTGCATTCATGCTTCCAAATGTTATTATCTGTGCGACATTTCCATACTTCTTTGTTACATAGTCTATTACCTCGTCCCTCCGCTCCTTACAAAAATCTATATCTATGTCAGGCATACTTACTCTATCAGGATTTAAAAATCTCTCAAACAATAAGCCGTATTTAATCGGGTCAAGATCTGTAATCCTTAAGGCATATGCAACCAGACTCCCTGCGGCAGAACCCCTGCCGGGACCCACAGGTATCCCGCTTCTGCGGGCATAATCAATAAAGTCCCAGACGATTAGGAAATATCCCGAATAACCCATAGCCTTTATTATCTTAAGCTCACTCTCAAGCCTTTTGAAGTATATCTCTCTTACCTCCTCAGACAACTGACCGCTGACCACTGACCACTGTTTTAGCCTCTTCTCCAATCCGTGTATCGCCATATCTCTGAGGTAGCCGTCAAGTGTAGAATCAGAGGGGATGTCATAGCGGGGGAGGTGAATCTGGTCAAACCTGATTTCAAGATTGCACCTGTCCGCTATTTCCAGTGTATTTGATATAGCCTCAGGCACTTCTTTAAACAGGAGCTTCATCTCCTCCGGTGATTTAAAATAAAACTGGTCGGTTGTAAACTTCATATGCTTGGGGTCATTAACCGTCTTTCCTGTCTGAATACAGAGGAGAACCTCATGTGCCTCGGCATCACCCTTATCCATATAGTGGCAGTCATTTGTAGCAACCAACGGAATGGAAAGTTTCTTTGCCATCTCTATTATAGTTTTATTAATATCCTTTTGTTCAGGGATACCCTGATCCTGGATTTCAAGATAAAATTTTCTCTCCCCCATTACCTCCTTATAAAAAGAGGCTGACTTATAAGCCTCCTCCGTCTGACCTTTAAGGATGAGCCTTTGAACTTCACCTTTCATACAACTGCTTAAGGCAATCAAACCCTCTGTGTGCTTTGAGAGAATCTCCTTATCTATACGAGGTCTATAATAAAACCCTTCCAAATAACCAGCGCTTACAAGTGTGACAAGGTTTTTATATCCTATAGTATTTTTTGCCAGCAATATAAGGTGATAGGAGCTGTCAGATATGCCTTCTTGTGTTGATTTTTCAAGTCTGCTCTTGGGGGCAACATAGACCTCACATCCGATAATGGGCTTGATGCCGTATTTCTTGGCTGTCTGGTAAAAATCCACAGCACCAAACATATTCCCGTGGTCGGTCATGGCAATGGAAGGCATCTTGTATTCACTTGCCTTCTTTAAGAGCGAGTCAAGACGAATAGCACCGTCTAATAGACTATACTGTGTATGGAGATGCAGATGGACAAAATCAGAATGATGCATAAAACTCAAAAGAAGGGTTCAAGGATTCGAGGGTTCAAGGGGATAAGTATTTTATTTTCACTTAAACCCTTGACTCCTTGAACCCTTGAATCCTTTAAGCTAAAATTCCTCTTCTTCTTCAGTAATTTCAAGAGGGAATTCTTCATCTTCTATCCCCACAAAACCCTCTTCACCCTCTTCTATATCAGGGGCAATCCCTTCAGATAACTCCTCCTCAGGAATTGGAATTACCGGTGCCTTGTGAACTACTGCGTGTGCCGACTTTTCACGCTTCGGGGCACCTGACTGGTCAGCCCCGCATTTTGGGCATATTGCCTTAGGTTTGTTTAAGTCATAAAATTTACATCCACATTTAAAACACTGATACCTGCTGCCATATTTATTTTTTGTCATAATCCTCCCAATTAAGTGTAAGTGTGAGTGTGAGATTTTATACTTTCACTTGCACTTTCACTATTTCTATTCCCATTCTATTGTACTCGGTGGTTTTGAGCTTATGTCATAGACAACCCTGTTAATCCCCTTCACCTCATTAATTATACGGCTTGATATAACCCCCAATAAGTCATAGTGGAGTTTTGCCCAGTCTGCAGTCATCCCATCAGTGCTCGTTACAGCCCTTAATCCCACTACATTTTCATAAGTCCTCTCATCCCCCATTACACCAACACTCTTTACAGGCAGAAGAACTGCAAACGACTGCCATATCTCTCTGTAAAGACCTGCCTTTTTAATCTCCTCAAGGACAATTGCATCTGCATTCCTCAATAACTCAAGCCTATCTCTTGTAACCTCACCAAGAACCCTTATAGCAAGACCTGGTCCTGGAAACGGCTGTCTCCACAAAATATCATCAGACATATTCAATTCTTTCCCCAATAATCGCACCTCATCTTTAAAAAGTTCCCTTAAAGGTTCAATCAGTTCAAACTCCATGTCAGTTGGAAGCCCCCCGACATTATGATGGGTCTTTATAGTAGCAGAAGGTCCCTTAAAAGATGTGCTCTCAATTACATCAGGATATAGTGTCCCTTGAGCAAGGAAATCAAACCCCCCTGTCTTTTTTGCCTCCTCTTCAAATACAGCAATAAACTCCCTTCCTATAATCTTTCTCTTCTCTTCCGGGTCTGTAATCCCTCTAAGTTTATTTAAAAATCTCTCTTCAGCATTTGCATAAATTAACTTAATATGAAAATTATTCCTGAATACCGATAATACCTTATCTGCCTCTTCCTTTCTCAAAAGCCCGTTATTGACAAAAACGCATGTAAGCCTGTCACCGATTGCACGGTGAACTAAAACAGCCGTAACCGATGAATCAACACCGCCGCTCAATGCACACATTACCCTTTTTTCTTTCACCCTCCTTTTAATATCTTCTACAGAATATTCTACAAAAGATGCCATTGTCCATGAGGGTGAACAGCGGCAGATATTATAAAGGAAATTATTAAAAATCTCTATACCTTTAGTCGTATGAACCACCTCAGGGTGAAACTGAATCCCGAACAGCTTGGAATCCCTGCTCTTCATTGCTGCAACAGGGGAATTGTCAGAATGTGCAATTTTTATAAAACCCTCCGGCATCTTTTCAATCCTGTCACCATGACTCATCCACACAGTAATAGAGTGATGAGTGATGAGTGATGAGTGATGAGTTATATCTTTAAATATATCAGAATCGTCATCAATTACGAGTTCTGCCTTCCCGTATTCCCTTTTTGCAGACTTTGATACAACACCCCCTAAAAGATGGGTCATCAACTGCATACCGTAACAGATACCAAGGACAGGGACTCCTAATTCAAATATCTTCTTATCTATCAAAGGTGCATTCGGCATATAAACACTTGATGGACTGCCTGACAGTATTATTCCCTTCGGATTATTTTCTTTAATCTTCTCAATTCCTATGTTGTAAGGGACTATCTCGCAATATACCCTGCACTCCCTCACCCTCCTTGCAATCAACTGGGTATATTGTGAACCGAAATCAAGTATTAGTATCTTTTCCTGATGTATATCTCGCATATTTTTTAATTTGTTATAATAACAAACATAAATATTATGTCAAAACAATAATTTGATTATATGGTTAAAATATGCTATTTTTGATTAAAATAGCATTAATTTAGGAGGTTTGATATGCCAATATATGAATATAGATGTCTGAATTGCAACAATAGGTTTGAAATTATGCACCTTGCATCAAAAAAGGAAGATGCTGTATGTTCAAAATGCGGTTCTAAGAAAACTGAAAAACTCATGTCATCTTTTGCTGCCGTAGGTTCTTCTGATAGTTCATCTTCCTGTGATACTGGAAGCTGTGATTATCCTTCCACAGGCGGTTACTCTCCATGCAGCGGCGGCACCTGCGGCATGATGTAACCAAATCAGCCACGAATTAACACGAATAAAAATCAAAGAATCAATGCAAATCAGTGTGTAAAAGTTTTTCATAATTCGTGAACATTCGTGCAATTCGTGGCTAAATCTTTTTACTCCACTATATAATTCGGTGCCTCCTTTGTTATTATAACATCGTGGACATGGCTTTCCCTCAAGCCTGACTGGGTTATTCTGATAAACCCTGTATTTTTTCTCAATTCCTCTATATTCCTGCATCCAGTATATCCCATACCTGCCCTTAATCCCCCGAGCAGCTGGTGAACTGTAAATGAAAGTGAGCCTTTATATGGAATCCTCCCCTCTACACCTTCAGGGACAAGTTTTGTCTCTGTAAACTGCATATCCTGAAAATATCTATCCGAACTCCCCTCTGCCATAGCACCGATAGAGCCCATTCCCCTGTACTCCTTATAACTCCTCCCCTGATATAGTATCTTTTCTCCGGGGCTCTCTTCTGTCCCGGCGAATAAGCTTCCAATCATCACACACCTTGCACCTGCGGCAATTGCCTTTGTAATGTCCCCCGAATACTTTATACCGCCGTCTGCAATTATAGGTATGCCATACTTATCTGCAACCTTTGAACACCCGGTAATTGCAGTAATCTGCGGAACACCGACGCCGGCAATAATGCGTGTCGTACATATAGAGCCTGGACCTATCCCGACTTTTACGGCATCAACACCTGCCTTTATTAAATCCTCTGCCCCTTCAGGAGTTGCCACATTCCCGCCAACTACCTGAATATCAGGATACTCACCCTTAATTGATTCAATAACCTTGATTACATACTCAGAATGACCGTGGGCTGTATCTACCACAATTATATCCGCACCTGCCTTCACGAGTGCCTTAACCCTTTCCTTTCTGTCACTTGATATTCCTACTGCCGCACCTACAATAAGCCTTCCAAAGCTGTCCTTAGCTGCAGATGGATATTTCCTGTTCTTTTCTATATCCTTTATTGTAATAAGCCCTTTAAGATTTCCTTCTTTATCAACTACCAATAGCTTCTCAATCCTGTTCTTATGGAGAAGCTCTTTTGACTGCTCCAGAGTAGTCCCGATAGGCACTGTCACCAAATCATCTTTTGTCATCAATTCGGATATCCTTTTTTTCAGGTCTGTCTCAAATCTCAAATCCCTGTTTGTAAGGATACCAACCAGTTTTTCTCCTTTTGTAATCGGTATACCAGAAATCTGATACTTTCTCATTACATCAAGAGCCTTACTAATACTTTCGTCAGGAGACATAGTAATCGGCTCTACTATCATGCCGCTTACAGACCTCTTTACCTTATCAACTTCATTAATCTGCTCTTCAACTGAGAGGTTTTTGTGTATTATGCCTATCCCACCCTCCTGTGCAAGGGCAATTGCAAGGCCCGCCTCAGTAACTGTATCCATAGGGGCACTGACCAACGGGCAATTAAGTTTTATCTTTTTGGTTATATAGGTTGATATATCTGCCTCCTTTGGAAGCACAGATGATTTCCCCGGAAGGAGAAGGACATCATCAAATGTAAGACACTCCTTTATTTCCTTATTTAGCATTTGTTACCTCCTTAACTAAAGTATCAAAGAGTCATAGTGTCAAAGAGTCAAAGTAAAAGCTCTGACACTCTGATACTTTGATACTCTGACACTTTATTTTCATATTATCTCCTTAAGAATCCCTTCAGTATTTGTCCCTTTTCTATACTTAGTGCAATGGGCCTGCCGTGAGGGCAGGTAAATGGCCTGTTTGTATTCATCAGTTCTTTGAGCAGGGAACCCATCTCCTCTATACTCAAAATCTGTCCTGCCTTAACAGCACCCCTGCAAGCCATTACCAGAATCATTTTATTAATAATCTCATCAAAAGATGTCACTTTTTGCTCTGAGACCAGTTTATCAATTATATCTTTCACTGCCTGTTTACAGTCATCTCCGGAGAGAATTGACGGCACTGACCTTATCACAAAACTATTCTCTCCGAAAGATTCTATATCAAACCCTAATTTTTTAAAATTGTCAAGATTTGATTGTAATACTAATGACTCCTTACTTGGCAACTCAATATTCACAGGTAAAAGCATTGTTTGAACCTCTATCCTACTATCTCTCATCTTGCTTAATAATCTCTCATATAAAATCCTTTCATGTGCTGTATGCTGGTCTATAAATATAATATTGTCAACCCCCTGAAGAATTATGAAAGAGTTGAATATCTGTCCAATCGGCTTAAATTTGGAGAGGTCTGATTCCATTTCAGGAGACAACCTAAGTTCGGAGTTCGGAGTTCGGAGTTCAGAGTTTATTTTATATTCTGCACTTTGTATTCTGCATTCTGCATTCAATAAATCTGTTCCATGGCTTGATATATACCTTTCAGTTGCCTCTCTAACCCTGTCTTTGTAATACCCTACTCCTGTTTCACTACTCACTGACCACTGATCACTGCCCACTGATTCTTGCCCTCTCCTCATACTATCCCTTATGGTGTCCTTTACAAAGTCATGAATCTCACCCTGCTGCACAAACCTCACCTCAATCTTTGTCGGGTGGACATTCACATCTATCATTTTCGGGTCAATATCTAAAAATAAAAAATAGACAGGGTGCCTATCCCTCTGCAGCATAGTCTTATATGCCTCATAAACTGCATGGCTTATAACCCTGTCCCTGATATATCGGCTATTGACAAATACATACTGCTTCCCCCTGTTTCCAGTATCTAAACCTATCTTAGAAATATACCCTCTAACACTGAGTTTTAAGCTGGACGAATATTTTTCTTCAACAGGCATAAGATTGTTCACCATCTCATTTCCAAAAATAGATGCTATGCGATTTAATCTATCATTCGTTGAAAAGGTGTCAATCAGCCTTTCCCCTCCCCTTTCCATTCTGAATTTTATCACCGGATGAGATAAGGCATGTTGATTTACCACTTCTATTATGTGGGAAGTTTCTGTTGTATCTGACTTCAAGAATTTTAGCCGTGCAGGTATGTTTAAAAAAAGGTCTTTAACCTCAACCGATGTCCCTTTTACCGGCGGGGCATCCTTTACCGACTTTACTGTCCCATTATTAACCTCTATCTCTGTTCCAACAGATTCGCCTTCATAAAAGGTAGATAATCTTACTTTAGAAACCGCAGCAATACTCGGCAGTGCCTCGCCTCTAAATCCAAGAGTAGTAATAGCATTCAGGTCTTCAACAGTTTTTATCTTGCTTGTGGCGTGCCTTTCAAAACAGAGGAGGGCATCATCCCTTGTCATACCAAGACCGTCATCAGTCACCCTTATATACCTCTTGCCGCTATCCTTAATCTCTATGGTAATATTAGCGGCACCCGCGTCTATTGAATTATCAATAAGCTCCCTGACAACAGAGGCAGGCCTCTCAACAACCTCACCTGCAGCTATGCAATTAGCCAATTCATCGGGTAATTTTATAATCCTGTTATTCATAATTTCCTGAATAAAAACCTGATTAACCACAGAGAACACAGAAAAAACTATAAGGAGAAATGGGGAAAGTAAGAGAAAGGGAGAATTAAAAAAATATATTTAATCTTTTCTCCAGATCTCTCCATCTTCTCCTTTTCTCCTTATTTTTTGTTTTTGTCTTTTCTGTATCCTCTGTGGCTAATTTTATAATAGCCTCTAAGCCCTTAAGTCCTTTAGCTCTTCAGCAAGAAATCTCCTTGCACGGTTTATGCGGGAGCGGACAGTCCCTACAGGGCACTCTAAAACTTCAGATATCTCCTGATATGAAAACCCCTCTATATCACATAGTATAATCGCCATACGAAATTCCTCAGACAGTTTGTTGAGAGCCTTCTGAATGGTTTCATCAAAACCCTCATTAATTTCAGGATGAAGGCTGAAGGCTGAAGAAAAGCCTGATGAGCTAAAACCTTCAGCCTTAAGCCTTAAGCCTATTGATTCGTCAAATTCTTCAAAAGATAAATAACCCGCCTCCCTTTTCTCCTTTTTTATCCTATTTATAAATGTATTCCTTAATATCTTATACAGCCATGCCTTACAATTTGTGCCCTCTATAAACTGATGAAATGACTTATATGCAGACAAGAATACATCCTGAACAAGGTCTTCTGCATTACCCCTTTCTCCTGTCATCCTGTATGCAGAATTATAGATAGCATTAAAATACGGGATGACAGTATCTTCAAATTTACTTCTCTTGTCATCCTCCATGTTCTCTATACCACCCTTTCAATCTATTTGGAGAAACCCCTATCAAATATAGTGAGATGAGAATCCAGTTCCTTATCGTTGTATATAATATACCTTCTCTATCCCACCTTCTTGATGATGTGGTAACACACTCATTCAGTATAATAAATTTTCCGTTCTCTTTCAGCCTTTTTACAAATTCTACATCCTCCATAATAGGTATATCAGGATATCCGCCAATCATGTAAAAAATATTTTTCCTTACAAATATCCCCTGGTCGCCATAGGCAATGCCTAATATTCTTGACCTCATATTGGCAAAAGATGATAATATTTTATAAAATGTTTTTTTAGAATCTATTTTAAGCCTAAATGCACCTCCTATTATACTGAATTCTGAATTTATAATTTCAAGCATTCCCCGTATTCCCTGCTCGGATATTACAGAATCGGCATGTAAAAATAGGAGCCAATCCCCTGCGGAAATCCTCGCACCTGCATTCATCTGTTTTCCTCTCCCTTTATCGGAGATACATACCCTGTCGGCAAATCTTCTTGCAATCTCTACTGTCTTGTCTCTACTGCCGCCATCGGCTACTATTATCTCGACTGATAGCTGATAGCTGATAGCTGATAGCTCTTTTTTTATAAAGGAAAGATTTTTTTCAATAAGAGATTCTTCATTCAGGGTGGGAATAATTATGGAGAGCTTCATGGAAAAGTGTCATAGTGTCATAGTGTCATAATCTTACTCCTCATACTCTGACTCTTTGATACTATGAATCTTTGACACTCTATTTAGCTGAGCCTAACTGCCTCATTATAATACCGTTAATCTCCTTATACAGGTTATCTGAAAATTCGCTCTTGGGAGTAAAGACCTTGCAGTAATCTTGAATATCCTTTGCATTTATTGACGGATTCTCTATCAAATAGCCCAATAACTTCTTTATCCCATCCATTGACCTGTAATGCTCGCAGAACAACTCGCCCCAGCTTGTGTTATAAAATATTGTCATATCTTCTATTTTTTTTGCCCATCTCTGGCTTGAGAAATTCACAACTGCGAAAATCTTAAGCTTATGTGAATCTGAAAGAAGTTCATCCCTCTGCAAATCAGCAATACTTGTTGGAGGGAAAAATGACTGCAATTCCTTTATAACAGTCTGCATATCTATCATTGATACCGGCAGCGGATTTGGCATCAGATAAAAAGAGGTCTTTTCATTACAGAGCCTATTGAATACAATCCATATCAGTATATCAAGTATATTGCCCCTCTTTAGTAATTTCTCCCTGGCATTCACTACTGTCTCTTTTGATAGCTTTCCGCTGTAAAGGCTCCATACAACCATTTTATTCTTATCCATGCCTACATTAAATGTCAGGCTCTCCTGAAGCAGCCCTTCATCAAATGCCCTCTTTAAATACTCTACCTTATTTGGCTTCTTTGAATATAGGCTGAAGAGCCTCCTCCCAAGCATAGTAAGGTCTTCATCACTTATCTTTATCTTTATATCAGCTTCAGTTTTTAGTTTATCAGTGAGATTTCTATATGTCTGTATCATAAAATTGTGAACCTGACTGCCGAGCATTAACACTTTTTCAAATCCCCAATCCCTGTAATTATTCAAGTCTTCAAGTATCTCGTTTCCCCATCCCCATTTTTCAGTATATTTCTCCATTACGATTTCCCTATAACTCTTATCCTTTTTAACGGCACCCTTCAGGGTGGCACCCTTTTTTATCTTCTCCCCAACTTTGATATAAAAACATTTCCTCAAGAGGTCAACCACATCACTCCTTCCCCTGGCATTATTATAGTCAAGAATCCTGTCCATCATAATAAGGTAGTGGTCTAAAGACTTTCCTATATCATCAGAAGTGAATACACCTTTTTTTAAGGTGCCGCAGAGGATTTCATGGCTTGTGGCAGGGTCAATAAAGCTTTCAAGCAATGCCATCTTGAGGACAGATTTATAAGGGCTTACCATAGCCTTATTCATCTGCCAGAGGGCAGCACCGAAATATTCATCAGATGAAATATTTTCCAGATTACCAAGGTCAACAAACCCCTGATAATCAAGGTCAATTGAGACCTTTAAACTTTCTTTATACTTATTATATCTATCACTATCTATACCTGCAGGCATTATCCACCACAGGGGTATCTTTCCTGATACAAATATAGATGTCCTGTAAAACTCCTCCTTTAATATCTTACCCTGTGATGAGCCTGCACTCTCCTTATCGCTCTCTCCAAAATCACAATTCTGAACCTTCTTAATATCTACAGGGAAAAAGTGGACCTCCATTTCATGCTTATGTCCCCACTCTTCTATAATTTTCAGTTTTTTCTTTAATAGCTCCAATTCCTTTGAGGGGATTGCTGATTCATTGATACAGACCCAGTAATCATAATCTGACTTTTCATTATGGGCAATTGAACCTATACTCCCCATTATAAGGAGTGATTCTACACAATATTTTGTAGGGAATAATCGGGTTGGGCCTTCATCCAATATCTTACTGTTGGGGAAAAACTCTTTCACCGCAGACTTCATAGTCTCTGTCCAATCAAAGAAATATATACCGCCGGCTGCATCCGCACCGTCAATATACCCGGGGAACCCTTTAAGATTTGTATGAATAAGAAATGGTATTACATAGGAGGCAATCTTCCCCTTTTTAGGAGATATGCCAATTGCCCTGTTTATCCTTTCAGTGTTATATATTGTAAATAATCTCTTATTTTTTAAAAGTTCTTTTTCCATTTTATCTAATCCGAACACGAATAACACGAATGGACGAATCACACGAATTGTAAAACAAAATAAATTACTTTTTTATTCGTGATATTCGTATATTTGTGTAATTCGTGTTCTAATGTCTTTTTCTTTGTGTTCTTTGTGGTTCAAAATAATTCCAGTTGTGATGTATCCATACCCTCAAAGCTTACAGGATAAACCCCATCAAAACAGGACATACAAAAATCATTTTTCCTCTCTTTAAATATATTCAGCATTCCTTCTAAGCTTAAATATGAAAGACTATCAGCAGTCAAATACTTGCACACCTCTTCCACTGTATGTGTTGCTGCTATTAATTCCTTACGATTTGGTGTATCAATGCCGTAATAACACGGGTGGGTTGTCGGTGGTGAACTTATACGAACATGCACCTCCCTTGCACCCGCATCCCGAAGCATCTTTACAATCTTTCTGCTCGTTGTCCCCCTAACAATTGAATCATCAATTACAATAACCCTCTTACCGTCAATTATCTTTTTTACAGGATTAAGCTTCAGCTTAACTCCAAAGTGCCTGATTGCCTGCTGAGGCTCAATAAATGTCCTTCCGACATAATGGCTCCTGATAAGCCCCATATCAAAAGGTATCTTTGACTCCTGAGAAAAACCCAGTGCAGCCGGAACACCTGAGTCAGGGACAGGAACTACAATATCTGCATCAACCATTGTCTCCCTTGCAAGCTGTCTTCCGAACTCCTGCCTAATAAAATTTACATTTTCCCCGAATATATTGCTGTCAGGCCTTGCAAAATATATAAATTCAAAAACACAGTGAGACCTCCTTGATGCAGAAAAAGGCTTATAAGATTGAATCCCCTTATGATCTATAACTACAATCTCGCCCGGCTCAATATCCCTTTCATACTTTGCCTCTACTAAATCAAATGCACAGGTCTCTGATGCCAGCACATACGAGTCTTTCAGCCTTCCCAATGATAACGGCCTAAAACCATTGGGGTCCCTTACACCCACCAATTCATTCTCGGTCATTATCAGAAGCGAATATGCCCCCTTAATCCTTGAAACAGCATCTATCACCCTGTCCAGCAGCTTGTCTTCTTTAGACTGGGCAATGAGATGGACTATTACCTCTGTATCCATGGTAGAGCGGAATATTGAACCATATGCCTCAAGCTCGCTCCTGATATATGAGGCATTAACCAGATTGCCGTTATGGGCAAGGGCAAGAGAGCCGCGTGAATAATCTACCAGAATGGGCTGGGCATTTTTAAGGAGACTTGCACCTGTAGTTGAATATCTGTTGTGCCCTATTGCAATATATCCGGAAAGTTTATCAAGGCGGTCCTGCGAAAAAATATCTGCCACCAATCCCATGTCAATCTCAGAATGCAGATACTTCCCGTCAGAAGATACAATACCTGCACTCTCCTGCCCCCTGTGCTGCAAGGCATGGAGTCCAAGGTATGTTATATTCGCTGCCTCAGAATGGCCGTATATTCCAAAAATTCCACACATTTTATAGCATCAGAGTATCAAAGAGTCAAAGAGTCAAAGTAAAAACATTTTATTCTGTGATACTTTGACTCTCTGACACTTTGATACTTTTTATGTTATCTTGCATCAAAAATATCTGCAAATCTCCCGCTGGTATGCCTCAGTCTCATGCTTATCTGCTTCGTAATATTCTTAAGCATCTTAACGCCTATCTCAGGATATTTATTCAAAATCTCATCAAATCTATCTTTTTCCAGTATAAGGAGCTCTGCATCCTCAATTATTGTTGCCGTAGCAGAACGGGTAGATTCATCTATAAGGGACATCTCTCCGATAGATGCACCCTTTCCATACTGTGCAAGGACAGCCTGATTGCCAGACATAGATTCCTTTTTTATCTCCACCTTCCCCTTAACTATTAAATAGAGGGTCTTTCCTATAGTGCCTTCCTTAAAGAGAACTGAACCCTTGCCTGCCTCCTGATAGTTTATGTGATGGGCTAATATATCCAATTCATCGTTTTCCAGAAATCCCAGTTGAGGTATATCATCTATCAATGTCTTTATAAGTTCTATATTTTTTGCCATAATTACCTCCCATGAATGACTATTGAGTACTGAATATTGAATATTGATTTTTTAAATCTTCAATATTCAATCTTCAATTTCCAATCACCCTCTTATAAACTTCCTGATATGCCTCTTCAATCTTGCCGAGGTCTCTTCTAAATCTGTCCTTATCCATCTTTTCACCTGACTTTTTATCCCAGAGCCTGCATCCGTCAGGGGTTATCTCATCTGCCAGCAAGACATCTCCATCATATCTTCCAAATTCAAGCTTAAAGTCTATAAGCCTTATTCCATTCTTATTAAAAAAATCCACGAGGAATTTATTTACCTTTAAAGCAACTGCCTTAATTATATCCATCTCTTTTTCGTTTGCCAGTTCAAATACCTTTATATGATATTCATTTATCATTGGGTCGCCGAGTTCATCACTCTTATAATAAAATTCAAGTATTGGCTCCTTTAATGTAATCCCTTCATCAATTCCCATCCTCTTACTGAGACTGCCTGCTGTTACATTTCTTATAACAACCTCTACAGGTATAATCTCTACCTTTTTTACAAGCATATCCCTGTCACTGATACTTTTTATAAAGTGGGTCTTAACACCCTCTTTTTCTAACAGTTCAAAGATTCTTGAAGATATTTTATTGTTTAATACCCCCTTTTCTTTTATAGTCCCCTTCTTCTGGGCATTGAATGCGGTTGCATCATCTTTAAAATATTGAATCAGCTTATCAGTCTCTTCAGTAGAATAGAGTATCTTTGCCTTTCCCTCGTAAATCTTTTCACCCTTTTTCACTTGAAAATACTCCTAATACATTGATTTGTCATGCTGAACTTGATTCAGCATCTCTTTAGACCCTGAAACAAGTTCAGGGTGACATTTTCATCCTTCTTTGTGACCGAAGGTCATGTGTGTTTCATATGATTTCAACTCTCAAAAACTCTCTTAAAAATATAATTCACATTTTTTAAATGATGATTTATGCTGAATGCCTTTTCTATAGAGGCAGGAGTAATATATTTCATAATCTCTCTGTCTTTCAATATCAACTCCTTGAAATCCCCTCCCCTCTCCCATATCTTCATGGCGACCCTTTGAACCATTTTATATGCCTCTTCCCTTCTGATTCCACCCCTTACCAATTCTAATAATATACCTTCAGAATATATCAACCCTCCCATTTTATCCAGATTTTTTTTCATATTTTCAGGATAGACAAGGAGCTTATCAATCAGATTTGCAGCTTTATTCAGCATATAGTCAATCAATATTGAGCTGTCAGGTATTATAATCCTCTCCACAGATGAATGGCTTATATCCCTTTCATGCCAGAGGGCTACATTCTCCATTGCCGCAATTGCATTAGACCTGACTATTCTTGCCAGTCCTGACAATTGCTCTGCCGTTATCGGGTTTCTCTTATGAGGCATGGCAGAAGAACCCTTCTGTCCCATTGAAAAATATTCCTCAGCCTCAAGAACTTCAGTTCTCTGAAGATGTCTCAGTTCCACAGCAATCTTCTCAATTGACGCTCCAATCAATGATAGAGTGGTTAAATATTCTGCATGTCTGTCCCTCTGGATAATCTGATTTGATACAGGTGCAGGTTTTAATGCAAATTTTTTACAGACATGCTCCTCTATAGATGGGTCAATATTTGCAAAAGTCCCCACAGCACCTGAAACCATTCCATAACTGATAGTCTCTTTTGCATGCTCCATCCTCTTTATATTTCTCTGATTTTCAGAATACCAGAGGGCAAGCTTTAAGCCAAATGTAACAGGCTCCGCATGAATACCATGAGACCTTCCGATCATCACCGTATCTTTAAACTCATAAGCCCTCTTTTTTAAGATATCCGAAAAGGCTTTTAAACCATGTAAAATTATATTTGAAGCCTCTTTTAGATGGATGGCGAGGGCTGTGTCAAGCAAATCAGATGAGGTCATCCCCATGTGGATATATCTGGAATCTTCACCTACATATTCTGCAACATTTGTGAGAAAGGCTATAACATCATGCTTGACAGTCTTTTCAATCTCGTCAATATGGGAGGGGTCAAATTTTGCATTACTCTTAATATTCTCAATCGCACTCTTTGGTATCTCCCCCTTTTCAACCAAGGCCTCACATACGGCAATCTCAATCTGGAGCCACTTTTCATATTTATTCTGTAGGCTCCAGATATTTGCCATCTCAGGTCTGCTATAACGGTCTATCATAATGACTCCTTCTTACCAGGCACAAAGAGAAGAAAGAGAAGAAAGAGAAGAAGAAAATAAAAAATATTTTTCCTCTCTTTCACTGTTTCTCCCTTTCTCCCTAATCTTTTTCTTCCTTTTTTCCTTTGTGCTCTTTGTGCCTGGTTTATTGTTGTCAAGCACTTTTTTAAAGTGCTTTTTAAAACATATATTAATATAGCACCTTGCCCGATCCTGGTAATTAGAGGGTCTCAACAGAGCCCAAACCTTGCTTAATAGGGGCTAAGGTGCAAACGG
>JACQBS010000036.1 GCA_016194325.1 Nitrospinota bacterium | reverse complement strand
TGAGCAAAAGATACTTGAAGAAGAGTCATTAAAGGTGCAAAAACTTGAAGCCATTGGGATCCTTGCAGGTGGAATTGCCCATGATTTTAATAATCTACTCACTGCAATAATAGGCAGTATAGGATTATCAAAGATGCGTTTACAACCCGATAACAAGATATTTGATTGGCTGACAATTGCAGAAAAGGCTAGCGGACAAGCAATAGAGCTAAGCAATCGGCTGATTACATTTTCAAAAGGCGGTCTTCCAATCAAAAATACAAGTTCAATATCGGAATTAATAAGAGAAACCATATCTGAATTACTTAGTGGTACTAATATTCTCTGTGAATGTAATTTTCCTAATGACATCTATCCTGTTAAGATAGATAAAACACAAATCAAGCAGGTAATCAAAAATATTGTCATAAATGCTAAAGAGTCTATGCCAGAGGGAGGAAATCTAAAAATTGATGCAAGGTGAAGATTCAATCAAAAATATTTGACCCCTATTTTACAACTAAAGAGATGGGGAGTGAAAAAGGAAGAGGACTTGGACTTTCAATATGCTATTCAATTATTAAACAGCACAATGGATTAATCTTATTTGATTCTAAAACTGGGGTAGGGACAACGTTTAAAATATATCTCCCGACTGTTTAACCCAATTTACGGGAAAATCCTACGACCCACTTCGTGGGTGCTCCGAAATCCGAAATCCTAAATACAAATGACCAAAATTCAAAAGGTTTTGAACATTTGAATTTGGGATTTTAATATTGTTTAGAATTTAGATATTAGGATTTAGAGTTTAATATCATGTAGTTTCTGTGTTAATCTGCGTCCAATTGCATTTTTCGGGTTAATCCAAATCCTGCAATCAAAACCTTAATAGACTTGACAACTCACTTTTATTTTACTATCTTCTAATCAATAATTCTGGAGGGATTCTATATGAAAATAGGAATATTAACAGGTGGGGGCGACTGCCCGGGACTCAATGCCGTTATAAGGGGGGTTGTAAAAACAGCAGTCCAGCAGTATAAGATAGATGTAGTCGGTATAATAGATGGCTACTATGGATTAGTAAATAACAAAATAAGAGGGCTTACATTAGAGGATGTATCTGGGATAATGCCGAGGGGAGGGACAATCCTCGGGACAACCAATATATGCGACCCATTTCATTATTTTGCGATTATCAACGGTAAAAAGGTTTACGGTGATGTATCAGACAAGGTAGTTGAAAATATTAAGAATAATGGTATAGATGTCATGATAGCAATAGGTGGAGATGGGACTCTGGCAATCGCATATGAATTTTTTAAAAAGGGGGTCCCTGTTGTCGGAATACCTAAGACAATTGATAATGACCTCTTTGCTACAGATGTTACCTTTGGATTTGATACAGCTATTCTCACTGCCACTGAGGCAATAGACAAGATACACACTACAGCAGAATCTCATCACAGGGCAATGATTGTAGAGGTAATGGGGAGGAATGCAGGCTGGATAGCCCTGCATTCTGGCATAGCAGGCGGTGCACATATAATACTCATCCCCGAAATCCCATTTGATTACGATGCGGTAATTAAGAAGATTTATGAAAGGAAGGAGAATGGAAAACACTTCAGCATAATAGTTGTGGCAGAAGGGGCAAAACCAAAGGGCGGGGATGTGGTTGTAAAAAGGATTGTGGAGGACGGCGCAGAGCCAAGAAGGCTTGGAGGCATAGGAAACAGGGTAGGGGATGAGATTGAAAAGATGACAGGGATTGAAACCAGAGTTACCACACTGGGGCATATCCAGAGGGGCGGCAGCCCGTCTCCCTTTGACAGGATTCTTGCCACAAGGTTTGGTGCAGAGGCTGTTACTTTAATTGCAAAAAATGAATATGGAAAGATGGTCTCTCTAAGGACACCTGAAATTGTTTCAATCCCACTTGAAGAGGCTATAGGAAATCAAAGGTTAGTTCCCTTAGATAGTGGTTATATAAAGGCGGCAAGGCTTATAGGAATAAGTTTTGGAGATAAATAAGGACAAAAACCTTTAATAGCCACAGATTTACACAGACTAAAAAAACAAATAAAAAGATTAAGGAGAAATGTGGAAACATGGGAAATACTTTTTAAAATAATTTTTTCTTTCTCCTTTTCTCCATATTCTTCCTTTCTCCTTATTATTTCTTAATATTTTAGTCAGTGAAAGTCCGTGGCAAAATTTTATTTTTGGGGTACCAATGAAAATAGGAATCTTGACAGGCGGCGGCGATTGTCCTGGTGAAAATGCGGTTATCAGGGCAGTTGTTAAAAAGGCAGATAAATACGGATTCAGTGTAATCGGTATTAAAAAAGGGTGGCTTGGATTGATAAATGGAGATGTAGAGCCGCTGACTCATTTCTCTGTCTCTGGAATACTTCCGAGAGGGGGGACAATCCTCGGGACATCAAGAACAAATCCATTTAAGAAAGATGAGGATGTCCAGAAGATACTATCTAATATAAAAAAAATTGGACTTGAAGCCCTCATTGCTATTGGTGGGGAGGATACACTTGGTGTTGCAAAAAAGTTTTATGAGAAGGGTATTAAAGTTGTCGGAATACCAAAGACAATTGATAATGACCTCTCCGGGACCGATTATACATTTGGTTTTGATACTGCTGTAAGTATTGCCACAGAGGCAATAGACAGACTGCACACAACTGCAGAGTCTCACGACAGGGTGATGGTTATTGAGGTAATGGGGAGGCATGCAGGCTGGATTGCTACTATTGCAGGGATTGCAGGGGGTGCAGACTGTATACTCATACCTGAAAAACCGTTTGATATTGATAAAGTGTGTGAGCTTGTCCATAAGAGGCATAATAGGGGGAGAGGGTTCAGTATTATTGTTGCAGCAGAAGGTGCAATGCCTGTAAAGGGGACGAAGCTTATAACACAGGATGAATCAGTGGATGCCTTTGGCCATATCAGACTCGGTGGTGTAGGAAATATAATTGGAAAGGAGATTGAGAAAAGGACAGGGTTTGAAACAAGAGTTACTATACTTGGACATATCCAGAGGGGAGGGACCCCAACTGCATTTGACAGGGTTCTTGCTACCCGTTACGGTGTTGCGGCAGTTGATTTAATAAAAAATAATGAATTTGGAAAAATGGTAGCATTAAGAGGAAATAAGATAATATCGGTGAATTTAGAAGAGGCTGTAGCGAAGCTAAAGACAATAGACCTTGAGCTGTATGATATAGCAGAGATATTTTTTGGCTAAATTGTTCATAAATTTACAGGTGTTACATCCTCAAATATTTTGTATTCAATTAAAATATCCTCTTTAAGTCCGTACTTCTGTTTAAGTTTATTCTTCGCCCTCTCTGTCATGATGTGATAAACGACTTGAACCCTGATTTCATTCCCAGCCGAAGTATTATAATTGAATATATACTCTTTTGATTCATGCGGTTTTATACGGTTTTCATAAACCTCTATTATAATTGGTTTCCATATAATCCACCTTCCGATAGAATATTGCCTTGATTGTAAAACCTCCCCTTTTTTATTTGTAACATCAAAATGGACAGTGATATATCGGTCAGGGTCGCCTGTAGGGACTTTGTGACCCGCCCCTGTATTTTTTATTTTTAGGATAAGGTCTATCCTGCCGTTATTTATTTTTTTATCTAAGCTGACCATGAGCGCCCTTTTTACCATATCAGGGCTATAGCCGCCCCTCCATAAATGCTGTCTGCCCTTTCTTATCGGCGAATCTGTAGCTGCCGGCCTCTCTACCTCAGGCATGTGACAGGTCTGGCATACATACCCCTTTGAGGCATAAGGTCCCCCATGAAACTCCTCAGATGTATTGCATGGGTTGGCAATATAGAGCATAGTCTTCCCGCTCGGAACCTGATGGCATCTGTCACAGATTGCAGTAGATTTAAAAATCGGGTCGTATTTTGTCGGGTGCGGTGCATCAGTGTTTCCATAAGGCCCAAGGATTACACCATCCCTCACATGACAGGTAGCACAGGTTATCCCCTCTCCTCTCAGCTCATGGCTAAAATCTTCATTTTTTTGGGTTATAGGTTTTTTGATATCCCCCTTTTCTAACCCTGTTATAATAAAATCCTGCTGATTCTGCAACGGTGTGTGGCAGTTCAGGCATATCCATATATTATTGTCCTTTCTCCAGTATGCCTGAAACAGGGGGTCAATATATGCCTTTGCATGCATTGATGCAGCCCACTCTTCATATATCTCCTGATGACAGACAGCACACCCTTTTGAACTAAGGGATTCTATCCCTTTCGGGATATTTTTAATCAGTATTGGTTTTTCAAAGTCAGAACGGATTTTAAAGATAATGGGGGAATAGATATATTTAGAATAAATAATATATGCAAAAAATAAAATAAATATAGAGACAGTAAAAACAATAAATTTTTTTTTCATTTTTTAATAATATTTATAAATGCCCATAACCCTATGAGTTCGCCCGCCGCTAAAAACTCCCAGTGATAATTATCAGGGGCTCCTCCGTCTGTTAACAGTCTAAAGTCCAGAATAAAAGAGATTAGTATTATTATTGCCCCTATAATAATAAATGCAATATCTTTTTTCCCTGCCAGCGGTGCCCTCCCTTGATTTTCAAGATAGACAACAATCATTGAGGCAATGGATATAGTAATAGCAACAGTTATGGGTGCAAGGACAGGGGCAATCCATGGGACAGGGATAAGAAAGAGTATATCCCACGTAAACAGTGACTCAGGCCAGTTTAAAAATATTTTTAGCCATACATAATAAAATATATCCCATATACCAAATACAAATATAGAATACGAAACCTTCTGCCATCGGGTCTTTCCTGCTATTAGTCCTATTGTTGTAATCATAACAAGTGTAGCTGCCTCACGTCCGACTTCTATTAAGCCTATATTTGATGGTATTAATTTGAGCGGGAATTTAAAGCCCTCAGGATAGTATAATTCACGGAGATAGACTACTACTGCGGATTCTATATAGGCAAATGCAACAGTAAAAAAGAATAAAGGGATAAATTTTTTCATAACTATTTAGCCACAGAGAACACAGAGAAACGCAGATGACAGCATCGCTGTCATTCTGAGGGCGAAGCCCGAAGAATCTCAAAATCAAGATTCCTCACTTCGTTCGGAATGACATTTCTGTGAAAATCTGTGTTAATCTGTGGTTAATAATCTTTTTTATTTTTCTGCTGTTTCTCCCACAGCTTGACATAGTTTATAAATACTACCATAGCAGCATTGATGCTTAGGATAAGACCATGGATGCCCTCAAATATGCCTTTCTGGAGAACAAATTTTTGAAAAAACCTTACCATGGGTTTAAATACAAAATACCACAGGCAATTTGAGGGTTTGAGGACAACACCCTTTTTTATCAGCTCATCTGCATCATAAGTAGTAAAGCTGTCAATTTTTTCCAGATGATGGCTTATATTTTTATATGTGTTATGCATGATTTCGCCTTTAAGTAGCCCCACATTCCCATCAACAAATATTTCTTCATGCACCTTCTTTTCATTGAATCTGCCCTTACCTCTTTTAAAAAGCCTTATTATGGGGACATACCACCCGCAGTATCTTATCGGCCTGCCAAGGTATATATTTTTTCTAAAAATCTTAAAGCCATTGTATTCTGTCTCCTCTTTTAGCACACCTTTAATCTCACCCTTTAATTCCTTTGTAACCACTTCATCTGCATCAATAGATAAAATCCAATCGGATGCTGCCTTTTCAATCGCAAATTGCTTCTGCTCTCCAAAACCGCTCATCTCCCTTTGAAAGATTTTATTCGTATATCCTCTGCATATCTCTAATGTGCGGTCACTGCTAAAGGAATCCACTATTACAATTTCATCTGTCCATTTAATACCCTCAAGGCATGCCCTGATATTCTCCTCTTCATTCATGGTTATGATTACTGCTGAGATGGTTTTTTTCATAATATTCAAAACTCCTAAATCTTAACAATATTATTCTCCCTCTCCATATCTGCCCACTTTAAAAAAGGGTCTGCTATAATCTCTTTAATCTTTGATTTTGTGTTAAATACAACTGTAGCAGGATTCTCATCTATAAAAACCCTTTGAATCTCCTTCCCATTTTCAGTTATAGCCATGATATCTATGTCGGTAAATATATTTATCTTCCCTTTATTTACTACCTTTACTGTGGTTACAAAAGTGCCTCCCCTTTCCATAGAGTTAAAGTCTTTAATTTCAAAATCAAGCCTTTCTGTCCCTCTTATCCATGGGTCAAAAAACCATGAGAAAGAATTTCCCATAATCCTCTCAACTGTCCCTTGAAAGTCACTGCTATTTACAATCTTATAATTGTATTCACTAAAGAAATTCTTAATTGCCTTCATAAATTTTTCTTCACCCATTATCTCTCTTAACATGATAAGCACATAAGCACCCTTAGCATAAACCATCTGGTTATTTATCTTAACATCTTCACCATTCATCAGGTTATCAAATGTAGTTATTGACTCTATAACCCTCTGTTTGTCTGGATTAAAATTTTCATTTTTAAGCTCCCTGAGAAAAGCATCCTTCCCGTGAAGTTTTTCTACAGTCATGAGGGATGAAAATTCTGCAAATCCCTCCGCTATCCATTGCCCGCCATCCCCTTTTCTCTTAAGCAAATCTACATAAACGGTCCCTCCCCACCAGTTATGTGCAATCTCATGGGCGATTGTAGAAAAATCGGTCTTTGAAAGGGTTATAATTCCTGCACCATGATTATAACTCCTGTATCCGTGGGGTGTTATTATAACGGTCAAATTTTTAAAACCATCATCTCCAAATTGGCTTTTAAAGAAGCTGTGGCAGAGAATTATGTTATCAATTGTCTTCTCCAAATCCTCATTGTGATATACAGGGGAATAAAGGGTATAGGTAGTCCCGTTTACACTCTTTGACAATTTATTAAAATATCCGCCCATCAGGGCAAAACCTGTGACAGGCCTCTCAGGTCTCCATGAAAACCTCTTCCCCTTACCATCCCCTGTCAGTTTATTAATGATACTGCCCGGCAATGCAGGAGTAATTGATACCGGAACTGTCCCGTTGACATTTAAAGTAAAAAGCCCCTGAAAATCCATTGGATACCAGAGGTCTTCGTTTCTTAGAATGAATTCCTTTTCCTTTATATAGCCATCACTAAAACCCAATTGCCTTAAATTGCCCTCATATACGAGGCTAAAATTTATATCTTCACCTTTTTTAATTTTTTCGGGAAGGAGAAGAAGATTAATAAGCCATAATCTATAACGCCTAATAGCCTTTCTATATTTGATTGAATTGACCTTTAAGCCATCGTTAAGAAGGAATATAATATATCGCCTGTCTTTTAGAAATTTTACATTTATATCGCATTCAACATTAATTACTCCCTTTTCAGGAGAGATATTGAGATTGATATTGTAATTACTAATACTCTGTCCCTTCATTAAGAAATCAACTGTGCCTGTTACTAATTTCAAGATATATGAGCTTCTGTTGGTAATAAGAAGGTAATAAGAATAAGAGGACAGAAGACAGAAAACAGAAAACAGAAGAAGACTTAAAAATAATACCTTTCTTCTTTTTATTATTTGCATATATCTTTCAATGAACATACATCACATTTTTCTTTATCTTTATTTGGAGGGCATTCACCTGATATGCCGAGGTGACAGAGAGCAAAGTCATATTTAACAGGGTCTTCGGGGGCAAGGATTTTTAGATTATCAGTTATCTCCTCAGCCATCTTCCAGCCTGTGGTCTTAAGTCGGGTTAAGCCAAGATGGGTGCAGATCCTTGCCATGTGGGTATCAAGGGGTATTATGAGTTTTGATGGCGGTATTTTATTAGATTCCCCTTCGCCTTGCTCAGGGCTTTGGCTCACTCGCTCACTACAAGCCCAGATACCGAAGTCAACACCATCATCAGAACGAATCATCCAACGAAGATAAAGGTTGAGTCTCTTGCAGGCACTCCCTTCAGAAGGAGAGGGGAAGAATTGTTTCATTCCACCTGAATATCCCTTTTTACCATAGACAGCAGACATATCAAGGGACATAAAATATTTAACAAAACCTGTGAGTGCATTGGTGATATTTTTATCTCCTGAATTATAAAATGAGTAAAAAAGTTTTTTCAAAGAGCCGTATTCAATAAGGGCTGATTTTATAGAATAGATAAGACTGACAATATCCTTCTCAGAATTAAATCTGTATTTTATTCCATGAAAAAATCTTGAGTCTTTTGATGGGGCAAAATTTATTACAAATTCCCGCAAACTACCATTTGAAGAGGTAATAGAAAGGATTTTATTAATAACAGGTTTAAATAGTGTCACCTTACCGTAAGCCAACGATGACGCAATTAGACCTGCTATCTCAATATCCTCAGGTTTTTTATATCTATGTGGAAATTCAATAGGGTCATGCTCAATACGAGATTTTAAATCATATTCCCTGTAAAACTTTTCAAGAGTTTCCTTTAATTTGGGATGCATAATTGAAATAACTCACTCTCCCCTTGATTCTCTACCATCAAGGGGGGGGAGAGAAATAATCTCCCTCACCCCTTGCGGGAGAGGAAGGGGTGAGGGGTAAAATAATTGTTACATCAAAATAGTTTAATTACAATATAATTATTGCCAAGCAAAAATATAAATTGTACTTTGCATTTTTTCTAATTGACATGGGTTGAGTTGAGATTTATATTTATGCGAGTACAAAAAGCATAAGGAAAGAAAAAGTGTCAAACCCTATAAATGGTGTATTAAGATAAAAATTGACGGGGGAGAGATTTCTGGTATAGTTTGTATAGACGAAATATTTCGTCTATCCTGCCAATTTGGGAGTATAAACGAACTTGTTCGGTTATGAACAAGTTAGGGGCAAGCATAAAAAACGAGGTAATTATCCCCTTAGAGGTAGTTACTGTATACTGGAACTTCACAATCCAGTAACAGGAGACCTCTATGGGACTTTATGATTATAGAGAATATATAGCTAACGAAAAAGCTTACAGAGAACTTCTTCGTGAAATACGCTGGACGAATGAAATCAAATGTCCGAAATGTAAGCATTACAAGATATGGAAGCTTGGGTATAGTAATGGGTATAAATATCAATGTTCTGATTGTAGTTACAAATTTACGGAGAGAGCTGGAACCATATTTGAGAAAACAAGAACGCCTATTTCTAAATGGATTTTTGCTATAGGTCTTTTTAGAATTGGAATTTCTGCTAACCAGCTTAAAGAAGAGATTAGAGTAACTTATAAAACAGCATGGGAGATGCTTAAACGTATCAGAGAAGCCATTAAAGATGATTTTCTTATGAATCAATTGTCTGGTCATATAGAGGTTGATGAAACCTATTTTGGCGGCAGGAGAAAGGGTAAGCCCTGTCTGCCGTTGCACAGGTAGATTGGAATTATTCAGAGGAACGGAAAAGTTAGAACGACAGCAGTTCCTGATGTCAAAAGTGCTCCCCTTCAGAACCTTGTTAAGAAGCATGCAGAAGAGGGAAGCACAGTTTATACTGATGGCTGGCAAGGTTATTGCGGTCTTAAAGAGAATGGTTTTAGACATAAGGTAGTTGACCATAATAATCAGTTTATTTCTGCAGAAGGCAGCCATACAAACTCTATTGAAGGATATTGGAGGCTTTCTAAACATAAACTTTATGCACGTTATCATAAAATCTCTGAAAAATACTTGCCAAGTTATTTGGCAGAATCTGAGTTTAAATTTAATGAGCGTCACCAGCCTGATTTTATCAGATTGGTGTTATCTAAATTGCTTTTACTACCTCTAAGGGGATAATTACC
>JACQBS010000060.1 GCA_016194325.1 Nitrospinota bacterium | reverse complement strand
GCATGGTTTGTTCCTCCTTATTGGTATTGGGTTTTGTCAACTTCAATTATCCAATAAAAGAGGCTTACAAGCCATGCTTTTTTAATTTTTAGCGGACACTACTGATAGGAAATTATAAAATCTCTGGAACACAAATTACACGAATATACGAATGGCACGAATAAAAACTAAATTATTTTGCTTTATTAATTCGTGTAATTAGTCCATTAGTGCCATTCGTGTTTAAGTATTTGTTCCTGTAATTTTAATTTTCAAAAAAATACCTTCCTCCTATACGAAATTCCAGAATTTACATTGAACAATCATTGGACAAATTCTTTGCTTTTATTTATAATAACTCCCTATAGGCTAATTTATATTTTAGAATAAGTATAAAAACTTAATGAAACCACAGATACACACAGATGGACACAGATATTTTTAACAATTTTTAAATCTGCGTTTATCTGCGTTCATCTGTGGTTGCTTTTATAATTTCATACATGTACAAATCTTAAGCTAAAAAGATTCATGGAAAATAAAATAGAATTCCTTTTATTCAAAATAACCGAAGATATAAATCATGGCAAGAGTTTTAACGAGATATTTGACCTTGTATATGAAAATTTAAAAGGGGTCATCCAGTATAACCGCATAGGCATTGCCACATTGAAAGACAGCACTATACTTGTGGCGAGAAAGGCGAGGTCTGATGGATATATAATACTTGGAAATGATTTTGAAGAAGATATAAAAGATTCATCACTAAAAAATGTAATAGAAAAAGGCGAGCCGAGGATAATAAATGACCTTGAGGATTATCTTAAAAAGAAACCTGATTCTCTATCCACACAGAAGATTGTCAGCGAAGGGATAAAATCAAACCTTACACTACCCCTCCTCGTAAAGGGTAAACCAATCGGTGTCATATTCTTCTCAAGCAGGAATAAGAACAACTACTCTGAAAAAGATTCAGAATATCTTAAACTGATTGCAGGACATATAGCAATAAGCTTTGAAAGGGCAATACTCATTGAAGATCTTATGAAAACCAACGAAAGGCTTAAAGAACTAAATCAGATGAAGGATGAATTTATCTCCATAGTATCCCATGACTTGAGGTCTCCATTAACCAATATACTGATCTTTAGCGATATGTTTTTAATGAAAACCTTTGGTGAATTAACTGAAAAACAGAAAGAGGCTGTCTATATGATAAACAGGTCTGGTATACATCTCCGTGACCTTATCAATGACCTCCTTGATTTAGCAAAGATTGAGGCAGGGAAGATAGATCTGCATAAGTTGAAAGGCAAAATTGGAGACGCCATAAAAGAGAGTATAAATGCAATGCAGTTCAATGCACATGAAAAGGAGATAGATATTAAGCTCAACCTGCCTGAAACAGAGCCTGAAATAAATGCAGACTGGTTAAAGATATTTCAGGTCATGAATAATCTGATAAGCAATGCAATAAAATTTACACATGAAGGCGGGAGTATTTCAATCAGCCTGAGATATGATAAGGATAATGTAGAGGTTTCAGTCCAAGATACTGGGCAGGGGATTGCAGAGGATGATATTCCTCTGATTTTCGATAAATTCAGGCAGGTAAAGTCTAAGGCAACCAGAGGGGAAAAGGGAAGCGGATTTGGACTTGCCATAGCAAAGAATCTGATTGAACTCCACAGCGGTAAGATATGGGCGGAGAGCAGATTAGGTAAAGGGACTACCTTCTATTTCACATTGCCTGTAAAGTAAAAAGTTATAAGTTGTTAGTTGTGGGTTGTAAGTTAGTATTTGGCGCCCGTAGCTCAATTGGATAGAGCGTCGGACTTCGAATCCGCAGGCTGGGAGTTCGAGTCTCCCCGGGCGCGTTTTAAAAAGGGCAACACCATGCACACGACAAAATTCCATCAAAGAATGGTGCGTATGTAGCAAAAGTGACATCAACCATGTCGTTCCTTAACCTCTCAGATTTTGCGCCGCTGGCTCCACCAGAGTGGCTATACTACTCCCAAAATAGACAGGTAAGGTGTTGCTCTACTCAAAAATATCTGCATGGCTGCCAGTCCTTTCAAATATAATCATCTTCTCTTGTATGCTGAGTTTATATACCAGAAGCCAGTCCGGTTCTATATGACATTCCCTGCGGTCTTTGAAATTGCCTTTAAGGGTATGGTCTTTATATCTTTTATCCAGTGTTTCACCGTGTATGAGTTTTAGCATGACAGTATCCAGTTTATTCATATCCTTGCCCCGTTTCTGCATCAACTTATATTCCTTCTCAAATCGGTTAGTAGTAATAAACCGAAACATTATGCCCTCATTTTCTTAAAAAACTCGTCTGGACTCTTATACTCATTAAGCTCCTTGCCTTCGTCTGTCTTTTTAAAGGTCTTCAGGGTAGTCTTGTTTGGTATCTTTACTTCAAAAGGCAATCCCTTATGTTCTTTAATTTGAGTAAAAAAAATGGTGATAGCCTCCGTTGTAGAGAGTCCTAACCTCTTAAGTATCCTCTCACCCTTCGCCTTTAATTCTGGTGTTATCCTTGCATTTATCATTGATGTTTTTGCCATATTTAAACCCTCCCTTTATAATGATAATTTAGTTTTATTGTAATGCAAATGAAATACAGAATCAATAAAAAATCCCCATAGTTTTTGTATAGTAGGCAGACAAAAACAAGCAATGCTAATCATTAAATACTTGCCTTATTAAATAGTAAATGATAAATAAATATAAACAGTTAGGAATCATCATAAAAAGAATAAATAAATAGATAGATAACTTAGAATCCGCAGGTTGGGGGTTCAAATCCCTCCGGGCGCGCCATTAATAATTTGGAGTAAGACTATGAGTGAAGAAGCCAATCAGATTAATTGGGATAAGATTGCCGAGAAATTTGATATGTGGCTGCCGCAGCTTAAACCTGTTGGCGAGGCACTATTGTCTTTACTTGATGTTCAAAAAGGTAATAAGGTTATAGACATTGCTTCAGGGACCGGAGAGCCTGCGATTACACTTGCAAAGAGGATGAATGGAAGTGTAGAAATAACAGGTATTGATGCGGCTGAGGGTATGGTCAGGGCTGCACAGAAAAAGGTAGTTAAGGAGTCTCTCAGGAATATCTCCTTTCAATGTATGCCGGCAGAGAAGCTAACATTTGAAGATAAATCGTTTGACCATGCAGTATGCCGTTTCGGTGTAATGTTGTTCAATGACCCCCTTCAGGGATTAAAGGAGATGTATCGGGTTCTCAAAGAGGATGGACAATTTGCAATTGCCGTATGGAGCACTCCGGAGACTATGCCGATTATGTATTGGTCATACGAGGTATTTAAGAAATATCTGCCAAAGGAAAAACACCCGCCACTTGCGAAGATAACCTCTCTTGGATCGCCAGGTGTACTTGAAGGTTTGCTGGGTGAAGCAGGTTTTTCAAAATTCACAATAGAGCGGAAGTCATTTAATTATCAATTTGATTCTTTTGATGAATATTGGGACATGGCGGAGGCATCGGATATTTTAAAACAGCAGTTTGATGCATTATCTGAAAGTGAGCGGGGCAAGGTTAGGGATGAGGTGAGATATTTTGCCAGGGATTTTATCCATTCAGGCGGCAGCTTAACCATTCCCCATGAATATCTGTTAGCTAACGGGAAGAAATAAACCCAAAAAATGCGTGAAACCACAGGTAAACACAGATTAACACAGATTATTCAATGAATTAAAAGAAAGATATATTTCACTTTTTAAGTGAAGTAAGAATTATAATAAGTTTTTGTTTTATCAGTGTTTACCTGTGTTCATCTGTGGTTAATGCATAATTCAGGATAAACTTCCATTCATTAAAGTGAATAGCAAATTAATAGACAATATTAAATCTCTCCCATTTATCAAGACGGTAAAAGCCATATCGGATGAAATTAATGTTGAGGTGTATTTAGTCGGCGGTATTGTCAGAGATATGATAATCGCTCAAGGGTCGGTTCAAAATCAGTTTCAGGATAATGGACTCGACATAGATTTTGCTATTGATGGAGATGCACTCCTCTTTGGCAAAAGGGTGGGGGATTCTGTAGGGGGGAGTTACTTCCCTCTGGATGAAGAAAGGTCTGTATCAAGGGTAGTGATAAAACAGTCACCAGTCAACAGTCACCAGTCAATAGTCAAGATGAATGAAATTATTCTGGATTTTTCAAGGATAAGGGGTGAGGGTATAGAAGATGACCTTAAGTTAAGGGATTTTACAATAAATGCTGTCGCATTAAATCTTGATGACCTGTTTAAAGATGCCGAATTGCATTATATAGACCCTACAGGTGGAATTACAGATATAAATAATAGGGTAATAAAGGTATATGATAAAGGGGTGATTGATGATGACCCCCTCAGGATGCTCAGGGCAATAAGATTTGAATCTCAATTGGGTTTTTTAATAGATGACAAACTGGAGGTGCTGATAAAAGAAAACGGGCAAAAGATAAAAAAAACATCTGGTGAAAGAATCAGGGACGAATTATTTAATATCCTATCAGGTGATAAGTCGCATATATATATCCAGAGATTAAAAGACCTGAGTCTCCTTAAAGAGATTATACCTGAGATTACCCCCCCTTCCATCCCCCCCTTAACCTCCCCTCTATCCCCTCCTTCTGAAGGAGGGGAAGGGGAGGTCTTAAGGGGGGGAGTAGGAGGGGTGCTGGAGCAGGGAAGACACCATAAATATTTTTTGTGGGAGCACTCCATAAATACACTTAAGACCCTGGAGGTGTTAATTGAAAATCTTCAGAGGAAATTTCCTGACAGATATATACAGTTATATGAAATGCTTTCAAATGTCTTAGAACAGGGAATATCAGCTAAAGAGGCATTAAAACTTTCGTCAATAATGCACGATATAAGGAAGCCTTTGACAAAGGAGTTGGACAAGAATGGAAATGTGCATTTTATAAATCATGAAAAACTCTCAGCAGATATTACTGAAAAATTGTGTCGGAGATTGAGGCTCGGTAATAATATCTGTAAGACAATGACCGCTATAGTCAGGAATCACATGAGGCCCATTTTATTAAGTAATGAGAAGAAGGTAACTAACAGGGCAATCTTCAGATTTTTCAGGGATACAAAAGAAGCCGGGGTATTGATAAGTCTATTGAGCATAGCGGATATTAACGCAACAAGAGGCTCTGGTATCTTTGATGATACTGCTGAGGATATAGAGGGATTGGTTAAGAGGATGATAGATTATTATTTTGAAGACTTTATAAGACAGATAAATTCCCCTCTCATTTCAGGGGATGAGATAATGAAAAGGCTCAATTTGAAATCGGGTCCTGAAATCGGAGAGCTGCTTAAAGAAATAGAGGAAATGAGGGCTGAAGGGATTATCTCCAATAAAGAAGATGCTATAAAGTTTTTGGAAACTGATAAGTTTTTAGATGTATAGGAAATTATAAAAATTTGACAGGATTAACAGAATGGACAGGATAAAAGAAAATGTAGAAATTATTAGGAAGCCATGAAAACATGAATTAATTTTTTCCTGTCTTCATGGTTTCCTTATAATCCATTTAATCTTGTATATCCTGTCTAAAATCAGGTTTTTGACTTACTCAATCAGGGTTAACGAAGCCATGATTCCGACCCCGAGTAATATTGCTGTGAATTGCTTTATAGAAATTGATACCTTTACCTCATGCTGGAGTTCGGGTATCAAATCGGACCCTGCAATATAAATGAAGCCTCCTGCAGTAATTGGAAGCATTGCCAGTGAATAACCCTCAATCTGGGGACCTATTGATAGAGAGATAACGGCACCAAAGATTGAAGTCACAGATGATAGAAAATTAAAAAGGAGTGCCTTTTTTAACGAAAGCCCGCCGTGAAGAAGCACACCGAAGTCTCCGATTTCCTGCGGTATCTCATGGAGGATAACAGCAAGAGTAGTGGTAATCCCGGTGGGGATACTCACACTGTAACTGGCTCCGATGAGTATACCGTCAATTAAATTATGAACCCCGTCACCAATTAAATTCATAGCGGCTACCGGGTGCATATGCTTTTCAGAATTAGGGATATGGCAATGCCTCCATCGGATGAACTTCTCCAATATGAAAAAGATAAATATGCCAAGCATAATGTATAGAGAGGTAGTTAAATTTGTGCCAATTTTTTTAAACGATTCAGGGAGGAGGTGAATAAAGGCATCTCCGAACAATCCTCCGACTGCGAAACTGACAAAGAGAAGCAATATACTGTTCAGTTTATTCCTGTCAAGCGAAAGGAAAAATATTCCAATTAATGATATTACGCTGACTAAAACAACACTGACTATTGTGTATATCCAGACCTGCATTAAAATATCCCTCAAATGGAAATGAATGATTTATGGTTTCATTATTGCCAAACAACTATTCTTTGTCAAATTCTTTATGGGGAGGGAGATAAATTGTAGAGAAAGAGGGATATAGATTAATGCTGCTCAAAGGCCCTTTTTTAAGATTTTACTGCAAAATCTAATGGTGATATATCTCCTCCACATTGAAGAAGTTATCCATCTCACTCTTTAAGACAGGGGCGAGGTCGGATATGGAAACTATCCCTTCCAGCTTGCCGTCAAATTTGAGCGGGAGCCTTCTAATCTTGTGCCCTGCCATAATCTTGAACGCCTCAAAAATATCTGTATCGGGGCTCGTATATACAACATCACCGTTCATTATCTCCTTGACCATAGTGTAATTGGGGTCTTTTCCATCGGCTACTATCATGCAGGTTATATCCCTATCGGTCAAAATACCTCTGAGGCTGCCATTCTCCGTTACCAAAATGCATCCAATATTTTCATCTTTCATCTTTTTTGCAGCTTCTTTTACAGACATCTCTGGTGTTACAGTTACAATATCTTTTTTCATTATCTCTTTGAGCGTCATGATTGTCACCTCCTTTTATTTAAAAGAGCCTTTGAGCTGAATCTATAATTCTAATATAATCCTTATTTTTTCGTTGTCAATAGAGGGGCTGCCTTATATTTTTTGATTGTTTATTTCAATTTTTTGAGATATATTTTTGATAAGATGCATAGTGTTTAATGCGGTTTTTATTTTTAAGAACAACAACCTGATTAGCCACTGAGACACAGAGGCACAGAGGAAATAATAAGCTTAAAAAATCTCTGTGTCTCCGTGCCTCTGTGGCTAATTTTTATTATTTCCTATACATGAATTAAATTAAAATTTATGCACGATATCAATTCTGTAATACAATTAATATCCGTATTAGCCGTTCCCATGCTCGTAGCAGTTACCTTTCACGAGGTCGCTCATGGATTCGTAGCGGATAAACTCGGCGACCATACTGCAAGGCTTGCAGGGAGATTGACATTAAATCCAATAAGCCATCTTGACCTAATTGGAACTATTGTATTTATTATGACAAGGATGATAGGGTGGGCAAAGCCTGTCCCTGTTGACCCACGCAACCTAAAAAATCCAAGAAAGGATATGGTGTGGGTTGCAATGGCGGGTCCCGGGATAAATCTGGTAATCGGGGTTATCAGTGCAGTTATTTACAGGTGGATAATAGAGATGCCTGTCCCTGGAAATAAATATCTTCTGATGATTATTGACCCTGTAGGGCTTATGGTATATTACAGTGTGGTAGTAAATGTAGGGCTTGCAATATTTAATATTATCCCCCTTCCGCCGTTGGATGGAGGGAGAATATTGGTTGGAATCCTGCCTCAGAAACAGGCTATTAAGTATAGTCAAATAGAGCCATACGGCTTTATAATATTGCTCGTCCTTATTGCAAGCAGTGCAATAGATAGAACAATCGTGCCTATTATCGGCATGGTCATACATATACTTCTTGGAAGACCGATTTGAGAAACAAAAATTAGCCACAGAGGTTGCAGAGACACAGAGATTAAAAAACTTTTTAAAATATTTTTTATGTTTTCTCTGTGCCTCTGTGTCTCTGTGGCTAAATGGGAATGGATATGGAAAAGAAAAGGGTTTTAAGCGGTATGCAGCCCTCGGGGAGGCTTCATCTTGGCAATCTCCTCGGTGCATTAGAAAACTGGAAGAAATTGCAGGATGAATATGACTGCTTCTATTTTATTGCAGACTGGCATGCATTAAGCACATCCTATGAAGATACTCATGAGATAAAGGAGAATATATTCAATGTAGCCGTTGATTGGCTTGCTTCAGGGATAGACCCGGAGAAAAGCACTATATTTTTACAGTCTTTAATTTCTGAACATGCTGTATTGCACCTTCTCCTCTCCATGATAACACCTGTTCCGTGGCTTGAGAGGAACCCAACTTATAAGGAGAAACAGCAGGAGATAAAGGATAGGGATTTGACTACCTATGGTTTTCTCGGTTATCCGATTCTTCAGGCAGCGGATATTATCATATATAAAGCCAATTGTGTCCCCGTAGGCATTGACCAGCTTCCCCATCTTGAGTTAACGAGAGAGATTGTGAGGAGATTTCATTTTATATATAAAAAAGAAGTATTCATTGAGCCTGAGTCTCTAATATCTGAAGTGCCAAAACTGCCGGGTCTTGATAACAGGAAGATGAGCAAGAGCTACGGTAATGCAATTTTTTTATCCGACCCGCCTGATGTTGTGGTTAAAAAAGTGAGGACAATGATAACAGACCCTCAGAGGGTAAAGAGGAGCGACCCGGGGAATCCGGAGGTTTGCACTGTATTTACATTTCACAAGCTCTTTTCATCTGCAAAAGAGGTCGCAGAAGTATATACAGGCTGCACCACAGCAGGTATTGGATGCACAGACTGCAAATTGATGATGGCAAGGAATCTTAATGATTATATGATGCCTATTTATGAAAAGAGAAAAGAGCTTGCAGGGAATCCAAAAAAGATTGATGAGATAATCCATGAGGGCTCAAAAAAGGCAAAAAAAATAGCCCAGCAGACTTTGGCAGAGGTTAATGAGGTAATGGGACTCTTGAAATAGTGACATACCCTAAATAATTTATCGTAATTTGAAATCGTAGGCATTAAAAGAGTATGCCTATAAAGAGCCGAGATTGGCAGAGATACTCCGTTTACATTTAAAATTTTACACTTAACTGAACTACTGTTGCATTCAAACTCTCACTATCTTCCGATTGGATAGCCTGACGAATCATACTGCTTAAGGTCAGATTATAGGGGACATAAAGTATATCCATTCCGTAGAGAGTTGTTGTGTATACATAGACATTATCATTAGCAAGCTCTGTCAAACTTCCACTTCGCTGGTGCTGTAATTGAATAAAAGGTGAAAATATAAATTGACCACGCAGTCTGCTGTATTCACCCTTAACCTGTAAGCCCAGGGTAGTGTTAAGCATACTGTCGTCACCTGAACATGCCCCAAGGATTTCAAATTTAGTTTTGAATAAATCTACACCGCTCGATAGATTTGAATTAAAAAGTGTTAATCCTGAGCTGGGCATTTTAAGTGTCAGATAGTCCGTGTTGAAAAGCGAGGGCTTGCAGTAGCAATATTTGTACCCCGTATATGCAAATCCACCCGTCCTGGTACCACTCGGGCAGGCACATGAGTCAGGCCAGAAACACGCTGTGACTCTGGCTCCACCACCACCACCGCAGCAGTTAGAATAGGTGTAACCAGAACAAGGGTCGCTGCTGCCGCCTCCCCTGTGCTCGTTGTCTTCTTCGCTGAACCAGCAAGAGCAACCGCCAAAGCCGCGACACCGCCGGCAATCAAAACACCCCCAAGAATAGCACCACCTACCCCCATCTCTGACTCTTCGACAGGAACCGAAGGCGGCCGGGTCGGTTTTGGAGCAGGAGTTGGTCTGGTAACAGTAGTCGGTGCAGCCGCTATCTCTGAGGAGATTTGCGCCAGATTATTCCAGATTTTTCTATCAAGATACGGTGTGATGGTTCTCAATTCTGCAAGATCACCCCTGATTTTTGATTCAAGATCTGGTGGTATGGTATCTGTTTTATTAGTTTTCAATTCTTCAAGGGTATTCATGATTTTTTCAAGAGATGTTATAGGAGTTGGTCGGCAGTTTTCAGTTCTTTAAGAATATCCATACCTTTGATAATCCCCATAATCAATTTTATCTTCTTGACATTTGTCATGCAATCGTCATACAATTACAAATATGATAGTTTTTGATTCGTCCACACTGATTCTTCTTGCCAAGATAGATATATTGGAATTGTTTATATCAAATTTTCACGGGAAGGTTTTAATCCCTGAAAAGGTCAGGTTGGAGGTATTCGCAGGGAGTGGAGAAGAAAGACTTTTAATAGGTAAATTGATGGAAGATAAAAGAATTATGACTTTAAAAGTCAGAAATAGCAGACAGATAAAAAAACTAATGGATGACTTTAACAT
The DNA here is from genome assembly GCA_016194325.1 of Nitrospinota bacterium. Lineage (GTDB taxonomy): Bacteria > Nitrospinota > Nitrospinia > UBA9942 > UBA9942 > UBA9942. Next base: position 7,693 of record JACQBS010000060.1, on the reverse strand, counting down.
AGACGCAGGCGAGGCTGAGGCATTAACACTTGCTATTCAGGAGGGAGCCAATATAGTTGCAACAGATGACAGAAATGCAATAAGGGCATGTAAGCTTTTAAATATAGATTTTATTACCGCAGTTGCAGTTCTGATAAGGGCAGTGGAAAAAACTCTTATCGGTAAAGATGAAGCCATTATCAAGTTACAAAAACTGCAATCTGTTGGTAGATATAGCAAGGAAATAATTAATGACGCAATAAAGCAAATTAATGGAGGTGGTTAAGATGGCAACAAAGACCTTAAGTATACGAGTAAACGATGACGACTATAAATTTCTTTCTTCCCTTGCAAAAGAAGAAAGGGAAGATGTTTCAAAAACAGTGAGGGAACTTGTTGACCTTGGCAGGGTAGTACTTGCCATAGAAAAATATAAGAAATCAGAGGCGTCCATTGAAAAGGCTGCAAGGATAGCTGGAGTTTCTATTTCAAAGATGATGGATATTTTCAGGGAATATGGTATTGAGTCAAACTTAGAATATGAGGACTATCTGAAAGGGCTAAAGAACCTTAAGAAAGTTTGGTAAAATGATACAGCAGAATACAGAAGACAGAGGACAGAAGACAGAAAATAAAAGTCTGACTTCTGACTTCTTGCTTCTGGCTTCTGTTTTTTTGATATGGCACTATTAGTTCATAAATACGGCGGGACATCGGTAGGCAATCTGGAGAAGATTCGTGAAGTTGCCAAAAAGGTTGTGGATGCCTGTAATTCTGGCGACCATGTTGTTGTTGTGGTCTCTGCAATGGCAGGGGAGACTGACAGGCTTTTTAAGATGGCTCATCAGGTTTCCAGTGAGCCGAGTCAGAGGGAGCTTGACCTTCTTCTCTCCAGCGGCGAGAGGATATCTGCATCGCTGTTGGCAATGGCAATACAGTCTATGGGATACAGGGCTATATCCTTTACAGGGAGGCAGGTTGGCATTATTACGGACTCATTCCATTTCCGTGCGAGGATAAAAAAGATTACTGCCGATAGACTTAAAGAGGCGATTGAAAAAGGGATTATACCGATCGTTGCCGGATTTCAGGGAATAAGTGAAAAGGGGGATGTTACAACTTTTGGAAGGGGAGGCTCGGATATAACTGCAGTGGCACTGGCATCTGCCTTAAAGGCTGACAGGTGTATAATCTATAAGGATGATGTGGATGGGGTTTATACTGCCGACCCTTCAGTAGTTCCTAATGCCCGCAGGATAAAAAAGATTAGTTATGAAGAAATGCTTGAGATGGCGAGTCTTGGTGCAAAGGTTTTGCAGAGCCGTTCAGTGGAGTTTGCAGCAAAGTTCAATGTCCCCATTCATGTTAAGCCGACATTTGGAGAAGGGGAGGGGACACTTGTTACAGGGGAGGATGAGGAAATGGAAGAGGTAATGGTTTCAGGTGTGATTTCAGATAAGAATCAGGCAAAGCTTACAATTGTTGGGGTTCATGACAGGCCTGGCATTGCAGCGGATATATTTGGAAAGATTGCTGAAGAAGGTGTTAATGTGGATATGATTATCCAGAATGTGAGTGAAAAGGGATTGACAGATATATCATTTACTGTGCCTAAGTCAGATTCAAAGATAGGATTTCGTGTTACAAAAAATATGGTTGAGAAAATCGGAGCTCAGGATGTTAAATTGGACGAGAATATTGCAAAGGTATCTATTGTAGGTGTAGGCATGAAGAGCCACTCAGGTGTTGCGGCTAAGATGTTTGCTGCAATGGCGAAAGAAAATATTAATATAATAATGATAAGCACATCCGAGATAAAGATCTCATGTGTGATTGATTCAAAGTATGCAGAATTGGCTGTTAGAACTTTGCATGACGCATTTAGTCTTGGGAAGCAATAATTTAATGAATAAAAGACAAAAAAAAGATTTGGAGTCAATTTTTAAAGGTTATCCAGAGATAAAGTTAGTATATTTTTTTGGTTCAAAGGCAAGAGGGAAGGCAGGGAGACTGAGTGATTATGATTTTGCTGCATATCTGGATAAAAAAGATAAAAAGGGGAGTTTTGATATTAAATTTGCCTTAATGGATAAGATTAGCAGACTCCTTAATAGTGATAGGGTAGATATTGTCATTTTAAATGTAGCCGAAGGCACGGAATTAAAATATAACATTATCAGGGAAGGCAAGTTAATCTATGAAAAAGAGCCTTATAGAGTCATAGTTGAGCCAAAGATACTAAATGAATATTTTGATTTTCGCCATCTGCTCTTAAAATATCATCTGACAAAGGCATGAATCCATGACCAGTTTAGCTGTTATTGAAAATAAGGTCAGCGCGGTCAAGAGGTATCTGAAGATTCTTAGGAGGTATAAAAAATATTCCAGAGAAGATATTGAAGGGAATATAGATACCAGAGGGGCAGTGGAGAGGTATCTTTATCTTGTCTCTCAGGCGTCAATTGACCTGGCTGAGGCAGTCATAGCATATAAGGATTTTCGCAAGCCTGCAACCATGAGCGAATCCTTCTATATCTTGAACGAAGAAGATATTATCAGTGATAGGATAACAGAAAAGATGGTGAGAATGGTTGGTTTTCGGAATATCATGGCTCATGATTATGAAAAGGTTAATTACGATATAGTCTATGAAGTTCTTCAAAAGAGACTTAAGGATATTGAGGAATTTATAAAAAAGGTTGAGGATCTTTAGTTGGGGTATTCTATAATTTCTTATATCTAAATGAAACATATAAAAATCTACGATACTACAATAAGAGACGGGAGTCAGGCTGAAGATATATCCTTCTCCCTTGAGGATAAGATAAGGATTGCCCTGAAACTTGATGAGCTGGGTATCCACTATATTGAGGGTGGATGGCCAGGGGCAAATCCAAAGGATACTGAATTCTTTAGTGAGATAAAGAAACATAAATTACATCATGCAAAGATAGCTGCTTTTGGAAGCACCAGAAAGCCAAAGGTAAAGGTGGATACAGATGAAAATATAGCGGCACTGCTGACTGCAAAAACACCTGTGGTAACTATTTTTGGGAAAACATGGGACCTCCATGTAAGGGATGCCCTTCACACAAGCCTTGAGGAAAATCTTGAAATGATTTATGACTCTGTCAAGTATTTAAAATCCCGTGTCCCTGAGGTTATGCTTGATGCAGAGCATTTCTTTGACGGATATAAATGCAATCCAAAGTATGCAATAAAGACCCTGAAAGCAGCGGAGGATGCCGGTGCTGATGTGATTGTCCTCTGTGATACCAATGGAGGGACAATGCCAAATGAACTGCCTGTAATATTTGCGGATGTTAAAGAGAATATTTCAAAACCACTCGGCATTCATACACATAATGATGCTGAGATGGCAGTGGCGAATACTATAGTTGCAGTAACTCTGGGGGCAGGACAGGTTCAGGGGACTATAAACGGATACGGCGAGAGGTGCGGCAATGCCAATCTATGCTCAATAATTCCGAATCTAAAAATAAAATTAAAGTTAGACTGCATAACTGATGGGCAGTTGAAAAGATTGAGAGAAGTATCTTATTTTGTAGATGAGCTTGCAAATATGAGGCACTGGAATCACAGACCCTATGTGGGAAAGAGCGCATTTGCACATAAGGGGGGGATTCATGTAAGTGCAGTGATGAAGAATCCTGAGACTTATGAGCATGTAAGACCTGAATTGGTAGGAAATACACAGCGGATTCTTGTATCAGAGCAGTCAGGGCGGAGCAATGTCCTATGGAAGGCGAAGGAATACGGGATAGATATAGAGAGCCATGACCCTGCTGTAAAACATATACTGCATGAACTAAAGGAACTTGAGAATCAGGGTTTTCAATTTGAAGGTGCTGAAGGCTCGTTTGAACTCTTGATGAAAGAGGCAAAGGGTGTCAGGAGAAAATTTTTCAATTTAAAGGGGTTCAGGGTGATAGTGGAGAAGAGGCATATGGATGAGGAGCCAATATCGGAGGCAACTATAAAGATTCAGGTGGGTGATAAACTTGAGGTTGCTGCTGCAGAGGGGAATGGGCCTGTCAATGCCCTTGATAACGCCCTGAGAAAGGCATTGGAAAAATTCTATCCTGAGCTTAAAGAGACAAAGCTTATTGATTTCAAGGTTCGCATCCTTGAAGAGAAAAAAGGGACAGAGGCAAAGACGAGGGTTTTGATTGAATCAGGTGATTATGAGTCCAGATGGGGGACTGTAGGAGTTTCAGGAAATATTATTGAGGCAAGCTGGCAGGCACTTGTGGATAGCATTGACTATAAACTGCATAAGGAAAAAAAGACTTAATGAAACCACAGATTGACACAGATTAACACAGAATTGTCATTCCGAACCCTTCGTTTGTTATTCTGAGCGAAGCGAAGAATCTCGTTTTTTCACGCTCAGGGCAAGCTCCGTGAGGAATCTCGTAGAGTTCCTTCGCTTACGCTCAGGACAAGCTTCGGACTTCGTCCTCAGAATGACAGCAAGGCTGTCATCTGCATTTATCTGCTGTTGCTGATTTCTTCCTTCATTGCCATATAGGCGGCGCCGAATATTCCTGCATCATCACCTAATTCTGCCTTAACAACTTTTACCCTCTCGCCAGTTATACGGTATGTCCTTTTTTTGATTTCATCTATGGCTGAGTCTATGAAATAATTCCATGAATCTGCAACTCCACCACCTAAAACAAATAATTCAATATTTAATATATTTACCAAATCAGCTATCCCTATTCCAAGAATCCTCCCCATCTTCTGAAATATCTCAAGAGAATACCTATCTCCATTTTTAGCCAATTGATATATCTTATCAGCAGTAATCCCCCCCTCTTTCCCCCCTTTAGTAAAGGGGGGTGAGGGGGGATTTTCCTCCATTGCCATCCTGACAATTCCAGTAGCAGATGCATATTGTTCTAAGCACCCCCTGTTGCCACAATTACAAGGATGACCGTCGGGATATATAGTTATATGCCCCAATTCTCCTGCCATACCGTATTCACCACGCCATATATTTTTATTAAGGACAATCCCGCCGCCAACACCTGTGCCGAGTGTAAGCATACAAAAACTATTAAATTTTTTTCCTGCACCAAGCCATCCTTCACCAACGGCAGCCAGATTTGCATCGTTATCTATATAAAAGGGGACATTCAAATATTTATTTAATCTTTCCCTTAAATTAAAATCTATCCAGTCAGGAAAATTTGGGGACCGGGCAACTATACCTTTATCAAAAAATATTACCCCTGGTATCCCCATTCCTACCGCAGACAGTTTAAGACCTTTGTGTTCCTTTTTTATTGTATCTATTACTTTTAAGATATTCGCTATAACCCTTTCCCTGCCCAGAGGGACTTCTGTGGGTATCTTTACCCTGTGCAGAATCTCTCCTTCCCTATTAACTGCAGCAGCCCTTATATTTGTGCCGCCGAGGTCTAATCCAATAACATAATCTTTCATGCCCTAATTCTAACCTCTATATTTCATTTAATTCAAGGATAAAAGCAAGAATTCAAATTTGATTGACAACTCTAATTTCGGGAAGTATGATGGGACTCAAAAATCTGGTTATCTATGCTTTTTGGGGGGGTGCTATGACTTACCCGATTAAGAAAGAGGATAAAAAATATAACTATGGAGATTACTTGACCTGGCCCAACGAGGAAAGGTGGGAATTGATAGATGGGGTTGCATACGATATGAGCCCGGCTCCATCAAGAATACATCAGGAGATTTCTGTAGAAATATTAAGGCAGTTTGCAAATTATTTAGTTGATAAGGATTGTAAGGTTTATGATGCCCCTTTTGATGTCAGGCTGCCTAAAGGTAATGAGAAAAAGGATGAAGATATAGACACAATTGTGCAGCCCGATATATTGGTGGTATGTGATAAGTCTAAATTGGATGATAAAGGTTGTAAAGGTGCACCGGAACTTATTATAGAGATAGTCTCTCCTTTAACAGCGTCTATGGACTATATAAAAAAATTAGGACTGTATGAAAGAAATCAGGTAAAAGAGTATTGGATAGTTCAACCGGTAGATAAAATTGTAATGATATACAAATTAATGGGCAATGGCAAATATGGTAAGCCAGATATATATTCTAAAGAAGATGAAATAAAGGTTGGGATATTTAATGGGGAACTGGTAATAGATATGAAGATGGTATTTGAGTCAGGACCTGGAGATATTGAGTAAGTCACCGATGAGTATAATGCCTATACTGATATTAACCCAGATAATGCGGTAAACAATGGCAGCATGATTGACGAAAAAAGGAAGGGGGGGATGAAAAATATGGAAAGGGTGTTGTTCTTGTGATAAAGGACAATTGTTTGTTTTCCATCGGGATTCTTTATCACCGCACATAAGTGTGGTGGTTTACAAAGGATCTTGAAAAAGAAAGGGGGTTTTATGAAAAAGTTACTTATTGAAAGGATTTCGGCCTGGCTCGTTTTTTTTGTATTTGCTTTCTTCTCAATTAACGTTTATGCGGGTGAGTTCGGAGACCTCAAGAAAAAGGCCAATGAGGCGAGGGATTCCCTTCTTTCAATGCTTAAAAATAAGGATAAACGGGGGGCAGACCAGCAGAAACTCGTGAAAGATACTGCCGATGCGGTAAGCGCTCAGCTAACAAAGATGAAGGCACCCGCAGGAAAAGAGGGGAAATTCAAAGAGCTTGTTGACACATGGAATGCCTTCAAAAAGACACGCGAGGATGAGCTTGTGCCTCTTATACTTAGCGGCAAACAGGAAGATGCAGAAAAACTCGCCGGTGGGGTTCAGAAGGGAAGGATGAAAAAGGTTATGGATATCTGTGACGAGCTGGATAAATGAAGGATTTAAAAAATAGCCACAGATTTTCACTGACTACAAATAAAGATGCAAGATGCAATATTTAAGATGTAAGTTTTTACTTGTCCCTTGCAACTTGCAACTTTTAAATGTCTGTGCGAGTCTGCGGCTGATTCTATTCTTTTCCCGCTCCCTGCCTTTGCGGGGACAAGTTGGAGGTGGCTTATGATCTGGTTTTACAACCTAAAAATATCTCAAAAGTTATCTATTGCGTTTACAGCCGTAATTCTTATTCTGGTATATATTGGATATGACGGCATCGTGAAGATGAAAGATGCCAGCAGGTCGTCAAAGAGTCTTTACGAAAACAGAATGGTGCCTGTCGGGATGTTTTTAGAAATCAGTAACAACACAGCAGAGCAGAGGGCATTAACAGTAAATGCCCTCACAGCCACCTCTGAAAAAACCAGTGAAAGCAAGAAAATTGCTGCAGAGCTCACACAAAAAAGCAGCGATATTTGGAAACAATACATGGCTGCCTCTCTTACGGAAGAGGAGAAGGCACTTGCAAAGAAGTATGAAGAGGCAATAGCAGCCTATCGGGAGAATATATCAAAAGTATTTGAGCTGATAGGAGCGGATAAATATTCAGATGCAGAAGTCCTGGCAAACAAGGAATTAGATGCCCTGCTTAACGAATCTAAAAAGTCGCTGGATGCCCTTGTAAAATTGCAGTCAGAGGAGGCAAAGAAGCTGAATAAAAATATCCCTCTTTCGTATTTAAGTTGAAAACTTAGGGTCAAGCAGTCCACAATGCTGATGTATCTTGAGTAAGAAGTATTTAACATCTCTATAGCCGTAGGCCATACGCTTTAGCCTCTTTATCTTGTTGTTAATCCCTTCTG
>JACQBS010000047.1 GCA_016194325.1 Nitrospinota bacterium | reverse complement strand
AGATTAACTATTACAACAAGAAAGGGGATTTCTTTAAGACCCTTACAGCCTCTGACATAAAGATGATAAGCAATAAACCCCGTGCCCATAAATTGGTTATGGAGAATTTCCAGAGGAAGCACAAGACAGAGCTTCTCTATGAGGAGATAAGACTCGATGAAGGGCTGTCTGACAGCCTGTTTACAGAGAGGCAACTGGTGAAGGAATAATATTTTAAGCCATAAACAAAAAACCTGATTAGCCGCCAATTTACAAGAATATTCTTGTTCATTCGTGGCTAAATTTTATAAAAAATGAAAGGAAGAAAAGTATGAAAGCAATTGTTTTGGGGGGTACTGGGTTTATTGGAAGTCATGTTGTTGAGCAATTAAGTTCAGCCGGACATGAAGTAACGGTAGCAGCTCGAGACATGAGTAATACAAAATTCTTAGAAAATCTGGGAGTCAATATCGTCAGGATTGACTTTTCTAATTCCGCAGTTATTGGAAAAATCATTGAAGGGCATGAAGTCGTTTATAATTGTACAGCAGCTGCGAAGTTGCATACAAAAATCAGTATGGATGCCGAAGTGGAAATAAAATTGACAAGGACGCTTATTGAAGCATCTTCTTCAAAGGGTGCTTCCAGATTTATTCAGTTAAGTACAATTGTAATATATGATTTTCGAACCAATGAACCTATTGATGAATCCTATATTTCACATCCCGAGTACCCAATACAGAGTTTAGGGCTCGAAAGAGAAAAAATAATCGAAGATGTAGGCACAAAAACAGGGATTGAAACCATCGTGTTGCGTCCAGCAAGTGCTATTGGCACAAGGGACCATTCATCATTTTTTGCAAGATTATTCGCCGCACATGCTAACGACCAATATCCGATTGTAGGCAATGGTGATGCTAAAATCTCTCTCGTTGACACTCGCGATATTGGCCGTGCAATGGTTTGGTTAGGAACATATCAAAAACCCAAACATGACAACGGCGTCTACTTGCTTAAAGGATTTGATACAACATGGAATCAATTAAAGAAAGAATTAGATAATACTACCGGAAAGATTTCAAAAACAATTGTTCTGCCGGAAGACTTAGCAGATGAGCAACTCATTAAATTTAAATTAACACCCTTTGCATTTAAAACCTTTACAGTAAATAGGCTTTGGAATGACAACAAGATAAGAAAATTAGGGTTTTATACAAAATATTCTTTAACTGATGCGGTGGAAGCAGCGGTCAGAGACTTAATTGGTCGGAGCCAAAAAAGGAGGTGAACTTGAGTATGGAACAGAATACCCCTGTTATTGATTTTCCTCTCCGTGGCGAGTGGGCGATTTTAAATCCGCCGGGACATCATCCTCTGGCTCTTGATCTCCTTGCAAGAGTAGAAGGCATTAATGGCTACCTCTCAAAAAGCCTGTGGCGGTGGATTTTGGGCAAAGTTTCTGTTGAGAGCTGGTTTGGCTGGTCCCAACCGGTTTTTTCACCGCTCAATGGAGAAGTTATTTTTGCATCGGATGGGTGGCACGACAGGAGAGATGTGAACCTTATAAGAGACCTTCTCAAAGCCTTTGTCTTTCGCCCTAAATTTGTAAAGACCGACTGGCGCCCTTTTGCAGGTAATTATGTTCTGATACAAGGGGATTCAGCAGCTGCATTTCTTGCCCATTTGCGCTGTGGTTCAGTAAAAGTATCAACAGGGCAGCAAGTAACTTCCGGACAACAAATTGGTGAAGTTGGCAATGCCGGTATGTCATTGGCACCCCATCTTCATTTTCAATTGATGAACGGGATTGACCCTTTTACAGGTAATTTGATTCCTGCTCATTTCCGCCGATACGAGCGGTGGAACGATAATTCATGGGAAAATGTGCAGAATGGAAGACCTGTCAAAGGCGAAAGAATCAGGGTGAAATAATTTTTCAGCCACAGACAAACACAGCCCCGTATTTAATACGGGGGAAAGTCCGTGGCTAAAGTTGATTGCACGAAAGGGGGTGACTATCATGAAAAATGGAGAAAGGCTGACCAAGCTCGAAGCATGGCTGGTGGTTGTAATAGTTGCTATAATTTCTGCCGGTATGGTCTGGGGTTTTTGGAGCATCAGTCCATGGGTGTTGTTGGCAGTAATCATCATTGCCGCTTACCCATTGTGGACTTATTGGCGCAAAGTATGCGGAAGCTGTGAGCATACCAACTGCCCTTTCAACCATAACAGATGAAGCATTACGGCTCGTTCAAGGAACGAACCTAATTTAATAAGCTTGTCTTAGTAAACTTCATCATGGGAGCCAATATCAAGGAGATGAATAATGTCGTTATATAACTTGAATACGACCCTTAATTCATATGTGAGTGAGCAGGCGTACTTACCTTCCATATTACCTTTAAGAGGATGGGTGTGCAAGGTTGGATCAAAGGGGTTATTCGAAAGCTTCTCAAGTAATTCTGTATATGATTTTTTGAGGCGGGGGTATTTTTTTGCTATCTTCTTTGCCTGCCTTAAATATCCCGGAGAATATTCAATCTTTCGTTTCATCAAATACCGCCTTTACAGCATCTTCCACAGTTTCAAATCGTATTGGAGTCTCCTGTTCAGCTTTCAGCACACGTTCCTCAAAGGCTTTACGCTTCTTCTCTTTTTCAAGAAGATAACCTACATAATCCCTGACCTCTTGAATCCGCTCGTCAGGAAGATTAAGAAGCATCTCGTCAATATCAGATATTTCCATAGTTTTCATGCCTTCATAATAAAAGAGGGCAGGTTTTATGTCAATAAAATTCTATCTGGAAGTCTCAATCAAAAACAGAAAGCTGGACTTTACTTTAGAGTAACAACAAATTAGGTGAGGTGGAAGTATGCAATTCACATCCAGAGAGATTCAGCAAAAATATAACGAATTCGCCCCTCGATACGATTTATTGGAGGCAATCCCTGAGCTTTTGGGTGTGAGGAGACTCCGCAGGATATTGCTTAATCAGGCAAAGGGAAATGTTCTGGAGGTTGCCGTAGGGACAGGGAAAAATTTCCGATACTACCCTCAAGACTGTCAGATTATTGCTGTAGACTTAAGTCCTGCAATGCTTAAGGCTGCCATGAAGAGGGCATAATCTAAATCTGAATATACCCTTTTTTATAATGGATGCTGAGTCCCTTGCCTTTCCAGATCGAAGCTTTGACACAGTTGTCTCCTCACTTACATTGTGCACCTTTTCTGACCCATTGGCTGCCCTCAATGAGATGGCAAGGGTTTGCCGTAAAGACGGACGCATCCTTTTATTAGAGCACGGCAGAAGTAGCCATGAGTGGCTTGGACGCTGGCAGGATAGAAAGGCTAAGGGTCACGCAGAAATACTCGGCTGCCACTGGAATCGGGAACCTCTGAATCTTATTCAACAGGTAGGGTTAAAAGTATACTCAATCAGACGCATCTTTTTTGGCATCTTTCATCTGATTGAGACAGGTCAATAAAATGGAATTCGTGAAATCGTGTATGGCTTGATGAGGCATACATTGATTACGAGGGAGAATCCTTTGACCTCCGCGCCGGCAAACAGGTATACGGATGGGGGAAGGCTGACAGCATTAACCCTACCAATAACTTAAATCCTGTTGACTACAGCGATTTGCTTGATACAGATGAAGAGGAAATCGGTATGACAAGCTTACGGGGAAGATATTATCTGGGTAACTGGACATTTGAAGGTGCTGTAATTCCTGTTTTTGAACAAAACATACTTCCAGTTTACAATTCAAGATGGAATATATTTCCTCAATCGCTTATTTCTTTACCTGTTCAGGTCAAAAAACCTTCAACCGTAATTAACAATGCTCAATTTGCAGGAAAGGTCTCCTCATCATTCAGTGGCTGGGATTTTTCAGTAAGCTACTACAGAGGGTTTGAGAAATTTCCATCGGTATTCGTAAAATCTAATTCTGTCATCATGGAATACCGCAGCCTTCAGGTCATCGGTGGAGACTTTGCAGCATCATTTGATAAACTTGGTATTCGCGGTGAGGCAGGATATTTCATCACCGATGACTTTGAAGGAAAGATTTTAGAAGTAAGCGATCCCTATTTGCTGTATGTCCTTGGACTCGATTACAAATTTAGCAATTTAATCTCCGAACAGGACTTATATATTTTGTGTCAGTGGATTCAGATATTGCCCTTACCGGAGAGGGATTCGCTTTCAGAAAGTGATTTAAGGTATCTATTTAAAAGGACGGTAATGCTGAAAGCGGACTGGAGTTTTACGGATTATACGAAATTCTCGCTTCAGGGAATATGGCGTCTGCACGCCGAAGATATATTTTTACAGCCGATGCTTTCTTCAAGTCTTGCCGACGGCTTAAATCTTGAAATCGGGGCTGACTTACTTTACGGAAAGGCTGGGAGCTTTTTTGAAAGTTTTAAAGATAACCAGCGTGTCTTTGCAAAGTTGAAGTACAACTTTTAATTTTCATAGGGGCAGAGTGAAGCTGAATGTAGTGCCTTTGCCCAACTGACTCTCTACCCAGATTTTTCCGTTATGCCCCTGAATAATATGTTTTACAATTGCAAGCCCAAGCCCTGTGCCTCCCAACTCTCTGCTCCTCCCCTTATCAACCCTGTAAAACCTCTCAAATATCCTCGCTATATCCTTCTCAGGAATTCCAATACCTGTATCCTCTATATCCACCTTTAATATATTATCCAGTTTTTTTGCCACTACCTTTACTACACCGTCATTTGTATATTTTATGGCATTATCCACAAGATTAACAACTACCTGCTCAAGTCTTCCTTTATCACCCATAACTTTTGGGATTTCTCCATCGGTTATGTCCATTACAATTTCAATCCCCTTATCCTTTGCCTGTTTTTCACAACCCTGAATAACACCGCTGATAATACCCTTTATATCCAGAGGTTCAAAAGCCATAGGCATCTGGTGTGATTCCAGCTTGGAAAGGGTTAATAGGTCTTCAATAAGTGCGGTCATCCTATTTGCATGGCGGTCAATAATGTTAAGAAATTTTTTTAAGGTTACCTTATCATCAAGTGCCCCATCTAATAATGTCTCTGCATAACCTTTTATACTTGCGAGCGGTGTCCTCAGTTCATGGGAGACATTAGCCACAAAGTCCCTCTTAATCTCTTCCACCTTTTTTTCTTCTGTAACATCCTGAAAGAAGCCGATTATTACCTTTGAATTATCAACTCCTGAATCTGATTTAATGGAAAATGGAACAAGCCTTACCTCTAAAATCTGATTCCCCTTGCCTCTTATTGTAATCTCACAGGATTTATTTGTATCTGAAGTGAAAACTTTATTGATTGACCCGAGCAGTGCAGCCTCATTAAGGATATCTGAAAATTTCTTCCCTTCTATACTACCGACTGTTAAAAATGTTTTTTCAAAGAATGGATTTGAGTAGAGTATCTGTTTATCTCTGTCAATAACCACTACCCCCATCTGCATCTCCCTGACAACCGCTTCTAAAAAACTATCCTTCATTCCAAAATCCCCCTCACCACAAAGCTTGCTATATTATAGAAAGTAGTTAAGCTCTAAAAAAGAGGCTATACTCTTTCTGTTTTAGAATAATGAGTTGGTTTAAACCTAAGATCGGAAGAGTTGTAGGGAAAGAGTGT
>JACQBS010000046.1 GCA_016194325.1 Nitrospinota bacterium | reverse complement strand
GTATCACTGAGTGCAGCGGCAGACAACAACAAAAAGAGAATAGAATGAGTTCATTGCAAGAAAACAACTAATAAAAAATGCTTTACAAAGCAACCAAGAAAAAATATCCTATTGTAAACTGACTTTTTCTACAGACTCGTTCTTCGCTTTTCCCCACCATACAATTCTTTACAGTATGATATACACATAAGCACTGACCTAATATATCGCCTTTATTCTTCAATCCCTCCATTGTATTAAGGATAATATTTTGTTTGAAAAAAAAGGTATTGTATAATAGGATACAGCATAATAATTATTAAAAGGAGAGTGTGATGCGAAGTGATATTATAAAAGAGGGTGTTGAGAGGGCTCCGCACAGGGCATTGCTCCATGCCACAGGTGTTACAAAAAAGGCTTTGTCAAAGCCTTTTGTCGGTGTGATTTCAAGTTTTACTGATATAGTCCCCGGACATATTGGATTTAAAGACATGGAGAGGTTTATAGAAAAGGGAATCCACAGCGGAGGCGGGTATGCGTTTTTTTCATCGGTTCCTGGTATATGCGACGGAATTGCAATGGGGCATAAAGGTATGCATTACTCACTTCCGACGAGGGAATTGATAGCAGACATGATTGAGTCTGTTGTTGAAGCAAATTCATTTGATGGAATTCTTCTTCTTACAAACTGTGATAAATTTACACCGGGTATGATCATGGCAGCAGGAAGACTCAATGTCCCGGCAATTGTAGTAACAGGCGGGCCGATGATTTCTGGAAGGTATAAGATGAGAAGACTTGCCCTTGTTAAAGATACATTTGAGGCAGTGGGGATGTATCAGGCAGGAAAGATTTCTGCCAATGAGCTTGGGAGGCTTGAAATGGAGGCATGCCCCGGCTCAGGCTCATGTCAGGGTTTATATACAGCCAATACGATGGCGTGTGTAACAGAGGCGATTGGCATGTCCATTATCGGCTGCGGGACTGCACTGGCAGTATCTGCAAAAAAGAGGAGGATTGCCTATGACAGCGGTATAAGGATTGTAGAGCTGATTAAAAATGACACCACCCCAAGAAAAATTATGACAAGAGAGGCATTTGAAAATGCCATCAGGGTTGATATGGCTTTAGGAGGCTCTACAAACAGCGTCCTTCATATAACTGCAATTGCAAATGAGACAGGGGTTCCTCTTGAGCTTGAGACATTTGACCGTATAAGCAAGGATACTCCACAGATAACAAACATCCAGCCGAATGGTGATGGATTTATGGAGGATGTGGAATTTGCAGGTGGCATTCCTGCAGTCATGAAGAGTCTTGGGAGTAAGATAAAGGATTGTCAGACAGTAAGCGGATTTACCACAAAAGAGATTATAAACTCGGCAGAGAATTTTGACCCGCAGGTTATAAGAACGGTTGACAATCCTTTTAACCCTGAGGGAGGGATTGCAGTATTGAGGGGGAATCTTGCACCTGATGGTGCTGTAGTTAAGCAGGCTGCTGTAAGTAAGAAGATGATGAAGTTTACTGGCTCTGCGAGGGTCTTTAATTCAGAAGAGGATGGCATGAAGGCGATAATGGGAAAGAAGATAAAGTCAGGAGATGTGGTTGTAATCAGATACGAGGGGCCAAAAGGGGGTCCTGGAATGAGGGAGATGCTCTCCCCAACATCAGCTATTACAGGGATGGGACTACAGGAGTCAGTGGCGTTAATAACAGACGGAAGATTTTCAGGCGGGACACAGGGTCCATGTATAGGGCATATTTCTCCAGAGGCAATGGAAGGCGGACCAATTGCACTAATTGAAGAGGGGGATAAGATTTCCATAGATATTCATGAAAGGAAGATAGAACTGTTGGTTGATGAAAAGACTTTGAGTGATAGAAAAAAGAAATGGACTCCCATACCACCGAAGATTACAAAAGGGTATCTTGCGAGGTATGCGAGGATGGTTACATCTGCTAACACAGGGGCAATAGTGAGATAAAAAGGGGACGAGGGTGAGAGGGTTAAAGGGTTCAAGTAAAATAACCCTGAAATAAATTAGAGGGTAATCACTTGACCCCTCGAACCCTTGAATCCTTGAACCCTACTTATTTATTATGAAAAAAACAGGTGCGGAGATATTGATTGAGTGTCTTATAAAGGAGGGTGTTGATACAATTTTTGGATACCCCGGCGGTGCAGTACTCCCCATTTATGATGCCCTCTTTAAGGCACCAATAAAACATATCCTTGTAAGGCACGAGCAGGGAGGTGTCCATGCCGCTGACGGCTACGCAAGGGCAAGCGGCAAGGTAGGGGTCTGTCTTGTAACATCGGGTCCCGGTGCCACAAACACAGTAACAGGCATTGCCACAGCGTATATGGATTCCATTCCCCTTGTAATACTTACAGGACAGGTTCCAACAGCCATGATTGGAAATGATGCCTTTCAGGAGGCTGATATTGTAGGCATAACAAGGCCATGCACAAAACATAATTACCTTGTTAGGGATATAAATGACCTTTCAACTATAATCAAAGAGGCATTTTATATAGCCTCAACAGGGAAGCCGGGACCGGTGTTGATTGACCTCCCGAAAGATGTGATGGCTGCAAGCACAATATTTAAATATCCTGAAAAGGTTCACATACGGGGCTATCAGCCGACCTATGAAGGGCACATCGGGCAGGTAAAGAAGGCATCTGATGCTTTGATGGCTGCAAAGAGACCTATCTTATTTATTGGCGGCGGGATTATATTATCCAGTGCCTACAAGGAATTGCTTGAGTTGAGCGAGTTTACCCATACGCCGGTAACCACTACACTCATGGGGCTCGGAGGGTTTCCATCTGACCACCCGTTATCACTCGGCATGTGCGGTATGCATGGGACATTCAGCTCAAATATGGCGCTGACAAATACTGATTTGATAATTGGAATTGGCGCCAGATTTGATGACAGGGTTACGGGGAAGGTGGATGAATTTGCCACCGGCGCCAAGATAGTTCATATTGATATAGACCCAACATCCATTAGCAAGAATATCCCTGCCCATATTCCGATAGTCGGCGATGCAAAGGATGTTTTGAAAAAACTCATAGGGCTCTTAAAAAAGGAAAAGAAGAATTGGAAGAAAGATAATCAGGAGTGGCTTAATCAGGTGGAGGAGTGGAAGGTTACTCACCCCCTTTCATATAAGCAGGGGAAAAACATAATCAAGCCGCAATATGTTATAGAGCAGATACATGAAGTAACGAAGGGTGAGGCTATAATTACTACAGAGGTTGGGCAGAACCAGATGTGGACAGCCCAGTATTATAAATTTAAAAGACCGAGGACTCTACTTACATCAGGAGGGCTCGGGACTATGGGCTATGGTTTTCCTGCAGCCATTGGTGCACAGGTTGCCTTTCCTGATAAAATAGTATTTGATATTGCAGGTGATGGAAGTATCCAGATGAATATTCAGGAGCTTGCAACTGCCGTCCAATATCGTCTTCCTGTAAAGGTGGCAATACTAAATAACAGCTTTCTGGGGATGGTGAGACAGTGGCAGGAGCTTTTTTATAATAAAAGATATTCATATTCCTGTATGGAGTGCCAGCCTGACTTTGTGAAACTTGCAGAGGCTTATGGTGCGGTGGGTTTAAGGGTAGAAAATCCTGACGATGTGAAAAAGGCATTGAAAGAGGCGATAGAGATTCCGAAGCCAGTTCTTATTGACTTTATTGTTGACAGGGAGGAGAATGTATATCCTATGGTTCCGGCAGGTAAACCTATAAGCGAGATGCTGTTAGTATAAAACTAACAACTTACAACTCACAACACACAACATTAGGTTTAAAATGTCAGTTGTCGGTTGTAAGTTATTAGTTGTGAGTTAAGGTTATGAGGCATACAATTTCAGTTTTAGTAGAAAATAAATTCGGTGTCCTGTCAAGGATTGCAGGACTTTTCAGCGGGAGAGGTTTCAATATAGAGAGCCTCTCTGTAGCAGAGTCCCTTGACCCAAATGTCTCCCGAATGACAATTGTAACAAGGGGGGATGACAGGGTAATTGAGCAGGTAACAAAGCAATTAAATAAACTTGTGGATGTCATAAAGGTTATTGACCATACTGAGGAAAAGTTTGTTGGCAGAGAGCTGGCACTAATAAAGATAAACGCAGAGCCTCAATTGAGAGAAGAGATATTGAGGATTGCCGAGATTTTCAGAGGTAAGGTGGTTGATGTAAGCTCAAAGACATATACAGTTGAGGTAACAGGTGACGAAGAAAAAGTAGAAGCCTTTATAGAAATGCTCAAACCCCTTGGCATTAAAGAAATTGCCAGAACAGGCAAAATTGCCATGTCCCGCGGCTAAAAGTCCCTGACGACATGATTAAAGGATAGATAATTCTATGGATACAACAGTTACTCAATATAAAAAAGAACTTTTAAAAGAAATAAAGGGATTGCCGTTTGATAAGGTTAAGGAGGTTCTGAATTTTATCTGTTTTATTAAGGCTAAAGAGGCTATTGACCCTGCTCAGGCTTATTTCTGGACAAAAAAATGGCAAAAGATGGAAAAAGGAGCAGATAGGGACAGAAAAAGAGGCACTGTAATAGGCAATGGAACAGTAAATGATCTGCTCAAAAAACTTAAAGGATGAAGATAAAGGCTTATGTTAGGTTTGAGAGATGTTATCAGGATTTGCCAAAAAGTATTCAAAAGAAAGTTGATATGCAAATAAAAATCCTTGCAAATGATTTTAGACACCCCTCATTACACACCAAAAAGATAAAAGGCAGCGAAGGAATTTGGGAAGTTAGGGTAGATATTTTCTATAGATTAACCTTTGAGATTATTGAGGATACTATATTCTTAAGGGTAGTAGGTAATCACGACGAGGTTTTGAAAAGCCCTTGAGAAAAGAAAGATAAATCGACAGAACAGGCAAAATCGCAATGTCCCGAGGCTAAAAGGCACTGACGACATAAATTTGATATTTTCTCTCCTCGTGATGATGAGTAACAAAAAATTTCATTAGAAGAATTTCTAATATTTCAGTTAGAGTTGGTATAGAAGAAATACTTCGGCTACAATTCCAAAATTAGGGGTATATTCGAACCTGTTCATCTATGAACAAGTTACCAGACATATTTAAAAAACTACAGCGACAGACAGAAAGTAATTCAAGAAAGTCGTATCTTTGGGCAAATGTTGACAGCAAAATGACATCAAACTTCGTATTTGAAGACCTTGTAAAATACATTGCCCAAAATGGCACTACAGAAAGCATAAAACCCGTTTTCAAAACGGATGACTTTTGCCTTTACCAAGAAAACTGTTTGGTAGTGATGGCAAGGTTCCCCGACAATTATGTGGATATGATTTTTGCCGATCCTCCATATAATTTGTCCAATGGCGGTGTGACTTGCTACGCTGGAAAGATGGTCTCTGTAAATAAAGGAAAATGGGATAAAAGCAACGGCTTTGAAAAAGATTTGAAATTCCGTGAAACATGGATTGCAGAATGTAGAAGGGTTTTGAAACTCGAAGAAAAATTGCTGTACAATGGATATGCAAGAACAACTTGATTTAATTGAAAGATTTTTACACTATACTACTGAACCATTTGATGATTGGGAATGGGATGGGAAAGAACTTTCACTATGGTTAAGTGATGAACCGATAGAAAGATATTCATTTACAGATGTGAAAGATTTCATTAAAGGATTTAAGTTGTGAAACAAAACGAAGCTGTCATATTAGCATTAGAAAAATTAGAAGGTATTGCAACTCTTGGGCAATTGAACCAAGAAGCAATGAAGATTAAGGAATGTATTTGGAAAACTAAAACTCCCTTCGCAAGTATTCGTAGAATTGTTCAACTCGATAAAAATATTTATAAAATAAAACCAGGTCTGTACGGCTTATTGAAATACAAAAAAGAAAATGAGGCGAAAGGAATAATTGCAGAAACTGCTAAAAATAAAGACTCAACAAAAGGAACTTGTCAAATTTTTAGTTGAAATTATAAAGTGGCGTTCCATTAGTTTTACCATCAAGCCGCAGCCTTTAGTGTGGAATTCTCTGCATCTTCTCTGTCTATAACTGCCATCACCTCTCCGATTGAGGCATACCCTT
>JACQBS010000045.1 GCA_016194325.1 Nitrospinota bacterium | reverse complement strand
CAAGCGACAAATCACAACTTGCAACGACTTACAGAAAGTGAATTGAAACTTTACAATCACCTGCGACAAAACAATATCAGGTTAGAGCAAGAGAAAATCACACAGACATTTGCGGAGGAGAGAATTAAAAAACTATTTCAAAGACAACCAAGCTATGCATGAGGGGAGAGGGTAAATTGGTGGCAAACGCTGCACCATTGACTGCCACATTCGCAACGTCTTGAACTTTGGTGGCTTAGGAGAAAGATATTTAAACCTGAATCCTGCGTGAATATTTAGAATATGATAACACAAGACTTAGGGAATTATTATAGATATGCAGATTTCAGACATATTGTTCCCTATTTTGCTATAATCCCGTTAACCTACTTTTTAATTAGGTTAACGGAACATTCCAGTTCGTCATTCCTGCGAAAGCAGGAATCCAGTATTTTCTGGCTTTTCTGGATTCCCGTTTTCACGGGAATGACATTTTCACGCAGGATTCAGGTTAAAATTATTTTTATATGGATATAAGTTGCAAAAAATGCAGTGCGAAATATAGGATTGATGATTCTAAGATTCCCGACAAGGGGGCAAAGGTCAAGTGTCCAAAATGCGGGGAGATAGCCCTTATAAAAAAGGAAGCCCCCTCCATTTCTCCCTCCCCACCTGTGACTCCCATCCTCTCATTTGAATCTCAACTTAAAAATGTCCAGAGGGCAATATTTCAGGATGAGGGTTCAGAAAACATCCCACCCAAATTGAAAGATTTCTGCAGTGAGATGGTCAAATCGTATCAGCTATTAAAGAAAGATTTTTCAAAGATGGAGAAATCCCGGAAGGATATGGAGACCCTTGTTGAGATCGGCAAGGCAGTCAACTCAGTCCTTGATATGGACAAACTCCTCAACCTGATTATGGATATGGTGATTAATGTAGTAGGTGCAGAACGAGGATTCCTCATGCTGAAGGACAAGGATACAGGGGAGCTGTCATTTAAAGTAGCAAGAAACATGGAGGAGGAGCTTAAGGATAAGGCTAAGTTTACAATAAGCAGCGGCATTACGAGCCGCGTAGCAAGGGAAGGGAAGGCAATCCTTTCAACCGATGCACAGAGTGATGAGAGATTCTCTGCCCAGGCGAGTGTCATGGATTATAACCTGCGGTCATTGATGTGTGTCCCCCTTAAAATCAAGGATGATGTAATTGGGACTGTTTATGTAGATAACAGGATGGTTGCAGGGGCATTTACCGATGAGACAGTTGAGCTTCTCACCTCCTTTGCCAATCAGGCAGCAATCTCAATAGAAAATGCACGGCTTTATGAAAATGTGGCTAAGGAGACAAAGATACGGACAAACCTGCAGAGATACCTTTCTCCAAATATCGCAAATGACATAATTTCAAAAAAGGAAAAACTTGTTCTGGGGGGCGAGCGAGTAGAATGCAGTGTCCTCTTTACCGATATCTGCGGCTTTACATCTATGTCTGAAAAGCTTCCCCCTGAGAGTATCGTCAATATGCTGAATGAATATTTCTCTGCAATGACAAAAATAATCTTTGAAAATGAGGGAACCCTTGACAAATTCATCGGGGACGCAATTATGGCGGTTTTCGGGGCACCCATCTTTACCCCCTACTCAGCAAGGAATGCTGTAAAGGCAGGAATAAGCATGCTGAAGAAGCTTGAGGAACTTCAGAAAAAATGGGAATCGGAGGAAAAGCCGTCATTTAAAATCAGAGTCGGCATCAATACAGGTGAGGTTATAGCCGGAAACATCGGCTCTCCTGACAGGATGGATTATACAGTCATCGGAGATAATGTCAACCTGGCATCAAGGCTTGAATCAAATTCAAAACCCATGACCGTCCTGATAAGCGATTCCACTTACTTTAAGATTAAGGATTTGGTCACCGCCAATCCGAGAGAGCCGATTATGGTTAAAGGAAAATCTAAACCTGTTCAGACCTATGAGGTAATCGATATCAAGATACCAACAGATGAAAAGGTAAAGGTCAAAAGGCAATATGCCAGAAAAGATGTCTCTGTATTCGCCACTTTTAAAATTCCACCCAATACAAAAACAAATCAATGCATCATCCAGAATGTAAGCTGCGGGGGATTGCTAATGAGCACAAGAGTTAATACTCCTGTTGGAGAAAAAATCTTGCTTGATTTTACCCTTTCTGATGAAAGCAAGTTTATTAATATTGAAGGGAAAGTCACTATGTCGCGTCCCTTTAAGGATGAACAATCAGCCACCTATTTTAAAATGGGGATAGAGTTTGTCTCTATATGCGATACAGACTTTAAAAATATCTCCAAATTCTGCAGCCCTTCTGAACAGCCCGCCGAGGCACCCCTGCCTCATTAACTCAGCTATTCAACTATACAGATATTTGGATTAACTTCTGCACTTTACAACCTCTAAAATTAGGTGTATATTTCATTTCAGGAATCTTTGTTGGAGTCTAAAAAATATAATATTGTCAGGAGGTGAGCGATTATGGAAATTGCTTACAGAATTACAGCAGATGAAAAAGTTAGATTTGGTAAGCCAGTAATAAAAGGAACCCGTGTTCCTGTAGATTTGATTATTGGCAAATTGGCTGGAGGGATGACTTACGAGGAAGTTATGTCGGAATATGACCTAATAAAAGAAGACATATTGGCTGCTCTGGATTACGCTGCAAAACACCTATCAAGTGAAGAAATCAAAGCCGTAGCTTAAGATGATTAAATTTATAGTTGATGAAGATATGCCACGCTCAACAGCAGTCGTTCTTAGGAATAAGGGCTTTTATGTCTTAGATGTTAGAGACTGTGGCTTAAGAGGAAAAAGTGACGACGATATTTTTCGGTTTGCCCAGCAAGTAGGTGCAATAATTTTGACAGGAGATATGGGTTTTGGAAATCTTTTGCATTTTCCTATCGGAAGTCATGTTGGAATTGTTATTGCTCATTATCCAAATGAAGTATCCGTTTCTGAATTAAATAAACAGATAATTAAAGCCTTTGACAATCTTACAGAAGAAGACTTTAAGGGAAATCTTATAATCCTTGAGCCAGGCAAGATTAGAGTGAGAAGAAAATAGTTTGCCCGCCAACTTTCCATTTTTTCAGCTATACAGATATTTTGATTGAACATATTTTTCAAATTATGTAAAATAAATGTTCATTTTAAACAATATTTAATTTAGGTTAAGGAGGAAAAAATGAAGAAAAAATATCTTTTATCACCGGGACCGACACCGGTTCCAGAGGCAGCACTTTTAACGATGGCTTATCCTATGATACACCATAGGACACCGCAGTTTTCCGCAATCTTTGCAGAGGTAAAGGAGGATTTAAAATTTCTATTCCAGACCAAAAATGATGTGCTAATCCTTGCAGCATCAGGGACAGGGGCAATGGAGAGTGCCGTTACAAACCTCTTTTCCCCCGGAGACCATGCCCTCGTTGTAAATGGAGGTAAGTTCGGCGAAAGATGGGGAAAGCTGTGCGAGTCTTATGGCCTTAAGACAACATGGCTAAATGTAGAGTGGGGGAAGGCTGTAAAACCGAAGGATATAGAGGATGCCTTGAATAAGGATAAGGACATTAAAGGTGTCTTTATTCAGGGAAACGAAAGCTCCACGACTGTCTCCTACCCTGTAAAGGAAATCTCTGAGATTGTAAAGAAAAGAGACAATACTCTTTTTGTTGTAGATGGAATCACAGCAGTGGGAGTTTATGACATTCCGATGGATAAGTGGAGCATTGATGTCCTCATCACAGGCTCACAGAAGGCACTGATGCTGCCTCCGGGACTTGCCTTTATCTCTTTAAATGACAAGGCATGGAAATTCAGCGAAACTGCAAAACTCCCCCGATTTTACTTTGACCTTAAAAAAGAGAGAAAGAATTTAAAGGACAACACAACTGCCTACACACCTGCGGCGTCTCTGATTATAGGCTTGAGAGAAGTCTTAAAGATGATGAAGGCAGAAGGGCTTGAGAATATATTTAAAAAGAATGAGAGGATGGCAAGGGCAACAAGGAAAGCAATGACATCATTAGGCTTAAAACTTTTGGCACCCGACGCACCTGCAGAGTGTGCAACCGGAGTATTTACACCTGATGGGGTAGACGGCGGCAAACTATTAAAATCTCTTAGGGATGATTTTGGAGTTACTCTGGCAGGCGGTCAGGACCATCTGAAGGGTAAGATTTTAAGAATCGCCCACATGGGTTACATGGATACATTTGATATAATCACCGCTGTTGCATCAATTGAAATGGGTCTAAAAAAGTTTGGCCATAAGGTAGAGCTTGGTAAAGGTGTAGCAGCCGCACAGGAAATACTATTAGAAGGATACTAACAATAACAACTAACAACTTACAACCAACAACAATTAATCATTTGTAAGTTGTAAGTGGAGGATTAATGAAAGTATTGGTCAGTGATAAATTGTCTGAAAAGGGTATTGAGATACTAAAAAAGGCAGGGGGTCTTGTTGTTGATGTAAAGACAGGGCTTACAAAAGAGCAGTTGATTGCAGAGATTCCTAAATATGACGGGCTTATAGTAAGAAGCGGCACAAAGGTAACTTCCGATGTAATAAATGCCGCCAAAAATCTCAAGGTAATCGGCAGGGCTGGAATCGGCGTTGACAATGTGGATGTTGATGCCGCAAGCAAGAAGGGTATAGTTGTGATGAATACCCCGGAGGGAAATATCATTACGACTGCGGAACATGCCATAGCAATGATGCTCTCCCTCGCAAGGAAGATACCGCAGGCAAATGCTTCGGTGAAAAGCAAGAAATGGGAAAAGGGTTTCATGGGTGTGGAGGTGTATAACAAGACCATCGGCATAATAGGACTCGGCAGAATCGGAAGCATCGTTGCAAGCAAGGCAAAAGGGCTGTCAATGAATGTGATTGCCTACGACCCCTTTATATCAAAAGAGAGGGCGATTAATCTCGGTGTTGAATTGTCTGAGTTGAATGACATCTTTAAACGAGCTGATTTTATCTCCGTCCATACACCTAAGACATCTGAAACAACCTACCTTATAGGCGAGAAAGAGTTTGCCATAATGAAAAAGGGGGTAAGGATTATAAACTGTGCAAGGGGCGGAATAATTGATGAAAAGGCTCTTCATAAAGCAATAAAGGATAAAATCGTGGCAGGTGCGGCACTGGATGTATTTGAGAAAGAACCAGTCCAGCCAGACAATCCACTACTTGAAATGGATGAGGTTATATGCACGCCCCACCTCGGTGCATCAACTGATGAGGCTCAGCTTAATGTCGCCATAGATGTGGCAGAACAGATTGTGGATTTTTTTAAAAAGGGGCAGATAAGGAATGCCGTTAATGTCCCATCAATAAGTGCCGAACTCCTATCAAAGATACAGCCCTATCTTACCCTCGGTGAAAAAATGGGGAGTCTCCATGCCCAGTTGATAGAAGGCGGTATAAAGGGTATAACAGTAAAATACAGCGGCGATATTGTGAATCTTGGTGTAAAGCCAATTACAATTTCAATAATCAAAGGCTTCCTCCAGTCCTTTGTCGGTGAGGGGGTCAATATGGTCAATGCACCTTTTATTGCAAGGGATAGGGGTATTGAGGTTGTAGAGACAACAACAAGTGAGTCACACGATTTTGCAAGCCTGATAAGTGTAATAATAAAAACTGAAAAACAAGAGAAGCTGATTGAAGGGACTGTCTTTGGAAAGAATGACCCAAGGATTGTCCGAATTGATGAATACTGGGTAGAGGCATCCCCGTCGGGCAATATGCTCATATTCTCAAATATAGACGCACCGGGAGTCATTGGAAAGATTGGAACAATCCTTGGTGATGATAAAGTAAATATTGCAGGTATGCAACTAGGAAGAAATAAACCAAAAGGAAATGCAGTATCCATAGTGAATATAGATTCCCCAATCCCTGATAAGACACTGCAAAAGATCCGTTCAATGCCGAATATCATCTACGCAAAGATGGTTAAGCTGTAACCGCACCTATACAAATTATAAAAACTACCACGGATTTAGCACGGATAAACACGGACAAGACAAATCCTTTTATTATTTCGTTGTTTCTGTGTGTTTATCCGTGTCCCTCTGTGGTTATATTAGGTTTTTGTCCTTCAGTCTTTCATCATTTCTATCTTGAATTGCCAATATAATTTGTTATATCATCTCCGTAAATCCTTAAAAGTGGGGAATGCACCATTTCCCCTCTACTATCTTGAAATTTGTGAACAGGCTTGATATACAGTTGTATAATTTTTGTCAACATCTTATTGTATTTGCCTTGTTTTTCAGGCACGGTTCGGATAAAAAAACAAAAACTGCATAATAATTTGTGTTCCTTACTTATCAATCAAAGAATGAGACGGTAAGGCTTGATAAGGATGGGCAAGAAGCATATAAATAGACAGACAGGTATTAGGGAGAGGAAAAGATGACGCTATTGATTTGTTTGAAGGATTTATACTAAACTTTATCTTAATAACAGGGGGGGGTAAAAAAATGAAAGCTATTAAAGGAAAATATCATCATGGAGTTGTGGATATATTAGAAAAACCATTATCAGATGAAGAAACAGATGTTCTTGTAATTTTTCCTGATAATGGTGACGAAAAAATTTGGCTTAAAATGAAAGAGGAATCTCTTGCTAAATTCTGGGAGGATCCAGAGCTTGACATCTACAATAAGGTATAAAAGGGGAAATATTATCCTTGTCTATTATCCCTTCTCGGATTTATCGCAGCAGAAAAAGAGACCGGCTCTTATTGTTAGCAGGGATGAAGACAACGATAGAGTTGAAAACTTAATCTTAGTCCCTCTCACTTCGTATAAGGGATATTCTTTAGAATCAACACATATTTTATTGCATAAAGATAGCGGCGAGGGAAAACTTGCATGGATTCAAATTGATTCTGTAATAAAATGCGAAGGAATAGTTTCACTTTCAAAAAGATTTGTTGATAAGGTCATAGGAAAATTAACTGAGAAGCTTATAAGAAATATTGATTCATGTTTGAAAATAGCTTTGGGTATAAAATCATAGGATATTAAATGAAATGCAAAGGTAAATAAATCCCCCCTTAATAAAGGGGGGCAAGGGGGTTTTTTAACGAAGGCTGCAATTTTTTTCACCCTTCAGTGAGGTATTAAATCATTTTATTGTCTTTGCCGTGATTTTGAGATAAGGTTTTCATAGAAAAACAGAAACTGGATAATAATTTGTTCGGTTTACACAACATAAACAAAGGTTCATCCAAAATTGAAAGGTGTTCGTAATACCTACAACCGTAATTAACGGTTACAAATTTCGGTTTTATTCTTCTGATATAAATGAACCACCCCATGTCCATGTTCTACATGGTGAAAAAGAGGCTAAATTTTGGCTTCAACCTATTGTGGTAGAATACAACCAAGGTTATAATACAGCCGAACTAAACCATATTTTGAAATTAACACGCCAAAATCAGGATAAATTGTTGGAGGTATGGAATGGATACTTTAGCAAGTAAAATCATAGAAGAAGTTGGGGCAACCGATGTTCATTTTGTTGGCAACACACTCTGTGTTTCCCTCAGCGATGGCAGGGAGATTAGTGTTGCGATAGACCGAGTTGAGTGGTTAGATTGGTTAGCAAAAGCTACTCCAGAGCAGCGAGCCAAATGGTCTCTTGAACCGGGCGGATTTGCTATCTATTGGGAGGAGTTAGACGATGGTATTGAAGTTCGCCACTTATTGAGAATGCAGCCAATAGCCTAACCAATCACTCCATCGGACGCAGTGAAACTGCTTATAGTAACGACAATAAATAACTTGCCCCGTGATTAAAGCTTTAAAGGGCAGGTGTAAGGCAGGGCTTTAGCCCGAAACAATCTAAGTTCACAGTTGTATAATTTTTTCTACATTTATTGTCTTTGCCTTGATTTTCAGGCACGGTTCTGATAAAAAACAGAAATCAAATAAAACCCGAACTGACATCCGTTAATGAAATGAAGGTCGCTGGTATCAAGACTCAGGATAAAAGCTATGTGCATGGATGAAATACCACCACAATATGTTATACGATTCTACGGCAATACCAATTATGCCCTTGAATGTATTGCACTCAAACAAATTGCATTCATACATGTAGAGAAATTGAATGACCCCTTTGATCTGATTTTGGATTTTGTTACAGACTTTAATGATGATTACGCTTCTCTTGTGGACTATGTTCAAAAACATCACCCCACACAACTTACACTTTTTAAGGAAAGACTTCCAGAACAAAACTGTAAGGAGTTAATAGCCGGTTGGTCAAAGCTGGCGAAGAGGCGTGAAAGTTTGTTTGTATTTTCGACATGTGCAGTAGAAGAAGGAAACCATCCACGCAATAATTTATATATGTGGGGGCACTACGGAAATGGGCATCGAGGGGTTGCTATAGAATTCAATACCACGGCTTTGGCTAAATTGCTTATAAAACAGGATAACCCATATAGTAAGTCCCCTTGGTGGAAGATGAATTATACAAAGGAAATACCCAAAATTAAATGTGAAGATATTTTTGAATTCGAAATTAATTCAGAGCCAGACCCAAATAATTTGGAATCCTACGGACCGAAGCTAAAATGCGTTATAGATAAAAGGATTCGTTCTAAGGGTGAGATTTGGAAAAACGAGAATGAGTGGAGATTAGTATGGGAAAATGATGAAACGAAACTAAAAATCCACAGATATGAACTGCCAGATAACGCTATTACGGCAGTATATTTGGGCTGTCATGCCGCTGAAAAGGAACAGTTACGGAACGATTTCGTTTATGAAACACAGCGCAATTTTCCGAGTGCAAGCGTTTTTAGGGCTAAGATGAGGAAGGGTGAATACGCCCTGGATTTTGAGAAAATAGTTTAAGGTTCCTGATGTCGAAAGCATGTTGATCAGAGAGGCTTCGGGTTTTGACAGAGGACAAGATGCGAAGTAGCAGTAATTTGCCAAACGAGTTGTTTCACCGGCTCGCCAATAAAGCCGGCTTCCGGTGAGCTTTGCGTTATAGCAACCGCTAAAAATGAGTAGATGTAATCGTGGCTTTAGTTTCGCAAAAGAGAAGATGTTTGTTTAAAAGATGATAAAGAGGCGTGCAATGAAAAAAAGTGTAATTGTCTTATTTTCTGCCTTGTTTGTGATTGGGTTTGGGGGATGTGCATCTATGCAATTAAGGGAAGCAGTAAATCTTTATAATAAAGGAGATAATGAGTACAAAAAAGAAAAATATAATGAGGCACTTGGATATTTTGAAAAGGCATTAAATATCTTTCGCATAGAAGGACATGATGAAAACACTGCTGCCACTCTTCATTATATTGGCAGTATTAATAAAAAATTTGGCAAATATGATAAATCGCTAACTTTTTTTAAAGATGCTTTGAAGATCAATAAGAAATTAAACATCCCTAAAAATATAGCCACAGACCTCAACGAAATTGGTTTGATTTACGATTCCCTTGGTAAATATGAGGAGGCACTTAAATATTATGAAGAATCTTTGAAAATATTTAAAAAATTAAATAATCCTAAATCTATAGCAATAACCCTTGGTAATATCGGTGCGGTTTACCGTTCCCTTGGTCAATATGATAAGGCACTCTCTTACTATAATGAATCGCTTAAGATATATAGAGAACTCAAAATTCCACAAGATATAGCTATGAGCCTGAATAACATTGGGGGTGTTTACCTTTCACAAAATAAATATAAAGAAGCAGAAGATAAATTTCTTGATGCAGAGAAAGAAATGGCAAAGATGACAGGAGTTAAATTAAGTGGAAACTCTGGCATGGTAGATGTTTATCTCTCAACAGGAAGGTATGAGAAGGCACTAACCCTGCTCAAAGATATGTCGCCAAGATGGAATACTGATGACCCTTTACGCATTCAGTATCACACCCAGCATGGACTGGCATTAAAGGGAAATGGGATGTTTAAGGAGGCATCTTCTGAGTTCTTGAAGGCAGTCTCCATCTCTGAGGAGATGAGGCGGAAGGGAAAGGAGAAGACTGGGTTTTTTAGTGGAGGCACTGCAGGGAATCTACAAAAGGGAGGACACTTCTTGAGGCTATGGCTGAGTCTGCAAAAAAGAGCCAGAGGGTTGAGCTCCCAGAGGAAATAAGGGAAAAGGAGCAATCTATCTTAAACCAGCTTTCTGCAATAGAAAACCAGTGGGATGATGCTTATAAACGAGGAGAGGATGTTTTAAGAAGGTTAAAAGAGAGAAAGGATGGGCTTAATGCTGAGCTTAATAACCTGATAACTGAGTTAAGACAAAAGTATCCCAGTTATACCGCCTTAAATTATCCAAAACCCATTCCGCCAGAAGAACTGCCGCTTAAAGATGATGAGGTTCTGCTTGAGTATGCTATTGGTGATGATGCGGGTTATCTGTTTGTTGTAGATGGTTCGGCAGGCTCACCAGGCGGGGTAAAGAGGCTCATAAAAATCCCACTTTCAAGAGAGGAGATTGAGGCAAAGGTAAAGGTATTTATTGAGCCTATGAATACGAAACAGATTGAGAGATTTTCTGTTGAAAAGGCGAAGGGGCTTTATGACTTTCTTCTTGCCGATGCTTTAAAGGATGTAAAAGATAACGAAAAAATGATTATCGTGCCTGATGGGATATTGGGACTGCTCCCATTTGAGGCACTTGTTATAAAAGAAGGCAAGGATTATAAGGACAGTCTCTATGTTGGCGATAGATACCAAATAAGCTACTATCAATCAGCTACAGTCCTCGCACTTCAAAGAAATTTGAAGGAGAGAAAAACAGAAAGACCTCTTTTTGCATTAGGCAATCCTATATATACTAAAGAAGACCCTCGCTATCTTGCATGGAAGGAATCGGTTCGACAGGCTCACGATGAAAAGCCTCTGAAAGTTGCAGGTCTGGATAAATATTCATTCAGGGGGATTGCAATAAAGGCTAAATGGGGTAAGACCACAGAGGCAGATACTACAGGTAAAGATATAGAGTTCCCGCCGCTCCCTGAGACAGAGATTGAGGTAAAGGAAATCTCAAAGATGATGAATGTCCGCCCTCAACCCCCTGATGTCCTGCTTTCAGTAATGGCAAATGAGACAGAGTTGAGAAAGACAGGACTTGAGAGATATAAGTATATCCATTTCGCCACACATGCCTCTCTGCCGGGGATGATTCAAGGATTGAATGAGCCGTTTATACTTCTTGGTCAGGTGGAAAATGAAAATAAGGATGATGGATTTTTAACATTGAGTGAGGTTCTTGATTTAAGACTTAATGCTGATATGGTAGTATTATCGGCATGTGTAACAGGTGTTGGCAAAGAGGTTGAAGGTGAAGGGGTAGCAAACTTTGCCCGTGCCTTCCAGCATGCAGGTGCAAAGAGTATAGTTGTAAGTCTCTGGGCAGTGGCATCAGACCCGGCAGTTGAATATATGGAAAAATTCTATGAGTATTTGAAGGTGGGCAAGGGCAGGTCTGAAGCCATGAGGCTTGCAAGAAATGAAATCAAGGCGAAATACCCAAACCCATTTTACTGGGCAGTGTTCATACTGCATGGAGAGGGATAATAAAACAAAAAATTCTTAATAACTCTCAAATTTAAGGAGGTGTGTTATGGATGAGAAAGAGATGGAGGTAGTGCCGGGGCTGGCAGGAATTCCAGCAGCAGAATCGTCAATCAGTTTTATTGATGGTGAAAAGGGGATACTTGAGTATCGGGGCATTCTTGCAGAGGTTCTTGCAGAAAAGAGTAATTTTTTAGAGGTTAGTTACCTGCTAATTTTCGGCAGACTGCCAACAAGTGAAGAACTTAAAAAATTTAAAAATGACATTACATATCACAGCAGGCTGAAACTTAAAATTTTAAGGATGATGGAATTTCTGCCTGAAAATGGTCATCCTATGGAGTATCTCCAGTCTGTAACCTCTGCGATGGGTATGTATTACCCTGCCCGAAATGTCTTATCTGAGGATGTCCGCTACTGGTCAGTTGTAAGACTAATTGCAAAACTCCCGACTATAGTGGCTTCATGCCACAGGCTGAGACATGGTGATGCACCAATACAGCCAAATAATGACCTTTCCTTTGCTGCAAATTTTTATTATATGCTCTTTGAGAAGATACCCGACCCACTTACAGAAAAGATACTTGATGTGATGCTTATACTCCATGCAGACCACACAATGAATGCATCAACATTCAGTGCAAGGGTAGTAGGCTCTACACTCGCTGACCCTTATACAATTGTGGCATCTGCAATAGGGACATTGAGCGGGCCTCTTCACGGCGGGGCAAATGAAGAGGTCATACATATGCTTAATGAAATAGGAACAACGGAGAATGTAAGACCTTATATAGAAAAGAAGCTTGAAAAGAGAGATAAAATCATGGGTGTTGGGCATAGGATTTATAAGACAAAAGACCCGAGGTCAACTATACTCCAGTCCTTTGCACAACAATTATTCAAGGATTCAAAAAAGGTGAAAATTCTTAAGATTGCAGAAGAGGTTGAAAAGGTTGTTCATGAAAAACTGAGCCATAAGAAGATATTTCCAAATATAGATTTCTATTCAGGGAT
The DNA here is from genome assembly GCA_016194325.1 of Nitrospinota bacterium. Taxonomy (GTDB): domain Bacteria; phylum Nitrospinota; class Nitrospinia; order UBA9942; family UBA9942; genus UBA9942. The sequence goes on along the minus strand of JACQBS010000045.1, from coordinate 7,131 downwards.
TGTATTTCAGGGGCTTGGCATCCCAACAGACCTTTTTACACCCATATTTGCAATGGGGAGGGTCTCAGGATGGCTCGCACACTGGCTTGAGCAGTTGAAGACCAACAAAATCTACCGCCCCGACCAGAAATATATAGGCACCCACAACCAGCCCTATACACCGATTGAGGAGAGGAGATAACCATAGTGCAGAGAAGTTGTAGTTATCCAAAATTGAAAGCAGAATTGTTCGATGTAGTAATTAAATATTAGGAAAAAATAAAGATGGACACGAGACTTAATGAATGGAGAAAATTGAATTTTGTCAACCCTACTACAGTACTTCCAAAACTTCGAATAATTCAACTACAAGTTGCCAACAGCATTCTACCCGATAGAGTCAAAAACCTGAGAACACCTCAATTAAAACAGCATCGTGAAGGGTGGGAGGCAGCTTTATTTTGCTATGGCCAGGCTAAACTTCAAGGTGTCCCAGTTTATGTAGTGCCATATGAATCATCTGATTACGATGCAGTCGCTATGTGGATCAAAGACGATACTCAACATTTTGCTCCCATTCAAATCAAAGAAGTCGTACCTGAGGAATTAAATCCGAATACTGATATAAACAAGGAGATTGCTAAGTTAAATCGGTATCCGGTTTCAAATGATACAGCAGTTGTTATTCATGTTAATCGTCAAATGCGTTTAGACCTCTCGCTAATAAAAGTGTCGAAATTAAATATTGCATCTCTTTGGTTGTTGGGGGCAAATGCACCTGACCAAAGCAAATGGTTCGTTGCTGGCGATTTGTTAAACAGCCCACAAATAATTGTATTTGACTATCCATGTGCCTAACGAATCATCCGGCTGACATGGGTTTCATCCAATTTATCTTTGAAGTTTTATATTTTTGAGTGATATAATTTAAACTAATTATATAAGAACTAAAGTTTATCTAATGATAAATTCAGGAGAATATAGTTGAAAATTAAGGGTCTCATCTGGCTTGATGATATTGTTGAAAAACTTGCACGAAAACATAATGTTCATCAGAGTGAAGTTAGGGAGGTTTTATCAAATAAACCGCATTTTAGATTTGTTGAGAAAGGACATCGCTTAAATGAGAATGTTTATGCAGCAATGGGACAGACCGAGAATGGTCGCTATCTTATTATTTTCTTTATTTATAAAGGCGATAAAAATGCTTTGATTTTATCGGCACGAGATATGACAAAGGCTGAAAGGAGACTATATGAGAAAACATAAAAGCTCAGTATCACAAGCGGCATCTTACAGAGAAATTGGCGAGTTCTGGGATATACACGATTTATCAAATTTTTGGGGTAAAACCAAAAAGGTATCTTTTAAAGTTAAAGTTGAATCTGAAGTTACTTATTATGCAGTTGATAGGATACTTTCAGAAAGGATTCAGGCTCTTGCTCAAAAAAGAGGTATAACCGCTGATACTTTAATTAATATTTGGGTTCAGGAAAAACTTCAAGAACAAAAAGCCTCTTAAAAACAGAGAAAGATTCTGTTGTTAAATAACTATCCCTCAGAATGTATAGACTATTCCTCAATGAAATAATAGGCTTCATTAGAAGATATAAAATGATTACCGAGAAAGATACTGTCCTTGTCGGTGTATCAGGTGGAATAGATTCAATAACTCTTTTATATTCCCTCTTTTTTTTGAAGGATGATTTAAAATGTAGTCTTGTTGCAGCCCATGCAAATCACGGACTCAGGGGAGAACAATCTGATAAAGAGGCAGAGTTTGTTAGAAAAATTGCAGATGAGTTAAAACTTCCGTCTGTAATAGAAAAGATTGATGTTTTAGGATATATGACTGAAAAGGGTTTATCAAAACAGGCTGCGGCGAGGGAGTTGAGATATGATTTCTTTGAAAGGACTGCAAAAAAAACTTCGGCAAATAAGATAGCCCTTGGACATAATGCCAATGACCAGGCAGAGACAGTTTTGATAAGGTTATTAAGGGGTTCGGGGGCAAAAGGTATTGCAGGAATAAAGCCTGTAAGGGCTTGTAGTGAGCGAAGCGAATCTAATAAAATAATCCGTCCCTTAATTGAAATTAGGAGAGATGAGATAACCGAATTTGTGAAAGAGAAGAGGCTTAAGTATGTGGAAGACCCTTCAAATTTAGAACCCTACTATCTCCGCAATAAAATCAGACTTGAACTCATACCACTGCTAAAGAAAGAATACAACCCTAATATTATAGAGACATTAAGAGAGGCGGCGGAAATTGTAGGTGATGAGGATGAATTCCTTGAGAGTTACTGCTCAACAATCATGTCGGCTATAGGTTCACCAAATGGGAGCGGTTTTATAGAGATTGATGTCTTGAAACTTAAGAATTTTCATATTGCCATTAAAAGGAGGATTATAAGAATTGCCCTAAAAATGATAAAAGGGGATTTATTAAAAATCTCCGCTGTGCATGTAGAGGATATACTTAATTCAATCAATAAAGGGTTTTCAGGCAAGTCCCTGAATCTGCCTGATGGAATTTGTGTTCTTTATGAGTATGATAAGTTAAAATTATTTAGAGAAGTTGAGGTTGCAGAGGAGGCTGAAGTCAGATTTGATATACCCCTTAAGATACCGGGTGAGACAATCTTATCTAAACCCGAATATAAATTTATTGCAGAGATAATCAGTCCTGTGGATTTTGTAGCCGCAGGCTTCAGCCTGCGTAATAAATACATATCATTCTTTGATATGGATAAAATTAAAGGAGCATTGAGAGTTAGAAACAGGGTTAATGGTGATATATTTCATCCCTCTGGTATGAAGGGGTCAAAGAAATTGAAAGAGTTTTTTATTGATGAAAAAATACCAAGGAGGGAGAGGGACAGCATCCCTTTAATTGTTTCAGGGGATATAATATTATGGATTGTGGGAAAAAGGGTTGCAGATTATGGGAAGGTTGATAAAGATACAAAGAATATACTGAAAATTGAAGCTATTAAAGGCAATTGAAAAACTCCAGTAGGTCGGCTGGAAGCGAGGAGGTATCCTGCTTTATCGGCAGGAGTAAGAGTTAATTCAACGAGAATATTTTTTGTGAGTAAAGATGTGGTAAAAAGGGGGATGATAATATGGAACTTATACCGCTTAATCCGATTGCTCAAAGAATATTACTGATAAGAGGTCATAGAGTTATGCTTGATAGCGACCTTGCGGATCTCTATGAAGTGTCCACAAAAAGATTAAATGAACAAGTCAGGCGAAATATAAAGAGATTCCCTCCGGATTTTATGTTTCAACTGACTCCCGAAGAATTTACTTCTTTAAGGTCGCAAAATGCGACCTTAAAGATAGGCAGAGGACAACACAGAAAATATTTGCCTTATGCTTTTACAGAGCAAGGCGTGGCTATGCTTTCGGGAGTTCTAAACAGTGAATGCGCAATAGATGTCAACGTGGCCATCATGAGGGCATTCGTTAAATTACGTGAATTTGCAATGACACATAAAGAATTGTCTCGCAAATTGAATGCAATGGAGAAGAAATATGATGCCCAGTTCAAGGTTGTCTTCGACGCCATTCGTCAGTTGATGACACCACCTGAACCGAAAAGGAGAAAAATAGAGAATGCTTCTCCTCTACCTATGGAGGAGTCAAACAAAAACTCTTCTGGAGATGTGAAAATGGCCACCAGTGGGCGGCAACTCCTGACAGTGTTTTAAGAGGCACATGGTGTCGAATTTGTGCAAGGTATTCCAGAAAACCGAAATACACAATCGTAGATATGCAGCAGTTTGCCCGTTCAAGAGGTGGCGAATGCTTATCTTCGGCTTTCAAAAACTGTAACTCAAAACTTTTCTGGCAATGTTCTAAAGGGCATCAATGGGAAGCCAGAGTTAGCCATGTTCTGAGTGGTAGTTGGTGTCCCGGTTGTAATAGAGGTAGACCAATCACTATTGAAGAAATGGAGGAGATTGCACAAACCAGAGGTGGAAAATGCTTGTCCGAAAACTATCTGGGACCTCATAAAAAACTGGTGTGGAAATGTGCCAAAGGCCATCATTGGGAAAACACTCCCAGCAACATTAAATATGGTAAAAACTGGTGCCCAAGGTGTTGGGGCAAACATGCCTCAATTGCCGATATGAGGGCAATTGCAGAAACAAGAGGAGGCAATTGCTTATCTGAGCGATATGTAAATAGTCAGACAAAACTCAAATGGAAATGCTCGGCAGTCCATGTGTGGGAGGCTGAACCTGCGAGCATCAAACATGGCCGATGGTGTCCTGAGTGCACATGGTATATTTCCGAGCAAATCTGCCGTGTCGCATTTGAGCAAATCTTTAAAACCGAATTTAAAAAAGCCTATCCTTCATGGCTCAAAAATGAACGCGGTAATAAAATGGAATTGGATGGCTATTCGCCTTCACTCAAGATTGCTTTTGAACATCACGGGGAACAACATGAGGAAATAAATTTCTTTTCACCTACAACAGAAATTTTGGAACGGAGAAAAAAAGACGATGCATGGAAGGCACAACTTTGTCAGCAACATGAGAGATATAATGCATAAGGATTCTAATTTAAAAGTTTCCTTAAAAAACTTAAATGAAGGCACTTCAGACCCTCTCATATATAATGATCCTCCTGCTGAAAAAGTAATTGAGGAAGAATTTGAAGTTCCTGATTATCAAGGAACTACTGCACATTTAATAATTTATAAACATTCTGAACCCCTTGAAGACCCACCTGATAAGCGGTTTAGAAGAACTGGTTTTTTAATAAAAGGGGAGCGAGCAATTCATGAGATTACACTCTTTAGTAATGAGTTTGAAAGCGACCATTATGCACATTTTTATTTTGGCAAACTGACCTGTTCTCACATTGATAAGATTTGTAAAGAATTTGATAAACGAAGAGAAGATAAACAGCCTCATCCAGAAAACAACCCAAATCTTCTTATTGACCCTAATAGACAAGGTGGACTTAGGAGAGATCATCCTTTCACTATGGCATTATTTCAAATACCAACTGAAAGATTACGAGCCTTAATTGCCAATGACAAAGAAAAAGAAAAGGCTAAAAGAGTCCAAATAGAAAATGAAGAAACAAAAGAACGGTTGAAGAAACTGGCGAGAGCTGCAAGCAAATTTATACAAGATAAGGTAGAAGAATTAGAAGAATTTGCTAATGAACTTGATAAAACAGAAATCAAGGCATTTGCTAAATCTGGTGTCTTAATCCTTCCTCCAAGTTATATACTTGCAGTTAATGAGATCAAAACCTTTGGATTTAGAGCGAAAAAGAAAGAAGGAGTATCAGAAAAAGAGGTGGCAAGAGTAACTTGTGATGATGACAGGGTTCGTATTATTACTCCAGAATTTCTTCTTTCAAAAAGTCCTACCAGTGAGGGAATTCTCACTGGTAGTTTTAAAGTTCAAGGAGTTCAACCGACAAACAGTGCTATTATAACTGTATCTTATGATGGATTTATTAATGCTGAGGCAATAGTCTCTGTAGTGGAAAGCAAAACAGAAGATATAGATATTCCTGAGGGATTGGCTTTTGAGCGAGAATTATATTATGTAAGAGAAGGTCGCAAGAAACAATTGGTTTTGCGTGCAAAATATCCAGAAGTAGTATCTGATGAAACATCCGTTGAAGTTAATTGCGATTGTGAAGACATTGTAATTGTTAAACCACAGGCTCGTCTTAGACCAATTCAAGGAACAAATTATGCTGAAGGTTATGTAACTATTCACGGTAGAAGGCTTAAAGCAAAGGGTAAAATAACCGCTTCAATACATGGGCGGTCTGCTCAAACTGAAGTTAAAGTAATTCAATCTAAGCCAGATGAAGACATTCCTCTTTCAATTGAGATTGTATCGGAATCTTTTGGAAGTTCCATGGCAAAATGGGACACACCTAATAACCCAAACAAATTGCTTATTTCTGCAAGTCATCCCTCTGTAAAGAGATATCTAGTCCCTTCACCAGATTTTGAGGGGCAAAATATGCCTCATTTTAAATTATTATTGGCAGAAATAGTTTCAGAAAATATTGTTTATAAAATTCAAGAAGCACTTGCAAAACAAAATCCATGGGAGTACGAAAACTTAGATGTCGGACAGTTTTACGCATTACATAGCAAATACATGGCAGAATTTACAGCGATTGCCCATGAAGTTCAACTTAATAATGTCGAGTTGGAAACAATTAAAGAGAACTTGTAAAATAGATTGTCTTTACAAGTATGATATCAATTCATGTTGACTAGTCAGAACAAAGAAAAAATATGAAAGCAATCCATGTAAATTCAGATTTGTGGATTTGAAAGATGACCATCTAATTACTGCCGCAGTTGTTGCGCAATTGCAAAAAAGAATTCGTAATTTTGCGGCAATTGCTCATAAAATTATGCTTGAGATATAATAACAAATTTAGGGAAGAATATGAAAATTCAAAATAAATTTTTAAAGTCTAAAGATTTTACCCGATTATTAAATGGCATTTATAAATATAATTCTTCTGATGCAGAGTTTTTAATGCCAATTTTAAGCTCTAAAAAATCTCCTTTAAATTTACTAAAGAAATTGTTTAATGGCATAAGCTTTTTGCTAAAAAGTGTTAATATGGAAAAGATAGGGGATAACTGTTATGTTCTTGTAGTAAAAGGCAAGAAACAAAAATTTGAAGAATAAAATAAAGATTCAATATTATAACATAGGTGCAAGAGATGAAGGCAGTAGAGATATTAAAAAAGAGTGAAGATGTTATCAAACAGAAATACGGTATCAAAAAGATAGGTGTCTTTGGTTCATTCGCAAGAGGCGAGGGAAAAGAAGACAGTGATATTGATGTTCTTGTTGAGTTTGAAAGTGGTCGTAAAACTTTTGATAATTATATGGAATTAAAATTCTTCCTTGAAGACTTATACAAAAGGCATATTGATTTGGTTACTGTTGATGCGCTTAGGCCTCAGTTAAAAGAAGATATTTTAAAAGAGGTAAGCTATGCGTAGCGGGTTTATCTAATAACATCGTATACTTAAAAAATCTAATAACATCGTAAACTAATTTACATCGTCTAAACTTCTTCCAAAAACTTTTTGGAGGAGGTAAAGGCGATGAAGAATCAAAATGAATATGAAAAACGCTG
>JACQBS010000027.1 GCA_016194325.1 Nitrospinota bacterium | reverse complement strand
TCCAAATACTATATTGGTAAAAATTTCTAAATTAGTTAATGTTTCTCTTGACTGGCTTCTCACTGGCGAAGGAGAGATGGAGCGGGGAAAAAATATACTGGTTGAAAAACCACAATACAAAGACCCGCGCCTCTCCGATCTCTATCAAAAACTTGAGTCTATATATAATGAAGGAAGTTTTGATATAAGGGCAAAAGTTCGGGGAATTATTGAGGAGGCTTACGATGAAACTAAAAAAAAGGAAACCCTACCAAAAGAGGAGGTGGTCGAGATGAAAAAAACAGCATAGAACATAAATTAGAAGTCTGTGCAAAGGCAACCAGTAGAGGTTTTGGTATTATTAAACGATCAAAAAAAGGTAAAAAAGAAATTAAATTTAAACCCTGCACATGGCTCACAGGTATGTGATAAGGAGGGCTTATGAAAAATATTATATATAGACTAATAAAAACTGTAATATACTTTTCTTTTATTGTTTGTTTGTCTTCTTATGATTCTCTGGCTATCAATCAAATAATAACTGATGATGATTTTAAGGGTGCTATTAAAACTACTACTATATCAATAGAACGCCATGGAGGGCGATTAGATGTGTTTGCTATTGTGCCTTATGATATTAAAAGAAATCAGATACGACCTACCATATTATATATACTTATGAAATTAAAACAAACTTATGAAAATGGTCGTATAGAACTGTATCTCATCCCTGATGATAAGGTTTTAGGAGAATCTTTTACTTATTCATCTATTTTTACAGGTACCGCAGAGTATAGAGAAGGTGTAAATATAATGATTACCTATTGTATCCCATCAAATAAACAAATGAAGGAGTATAACTCTAAAATAGGAAAGCCTATATTTGACCTTTTTGATAATAAACCTACGGGTGAAATAAATAATAATATTCCTCTTCACCCACCAGACAAAAAAACCTTTAAAATAGGTAAAAGAGTAGTGCTTTTATGGAAAAAACTTATAGAAAAAAATAACGTTATGATATTGAGTGATGAACACGCTAAATTAATATCTAAAGAAATAGAAATTTCTATAGATGAAGTGGATCGCTATCATACTTTTATGTATCGCTATTATGATGTTTTTGGATGGGATAAAGAAACTATAGATTTAAAATGAAATACCTTTTTACTTATATTATTCTTCTTATATTAGCCTCACCATCACACGCTGCCCACCAACGGTCATATGGAGACATCTCTGGTGTTGTTTATATTGACAACTACGATGGAGATACTATCACTTTTAACATCCCAGGTGTTCATCCGCTAATAGGGGATAAAATTACCGTCCGAGTGTATGGTATAGATACTCCTGAAATTAAAGGAAAGTGTGAAAAGGAAAAAAGGCTTGCAAGGGAAGCGAAGGAAGTAATTAAAAACCTTCTCTCACACTCAAATAATATTGTGTTGAAGGATGTTAGAAGGGATAAATACTTTAGGATACTTGCAACGGTAGTGGTTGACGACCATAATATTGCTGATGTTTTATTTTCTAAAAATCTTACTATCTCTTATTTTGGTGATACAAAAAGTAAAAATTGGTGTGAATAAGGGCTACACAGAAGGGGAAGGGAGGATTATAAAAGGTGGTAAACATTAAAAAAAGGCTATACTATATATATACCCTTTTCCTCCCTCTTTTCTATTATACTAAAAAAGGGTGTAGTGGTCGTTGATGGGGAGGGGGTGTAAAAATCCTAAAAGAGTTTAAATTAAAAAGGCTATACATTATATAGAGGGGAATTAGGGGGGAGAAAATGGGAGAAAATAATTAAAAGTGTCAATAAACTGACAAAAATAGGGGGGTTGTTTAGTAAAAATTTCAAACTAAACTTGAAATCAGCCTCTTTTTTTAAGTATTTTTAAGCATCTTTTAAAAATTCACACCTTAGTTATCCACACACTCGTCTTCTATTGTCCTCACTCCCCACATTCATCAAATTTACTTGACAATAGTTTTTTTTAGCATATATTACGAATTATAAGATAGAGGCAATTTCTTATCCTTTTGAATTAATCTCGCCTATTCAACACACTTTGAAGATTGTATATATGAAAGTTCCAGGCAAAATAGTTCTCTTTGAATGGCAAAGGGAGGGATGATGAAAAAAGATAACAAGGTTGTTCTGGAGATATTAAAACAGGCAATGGAATCTGAAAAAGATGGATATGAATTTTATATCCAAGCCTCCACAATTACAAAGGATCCAAAGGGGAAGGAGATGTTTAAATATCTGGCAAGGGATGAAACAGAGCACTTTAAGACCCTTGAGGATGCTTATAACAGATTGAAGGGCGGTGAAGGGAAGGGTTCTAATACAATTGGGCATAAACAGAAGGAAAAGGGGTTTTTGATTGATAGCAGCCTCCTGCTTAAGGTGGATAGCGGCGATTTAAAGGCATTGAATATAGCCATGAAGATAGAGGAGGATGCTCAAGAGTTTTATGCAAAGTCTGCCGAAAAGGCAAAGCAATCTGATATCCGTGATATATTTTTAAAACTATCAGATATGGAGAAGAATCATTATAATCTTCTTAAATATGAACACGATTCCCTTATCCGTTCAGGGTTCTGGTGTGATTTTCCAGAAATTACTATTGAGGAGACGGAATAATCTTGAGTTTAAGATTTGATTAAAACCTAAATGAAGTAACAGATTGAAAAGGAGGTTATTATGGCAAGTAAAAAATTGATGGGGAGGCTTAATTCTGCAATAGCGATGGAGATTCAGGTAAGTATTCAGTATATGTGGCAGCATATAATGGTTAAGGGTATTAATGCAGATACATTGGGTGATATATTTAAAAAGATTTCTATTACAGAAATGAAACACGCAGAGGAAATAGCAGAAAGAGTTTTTTATCTTGGGGGTGTGCCAACCCACCAGCCAATGCCTATTAAGATTGGAAATACTGCAAAGGAAATGCTAAGGATTGATAAAAAGCAAGAGGAAGAGGCTATCGCCCTTTATAGGGAAATAATAACCATTGCTGAGAAGGAAGGTGATACTGTTACAACCAATCTTTTTACTGATATTCTTGCAGAAGAGGAGGAGCATCATAATCATTTCTCGAAATTGCTTGCCGATTGACGAATTGTTTCAATCCTCTTCAACCTCTGCAAAGTCTTCCTTAGATGCCCCGCAATCGGGGCATTTTTCGGGTGGGTCTCCGCATTGCCCATGACAGCTATAGATATAGCCGCATATAAGACACTTATATATCAGTTCCATATCTTTCCCCAAATCCCGCCTTAGCGGGATTTAAAATCGCCGATTCATCCCGAAATACTGCGTCTTCGGCAATTTTGCTCCTCACCGTATGGGTGATATACGGTTGCGTCGCAAAATTGCCTGCCAGACTTGTCTTTCGGGCGACTTGGCGATTTTACCCAAAATCCTAAATCAGATTTTGGGTCTTTCTGATATTGTGTAGATGATTTTTGGAATAAGGACTATGGTAATTAATATATCACACTAAAATAGTTGGATAAAGTTTTATAAGTATCCACTCTAACAGATGGAGGTTTGTGATGAAAGAATTTCTGTTGATAGCGGTTGTGTTGTTTTCTATTTTGGACGGCTGTTCTAATGCTGAAAGCCCTGCTGGAGGTGTTTCTATGAGTAGTGGTAATAAGAATCTTGAAAACGCGACCTTTGCAGGAGGATGTTTCTGGTGCATGGAGCCTCCATTTGAAAAGCTTGAAGGTGTTGTAGAGGTCATATCTGGTTATACCGGCGGGCATAAAAAGAATCCGACCTATGAAGAGGTGTCTTCTGGAACCACCGGCCATTATGAGGCTATACAGGTTATTTATGACCCAAGTAAGATACGCTATGAAGAGCTAATAGAAATTTTCTGGAGGCAGATAGACCCGACAGATGCTGGGGGTTCCTTTGTTGACAGGGGGACGCAATATAGTTCAGCTATTTTTTATCACAATGATGAGCAAAAGAGATTGGCAGAACTGTCAAAAGAGAAACTGGAAAAGGCAAGAATCTACGAAAAGCCTATTATTACAGAGATACTTAAATTTGATATTTTTTACAGGGCTGAGGACTACCATCAGGATTATTACAAGAAAAACACGATAAGGTACAAGTATTACAGGGGAAGGTCAGGGCGTGACCAGTTTCTCAAAAAGATTTGGGAAGGGAGGGAAAAGAATGAGGAATCTTTTAAAAATCCTTCCAAAGAGGGACTAATGAAGAGACTCACACCGCTTCAGTTCAAAGTCACACAAAAAAATGGTACAGAGCCTCCCTTTCAGAATGAGTATTGGGACAATAAGAAAGAGGGTATATATGTAGATATTGTTTCTGGCGAGCCGCTTTTCAGTTCTAACTATAAGTTTGACTCAGGTACCGGATGGCCAAGCTTTACAAAGCCGCTGGAGCCAAATAATATTGTGGAAAGGGAGGATAGAAGCCTCTTTACAGTAAGAACGGAGGTTAAGAGCAGACACGCTGATTCTCATCTCGGGCATGTATTCAACGACGGCCCAAAACCGAGCGGGCTCAGATACTGTATAAACTCCGCAGCACTGAGATTCATTCCAAAGGAGAATCTGGAAAAAGAAGGATATGGAAATTATATATCTATCTTTAAATAGCTTTAATTCAGAGAGGGGGTGAATTATGATAAAATTTAATGGTGTAAATCACCTTGCTATGGCAACTGGAGATATGGACAAGACCATCCTGTTCTGGCGGGACCTGCTCGGAATGAGGCTGGTGGCAGGGCTGGGACAGCCGGGATACAGGCATTATTTTTTTGAGATATCGGAAAATGACCTCATTGCCTTCTTTGAATGGACTGGTGTAAAGGCAGTTGAGGAAAAGGTTCATGGTCAGCCGGTCAAGGGGCCTTTTATATTTGACCATGTATCCTTTGGAGTAGAAACTGAAGATAACCTTTGGGAACTGAAGGATAAACTGTCCGCAGCAGGGTTTGAGGTGTCGGATGTTATTGACCACGGTTTTATCCATTCTATTTATGCCTATGACCCAAACGGCATTCCGATTGAGTTCAGCTATAATAAAGAGGGTGTTGACATCCGTAGAAATCCGGCTATGAGGGATACAAAGCCTTCCGCCATAACTCTTGAAGGCTCGGAGCCACAATCAGACAAATGGCAAAAGGTTGAGAGACCAACACCGAGAGAAGAACGAAGGGTGTATCCTGGTGCTGGAAGCGAGTTATTTCATGAGAAAAAGAGGGGTGGAAAATAGATTAAGCTTATACTCGGTATAATAAAAAGTAATCTCCTCTCAATACTACTTTGATAGAAGCAGTTCTTTTAAATCTGCCCATTCTGTCACAGGCATTGAACAGGTGAAGTTATGGCAGACATATACTGTAAGTTTGTCGCCCTTTAAGGTCTTTCCTTTCAAAATAGAGGGAAGCCGTCCTTTTTTAGTTTGTTCGGTATCTACAAAGGTAATGGTCTTATTCGGTAAATATAGTTTATGGATTTGTCTCAGCATCTCTACTACCTCATGGGATTCTTTTTTACCCGACAGCATAATTTCTTTTGGTTTTTCCAGATAGAAATCTAATGCACTAAACATGCTGGCATAGCCGAAAGGATTTTCCCGCGAAGGCTGATAAAATAGCCTCAGTATCTGTTCAGCTTTAATTAAGTAATCATTAGAATCCGTCAGATGGTACAATCTGAGCAAGTCAATCGCTGCGATGGCATTTCCAGAAGGAATAGAGTGGTCATAACCGGACTTTGTTCTGGTAATCAGCGGCTCATGGTCATTGCCTGTAAAGTAAAATCCCCCGTCTCCACTCTCATCCCAAAACTGCTCTATCATAATGTTTGTAATCAGGTTTGCCTTCTCAAGATAATTAGATTCAAAGGTTGCCTCGTAAAGATCCAGCAGGGAAGCGGCAAAGAAGGAGTAATCATCAAGGTAGCCGTTGAGCCTGGCTGCCCCGTCTTTATAATTACTCAACAGTCGGTTATTTTTAAATAAATTTTTCAAGATAAAGTCGGTGCACTTTCTGCCCATCATTAAATAATCAATATCTCCCAGTATGTTGTAAGCCTTTACTACGGCAGAAATCATCAAGGCATTCCAACTTGTCAGTATCTTTTCGTCACGGAAAGGCTTGCCCCTTTTCTCACGGGACAGAAACATTTTATGTCTGGCCTCCTTAATAAGATGGTCAACATCTTCAGACGACTCATGAAACTCCTCAGCAATGACCTCTAAGGGAATATCTGCGTGGAGGATATTCTTGCCCTCAAAGTTACCGTGATTTGTTACATCATAATATCGGCAGAAGATTCGGCCAATCTCTTCTCCCAAAATATCTATTACTTCGTATGGAGTCCAAACAAAAAACTTTCCTTCTTCTCCTTCTATGTCCGCATCCTGAGTGGAGTAAAAACCTCCTTTAGGTGACAGCATCTCCCTCCGGATATATGCCAAGGACTTCACAGCGACGTCTTTGAAGAATTCATCACCTGTTGCCTGATATGCCTCAAGGTAAAGATTGATAAGCTGGGAATTATCATACAGCATCTTTTCAAAATGAGGAATCAGCCATCGCTTGTCCACTGAGTATCTGTGGAAGCCGCCGCCAAGGTGGTCATAGATTCCACCGTCAGCCATTTTTTTTAGTGTATGTTTTACATGATATAGAGTGGTCGTGTCACCGGTGATTTTATTGTATCTCAGGAGTAGTGACAAAGCCATGGTGTTAGGAAATTTAGGTGCATCCCCGAAACCCCCGTAAACAGGCTCAAAGGATTCTGCAATTGATTGTGCCGCTTCCTTGACAGCCTCAATAGATATTGTCTCTTTATAGGAATGAAATTCATTAAGTTGACTCAGTCCCTTTATTATCTGTAATGTGGTATTCTGAATATCCTCATATTTTTGCTTATAGGCATCAGCAACCGCAAGGAGCACTCTGGGGAATGATGGGAGTTTGTGGTGGTCTACCGGTGGAAAATATGTTCCGCCGTAAAAAGGTTTTCCATCAGGGGTTAAAAAAATATTTAGAGGCCAACCTCCGCCCATCCCAAAGAACATCTGGACAGCAGTTTGGTAGATTTGATCAAGGTCTGGACGCTCCTCCCTGTCTACTTTAATATTGATAAAGTTTTGATTCATGATGGCGGCGATATCTTCGTTCTCAAAGGACTCCCTCTCCATCACATGGCACCAGTGGCAGGCTGAATATCCAATAGATAGCATGATCGGTTTTTGCTCTGCCCTGGCCCGCTCTAACGCTTCCGGTCCCCATGGATACCACTCCACCGGATTATGGGCATGCTGAAGCAGATAGGGGCTGCTTTCCCTAATGAGATTATTGGTATGTCTATGATTCATAGAATTTCTTCTCAAACTGGAGGGTTGCGTAGATGACACGCCACAATATGCCCATTTCCAATATCCTTCAATTCAGGATAGACAGTTTCGCATATTGTCATTTTATAAGGGCATCGGGGATGGAAATAGCATCCTGGTGGCGGTTTTATTGGTGATGGGACATCCCCTTTTAATATAATCCTCTTCTTTTTTACAGCAGGGTCAGGTATGGGGACTGCTGAAAGTAGTGCCTCTGTGTATGGATGTTGTGGAGATGAATAAAGTTTCTCACTATCTGCAATCTCTACAAGTCTGCCTAAATACATTACTGCCACCCTGTCGCTTATATGCTCAATAAGCCTCAAATCATGGGATATGATGAGATACGAAAGTTTAAATTCATCCTGAAGGTCTTCAAGGAGGTTTATTACCTGTGCTTGTATTGATACATCAAGTGCTGAGACAGGCTCATCACCAATAATCAGTTTTGGATTTAAAGCCAGTGCCCTCGCTATTCCGACCCTCTGCCTCTGTCCACCGCTGAATTCATGTGGGTATCTCTTCATGTGGTCTGCCCTTAAACCAACCCTCCTCATCAGATTGGCAACCATCTCCTCCTTTTGTTTCCCTTTTGCGAGCTTATGTATCTCAATCGGTTCGCCAATGATACTCCCCACTTTCATGCGAGGATTTAATGATGCATAAGGGTCCTGAAATATAATCTGCATCTCCCTTCTCAGAGGGCGGAGTTCTTTCTTGCTTAAATTTGTTATATCCTTTCCTTCAAATTCAATTTTTCCCTCTGTAGGCTCTGTCAGACGAAGTATCGCCCTTCCTGCTGTGGTTTTCCCACAGCCACTCTCACCCACAAGACCCAGAGTTTCTCCGTGTCGTATTTCAAAGGATATTCCATCCACTGCATAGACATATCCTACTGTCTTTGAAAAGATACCACCCTTTATGGGGAAGTGCTTTTTTAAATTTGTAACTTTGAGTAATGTGTTGTTCATAATATTTGTATCAAGGCTAATCTTTCCATTCATTCAAATTTACCTTTTCAAATTCATCTTCTATCACATTCATCATTTCATCCGCCTCTCTATTACTGAGTATGCCGGCAAATTTTAGAATTGGATGAGTCCCCCTTTTTTCAGTAGAAATAGTTACCTCAACCTCAGTATTCTCCTCTAATCCTTCTATTTGGTTCAAAGGTCTCAAAACACCATGCTCGTATATAGCATGAATCGTCTTTGTCATTTTCAATCACATCCACTAATATATTATAACAAATTCAGAAAATTATACTTAGCTCATAGTTTACTTTGTAAGAGTGTTAACTCACCAGCCAGCATGATGCCAAATGTCCATTGCCTCCATCCTTTAACTCAGGCTCTTTTTCTCTGCATATATCCATTACATACGGACATCGGGGATTGAAATAGCACCCCTTTGGCAGATTATAGAGACTCGGGACAATCCCTGGTATCTCCTGAAGCCTCCTTTTTATTTTGTGATTTTCTGCAGCCTTATCTACACGGGGAACAGATTTCAAGAGTCCCTGAGTATATGGATGTAATGGATTTGCAAAGATTGTCTTGACATCAGCCTTTTCAGCCACCTTGCCAGCATACATGATTACTACATTTTTTGCCGTATCAGCAATAATTCCGAGGTCATGGGTTATTAAGATTACGGCAGAGCCAAACTCCTCTTTTAATTTAATCATGAGGTCAAGTATCTGTGCCTGTATTGTTACATCAAGTGCTGTTGTGGGTTCATCTGCAATCAGAATCTTCGGGTTGCAGGCGAGTGCCATGGCTATCATGACCCTCTGCCTCATGCCGCCGCTCAACTGATGGGGGTATTGATAGGCAATCCTTTCAGGGGCAGGTATTCCCACATGCTTAAGCATCTCTATGGACATCTCCATTGCCTCCCTCCTGCCTAAACCTTTATGCACAGTAAATGCCTCAGAAATCTGGTTGCCGACGGTAAAGACTGGATTCAAGGCTGTCATTGGCTCCTGAAATATCATTGAGATTTTGTTTCCCCTGACCTTTCTTATTTCCTCAGGAGAGAGTTTAAGTAAGTCATTATCCTCAAAAATTATCTCTCCATTTACAATCCTTCCGGGAGGCTCCTGTATCAATCTTAATATTGACAAGGCAATTACAGTCTTTCCACAGCCCGATTCACCCACAAGTCCGAGTGTCTCACCCTCATTTACACTGTAGCTTACACCATCAACTGCCTTTGCGACACCTTCCGATGTATAGAAGTAGGTCTTAAGATTCTTAACCTGTAATATAGGCTCTGACATGGGAGTTATTATAATTTTCTTTTGGCAGTAAAACAAGGAATTTATAAAATTTACCACATAGGCACGGAGACACAGAGATATTAAAAATTTTTAAAATATTCATATTTTCCTCAGTGCCTCAGTGTCTCAGTGGTTTAATTAGGTTTTTGGTTTTTGTTCTTGAATATTCAGTGTGGTATATGGTAAATTTCTCTCAAAAAGGGGGAGAGATGACATTAAAAGATGAGTTGTTGCAGATAGTAAAAAAGCAGTCATACGAAAAGAGAAAGGTAGTCCTTTCATCAGGTAAGGATAGTGATTTTTATATTGATGGTAAGATGACTACTACTAATCCGAAGGGGGCATTTCTTGTAGGGAAGTTGATGTTTGAAAAAATAAAGAGACTTGGACTTGATGGTGTTGGGGGGCTTACAATGGGTGCTGACCCGATAGCAACAGCAATTGCCCTTGTAAGCCATATTGAGGGGAGGCCACTAACCGCCTTTTTTGTTAGAAAAGAGCAGAAGAAGCACGGGAAACAGCTCTGGATTGAGGGAGGGTGGGGTTTAAAAGAGGGCTCAAAGGTTGCAATAGTTGAAGATGTTGTCACAACCGGCGGCTCTACACTAAAGGCTATTGAAAAGGCGGAAGAATCTGGATTTGTTGTTTCTAAGGTATTAGCCCTTGTGGATAGAGAAGAAGGGGGAAGAGAGAATTTAGAGAAGAAGGGTTACAAATTTGAGTCAATCTTTACAAAGAGCGATATTTTGGGAGAAGGATGAATCTGAAATTTGAGGGGGGGGGAAATGTTATCAACAAAAGGGAAATCTAAAATTATAGCTTTTCCATTGAGTGTTTTTGAAACTGCCGATACAAAAGAAGATTTGGAAGATTGGCTTTTATCACAAAATCCCGATTTTATAAAAAGAATGCGGAAGGCAAGAGAGGATGATATTCACGGCAAGGGTAAAGATTGGGAATTACTCAAAAAAGAGTTATGTATAAAGTAACTTTTCTGCCGGATGCCGAGGGATCGTTTAAAAAACTTGATAAGCCTGTTCAATCGAGGATTGCTCAAAAAATTGATTGGCTTGCAGCAAATGCGGATAAAATTATCCATCACCCGCTTACTTCTTTGCCCGATGAATTGAAGGGGTTATGTAGAATAAGAGTGGGAGACTACCGCATATTGTATTGGATTTATAATGAGAAAAGACACATAAAGATTTATGAAATTGAACATAGAGGGAAGGATTATCGCTCTGTAAAAAGATAATTTTTATGGCTTGAAGAAAATCAGATGGAGAGTAATATAAAAAGTATCTATGAAAGTATTAGCTGATGTCAGACCAACGCCGGAGCAACTTCCAATTATTCGCAGAAATACTCCAGGAACGGTTCTTATTCGTGGTGCCGCAGGCTCTGGAAAAACTACTACAGCTTTATTGAGGTTACGATCTCTTATAAGTTCTTGGATTAACCGTCGGGAAAGGCTTGAGAAAAAAGAACAAGTATGCGTCCTTGTCCTTACTTTTAATCGCACCCTAAGCGGATATATCCATGAATTAGCTAAAGGGCAAATTAAAGATTTGGATGGGTTGGAATTAGATATATTTACATTTAGTAAATGGGCTGTAAATTTATTAAGGAAGCCCTCCATAGTTAATGACAAAGAACGTTTTAATAATATCAAACAGTTGGGATCTAATATATCCCTTGATCCTGATTTTATTGTTGACGAAGTAGAATATGTCATTGGCCGTTTTTTACCTGAAAAACTTGATGACTATTTGAATTGCAGGAGAGATGGTCGTGGAATCTTCCCACGAGTGGATAAAAATATGAGAGAGAATATCATTAACGATATAATTTATCCATATAATAAATGGAAGCTTGACATGGGTAAAATGGATTGGAATGACCTCGCTGTAAAATTAGCGAGAATACGTATAGGACATGGATACGATGTTATTATTTCTGATGAGGTGCAGGACTTTTCTGCTAATCAAATTAGAGCCATTAAAAATCAACTCAAGGAAGATCATTCCCTTACCTTCGTATTAGATGCTGCCCAGCGTATTTATCCCCGCGGGTTTACCTGGATTGAAACTGGATTAACCATAAAATCATCTGATACTTACCGATTATCAAAAAATTACCGAAATACTGTTGAAATTGCACAATTTGCCATATCGTTGATAAAAGATATGAAGATTGAAGATGATGGAACTCTTCCCGACCTAAATTCTTGTGAAAGAAATGGACCAATTCCTAAGGTATTAAAAGGAAAGTTTAGTAAGCAGATGGAATATGTTATTCAATATATTAGAAAAGAAGTTAAGTTTGGGCAAGAATCAATAGCTTTCATGCACCCCATGGGTGGGCGCTGGTTTAGAGAAATTGAGCGGTGTCTAAATGATGACAATCTTCAATATGTTCATATAACAAAGGAATCGGAATGGCCAGATGGAAATGAGAGCATTGCTCTTAGCACACTCCATTCTGCTAAAGGGCTTGAATTTGATTATGTTTTTATTCTTGGACTGAATCAGGAGGTTACTCCACATGGCAAAGATGAAAGAGATGACCGATTAGAAAATTTACGGAGATTAATGGCAATGGGAATTTGCCGCGCACGCAAGTCTGTTGTATTGGGTTATAAGCCAGAAGATGCCTCCTCATTAATTAGTTTTTTAGACCCTAATACTTATAAAGAGATTTGTGTATGACTATTGATGAAATAATAAGACAGCGGAATATTAAAGAGGTTCTGCATTTTACTACCGGGTTTATCTAATAACATCGTATACTTAAAAAATCTAATAACATCGTAAACTAATTTACATCGTCTAAACTTCTTCCAAAAACTTTTTGGAGGAGGTAAAGGCGATGAAGAATCAAAATGAATATGAAAAACGCTG